>JAJZTT010000001.1 GCA_021848705.1 Pseudomonadota bacterium
CACGGCGCCATCGAAGCGCCATCCGACACCTACGCCCGCGGCGGCCGCTTCTGTCGCGACACCGGCGCCATGATGATCCACTGAAAGGACGAACATGAATCCCATCCCCGAAATCACCCCCATGCTCAAACAGCTGCGCCTCTCCGGCATACTCGATTCGCTGGAAGCGAGAAACCGCGAAGCCATCGACCGCAAGCTCGCCTATACCGAGTTCCTGGCGCTGCTGATCCAGGACGAAGTCGCCAGACGGGAACAGAAGAAACTCGCCCTGCGCCTGAGACGTGCGAGCTTCCGCAGTCACAAAACCCTCGAAGGCTTCGACTTCGACCGCCTCCCCAACCTCAACCGGGCACTCCTCCACGATCTGGCCACCTGCCGCTTCATCGAGGAGAAGGTGGCCGTATTGGTCGCCGGTCCCTGCGGCACGGGCAAGAGCCATCTCGCGCAAGCACTCGGCCATGCCGCGGCGCGTCAGGGTTACGACGTGCTGTTCATCACCCAGACCCAGTTGCTCGCCTCGCTCCGCAATGCGCAGGCGGTGGGAACCTATGAGCGGCGATTGCAGAGCCTCGCCCGGCTGGATCTGTTGATCATCGACGACTTCGGCCTCAAACCGCTGCGTTCGCCCGAAGACGAATATCTCCACGATCTGATTGCCGAGCGTTATGAGCGCGCCGCCACGATCCTGACCAGCAACCTTGACTTCACCGAATGGGGCGACGCCTTTGCCGCCAACCGCATCCTGGGCGCTGCGACCCTCGACCGGCTGCTGCATGGTGCATACCGGGTGATTCTCGATGGGCAGAGCTACCGGGAGCCGAAACCGCTCGCCGGAGACAGAAAAGCGTTACGCAGTAACGGAGGGAAATGACATGGCCAAAACCGCAGCACAAAGACAGGCAGCCTACCGGGCCAATCGTCCGTTTGCCGGCAAGGAGGGCAACGGCGAGCGCAGGCTCAACCTATGGATCGACACTTCAGCCAGCCTGGCACTAAACCGACTGGCCGGGCGTTACTGTGTAACGAAAAGGGAAATGCTGGAAAAGCTGATTCAGGAAGCGGATGAAGCCATCCAGCGTACGCTCGACCCGAATGACCCGGAGTGGGATCGCTACTACGGCGTTACGCAGTAACGGCCGGGAAATTCGTCACGACAAAAAAGGGAGGAAAACCATGAAAAATCCTCCCTTGAAATTCACAGAAAAAGCGCACAAAATTTACCCCGTTCGAGCCCCGAAATCGCCACTTCCAAGTGGCTCCATTACGCCGAAAATCGGTGGCGCCATTAGGGCGAAAAATGACAGCATGTAATAGAAATGCCGTGAAGAGGCCCCGCCCATCATGCCCATTCCCATCGGGAATGAAACCTGGGGAAAGAGGAGTGCGAAGAAAAAAACGATCGATTTTTTCATGATTTTCCTCCTTTTCCGGAACCACCCTGTTCTCCAATCATGGACAAATCCCGCTTCGAAAATATTGCAGATCTTTTCCACTTTTTCTGTGGAAAAAGCTGTTGAAAGGCCAAGGAGGAAGCCGAAAACCCTGCAAAAATCAAGGGATGAAGCGCCTCAGCCCGTTTTTCGGGCAGAAACCATTCTTCACTCAAACAAAAAGTTATGGTATTGGCCGGGCCGCTGCAGGGAAGGATTTCATCCTGAGGCAGAACTGGAAATCTCCCTCACCATGCTGGTGATCGGCTTCAAGCCTTCCATGCTCTCCCCGAGCAGTTTCTGCGATTCTTCGATCCTGCCCCGGTCTACGAGATAATTGTAGTATGCGCAAATGTCCCGCCAGCAGGCCGGATATTGCACCGCTCCGGTTTCGGAATCGAAAATGGTCACCCCCGGACCAGTCCTGTCCGGAATGACGTGATAGCGAATGTTCATGTCGACCTCGCTCCTCCCAGAAGAGTCGTCCCGTCACGAAATGCAATTTGCGCGCCAGAATCGAATTTCCATGAAATCATGATGTTGGACAAGATGCCGCGGTTTCCCGCCTTCCCATTGCACAAATCCCGTGCGCCCGCAAGCAATTTGTGGTGCATCGGTATTCGATACGCCATCGTGAGGCAGCCAAATGCAGCCCACCGTAAAGGGCGATCGGATTTTCTACAAAAGGGGATCCGGAATATGACCTTGTACATTTTTCCCGGCAGTCTTTCTCCGGAAGGGCTTTCCCGACGCGATTTTTACTGGAGCCGGGGACATACCGTGTCCTTACTCGTATCGATCGCAGGCATCGGCCGGATGCTCCAACCTTCATGACTTCTTTCAGGCTTCATGGAAGGACGGGTAAAATCCGGCTTTTGGGCCACCGAAGGACAATTCGATGCGAATATTGCTGGTCGAGGACGACCCCATGGTGGGAGAGAGCATCTGCAAGGCGCTCCGGATGGCCCACTTCACGGTGGACTGGACGCAGGACGGCGTCTCGGCTGAGGTCGCCCTCACCCACAAGAACCATTCCCTGCTCCTGCTCGATCTGGGACTGCCCAGAAAGGGCGGTCTGGCGATTCTCGAATCGCTCCGCAACCGCTCCGACCCGATTCCCGTGATCATCCTCACTGCCAGGGATGCTGTTTCAGACAAAATCCGGGGACTCGACTGCGGAGCGGACGATTATCTCGTCAAGCCATTCGATCTCGACGAACTGATTGCCAGGATGCGTGCGCTGCTCCGGCGCAAGTCCGGTCGCGCGAATGCGGAAATGATTCACGGTGACATCGTCCTCGATCCGGCAAGGCATGTGGTGACCCTGAAGGGAATTCCTGTCGATCTCCCCTCGCGCGAGTTCGCCATTCTGCACGCCCTCATGGAAAGGCCGGGGACGATCATCTCCAGGAGCGGACTGGAAGAAAGGATCTACGGCTGGAGCGAAGAAGTGGAAAGCAACACCATCGAGGTCTACATCCATCATCTTCGCAAGAAATTCGGCCCGAACATCATCCGCAATGTGCGGGGAGTCGGTTACAAGCTGGGAGGCTCCCCCTGATGTCCATCCGCAAAAGATTGCTCGCATGGCTGCTCCCCGGCCTGCTCCTCGCCGTCTCGCTGGCGGGGTTTGCCATTTACCGCGAAACGCTCGAAGGGGTGAGCCGGGTCCAGGATTACGCGCTCAGGCAGATCGCCTATTCCATGGAATATTCCAACAGGGGCGCCCCCCGGTTCCCGGAAGAAGGGGAAGAACCGGACAACGAGCAGGACGAAATCATTCCCGACAACGACAATTTCGAATATGCCGGAGAGATCTGGAACCACGCGGGCAGGCTCACCCTCGCCTCCAATCCCGAATGGATCCTGCCGAAATTCGGCCTGAACGGCTTCGGCACGATTCCCTGGCACGGCAGGAAATGGCGGGTTTTCGGAACCTCGGTCAAGGGCGAATACATACAGGTCGCCCAACCCCAGATCTCCCGGTCCCGGGCTGCCGCCGGAATTGCAGGGCAGGCGCTGGTCCCGATCCTGATTCTGATTCCGGCGCTGGGACTGCTGACCTGGTTCGGCATTTCCTACGGACTGAAACCCCTGAAAAGGATCGCATCCGACCTCGACCAGAGGGGAGCGGATTCGCTGCAGCCAATCCCGGTGAAATCGCTTCCGGAAGAAGTCGGCCTCCTGGCCGCAGCCCTCAACGCCCTTCTGGAAAGGCTTTCCGATTCCTTCAAGCTGCAGAAAAATTTCATCGCGGATGCCGCTCACGAACTCAGAACCCCGCTCACAGCGCTCATGCTGCAAACCGAAATCATGTCCCGTTCCAGGGACGAAGCCGAAGCTGCCGAGGCATTCCGGAAGCTCCAGCAGGGAATCCAGCGCTCCTCCCGCCTGGTGGCGCAATTGCTCACGATGGCGAGGCTGGAGGAAGAGGGGAACTTCGAATCCGTCGATCTGGATGCCCTGTCAAGGGAAGTGATCGGCGATCTCGAACCGCTCGCGCAGGCGAAATGCATCGATCTGGGCCTGGAAAGCGGCGGAGCTGCCTTCGTGCACGGAAACAGGGAAGCCCTGCGCACCATGCTCGCCAATCTCGTAGACAATGCCATCCGCTACATTCAGGAGGAAGGCAGCATCGACGTGAGGATCGGACGGGATGAAATGTCGACGATTCTAGAAGTGGAGGACGACGGGCCGGGAATCCCAGAAGAGGAAAGGGAAAGGGTATTCGACCGCTTCTACAGGGGGCTCGGAAGCAACGCCATCGGCAGCGGGCTCGGGCTTTCCATCGTGAAGGGCATCGCGGAATCCCACGACGCCCTGGTTTCCCTGCCGAAAGGAAGCAAAGGACTGCTGGTGCGGGTCGAATTCCCGGAAGGCTCCTGAATCAGGCAAGCGGCGAAGCGACGAATTCCCGCCACTGATCCTTCGTGGTCCGCGTCATGGATTGCGCAGCATCCAGCATCTCCTCTTCGCGGAATGAAGCGGCAAACTCGATGAGTTCGTCTGCGCAGGAAGCGCCGGACCGCCCCGAAGAGCGCAGATGATCCCAGGCGAGCACCCTGCCCATCGTGGAAACCACCGCCTTCAGCCTTTCGAGCTTCCTGCCCCATTCGCCGATCGCAACCCTGTCTTCGGATGGCTGCAATGCCTTGAGGATGCAGGATTTTCCATCCAGCTTCACAGCATGCAGGAAAGCATGATCGACAGCCTGCATCCTTTTCTGGACGCAAACGACCCTTTGCGCCTCCGTTTCCCACTGCGGCTGCTTCAGGCCGAACTCGGAAAGGCGGGGATAAAGCGCCGAAGGCTTTGCTTCCTTGATGTCGATGAGATAGTTGGAGTCAGGGGAGCCTTTTCCTTCGACGAGCACCACGTAGCGATCGACGCCAAGGCTTCCGGTTCCCGCAATTCGCCTGGCGATATCGATCACCCGATAGAATTCAGGTGAAGGCTGGGTTTGAGCGAATTGTTCCATGAATTCGACCACCGCCCCTTTCTGTTCTACGGATGCGGGCAGGGCTTTCACTCCGTCCACCCTGAGCATTCTCATGCCGCCGGACTTCCTCGTCCTCCGATCCAGGAAATCGACACGCTGTCTTTCCTTCAACTCGCCCAGGAGATCCTTCACCAGGCCATTCGAAGTGTCCCGTTCGACCCACATCGGCTTGCCATTGCAAAGCGCCCCTCGATAGGCATCGAGGCAACTCCTGGCGGCTTCCATCGCCTCTTCTTCCGTGGCATTCAACGCATCCGCCCCGCACAGGATGCTGACGAGAAGCCTCGCGATATCCCAGGTGACCGGAGCGAGCGCAGCCTCGTCGAAATCGTTGACATCGAAATAAACGAGCCGGTTGTCCCCCTTGTAGCTGCCGAAATTCTCGAAATGCATGTCCCCGCAGCACCAGGAAACCGGTGCATTCCTGAAAACGGGGGCATCCGGCAGATTGTCATAAAAGAGATGGCAGGCTCCCCGCAGAAACACGAAAGGGCTCTGCCTCATCTTCGCGTATTTCATGGCGAGCCGTTCCGGATCGCGCCCCAGGTTGTTGCGGCGAATCGCTTCCAGATTTTCCATGTGCATTTTCCTTTCCTGTTGAGGAAAGGATTCTGTCTCATCCTGGAAAATTTCTCTACCGGCTTTTTCCCTCTTTTCGTAATGCAGCCGAAACTTGGCCGCATTTCATGATGCAGCCCGCAGGGAACGATTCATTCTGACGTGATAGTTCTCTGATCGGGATCGATTTTTTTTATGGACAATTTCCTCCGGGTCCCAGATAATCTGGTAGGCAGTCATCAACCAAGCATGCCCCAGGTGAATCGAAGAACTCCCCACTCGCCAATCTGCGCCTACTCTCGAAGCAAATTTCGCCGAGAGCGGGGACTCGCCTTTTCTCATTCCGGCCAGACATGAACGGGATTCTCAGCGAGGCCGGAGAACAGGCATGGCAAAGCATGCTGCTCGGGCTGGAAAGCTCCAGGGGATTTTCCCTTCTGTTCGTTTTCTCCTCCATCCCCCCCCTCGTCGATCAGTTCAGAAGCCGCCTGGAAGGCATCTACCGAACCCGTCCTTCGCGGCTGGAATGCCTCGCCCCCCTTTCGAGTGAGTCTGCTTCTGACAAACTGCTCCGGGAGATCCTGGAAAAATCACCGGATCCTGTAAATTCCCGGTCCCCACTTTGGATCGAGCTTCATATCGGAAAAGGCTCTGCTTGGGACCATGCCAGGGTGGAGCTGCTGAAGCGGCTCGAAGAGAAACGGGAAACGTTGCGCAAGTCGCTGCCGCGCCAGTTGATCCTTTCCCTGCCGGCCGATTTCAGGCATCAGGTTTCCTTCCTCGCCCCGCAACTCTGGGAGATGCGCATAGCCGGAATCCATCTTTCCGGCAAGGAGCTCAGGAATCCGGACCCCGATTCGTCCGCAACGCAGAATCAGGAAATGTGGGACAGGGCGAGGAATTCCCGTCTTCGCGAAAAAAAATCCCTGTTTTCCGGATGGCAGGAAGCCGACCTCGCCATGGCGCAGGGAAAGCACCTCGAAGCGCTCAGGATTTCCGAACAGACCCTGGAAAAATGCAGGGAGCAGGCAAAACTCGCCAATCAGAACGATCCTCTCGTCCAGGCCGACGCGAAGCTCAACATCAGTCTTTGCCTCGACCGGGTTGGCGATGCATCGCTGGCAAGAGGGGATCTTTTCCATGCAGAAGCTTCCTATCTCGAAAGCCTGCAGATCCGCAGGACCTTGAGCGAACACTTCGAAAGCAATCAGGAACTGCTTCGCGACCTTTGCGTCTCGCTCGACAGGGTGGGCGACGTGTCGATCGACATGGGCAAGCTGCCTGCGTCTGAAGCGGCCTACCGCGAAAGCCTGCAGATCCGCCGCGAATTGCGCAGCATGCTCGGGGAAAATACGGAAATCCTCCGGGATCTCAGCATCTCTCTCAACAAGGTGGGTGATGTCGCCATTTCCCAGGGGAAGGTGCAGGAAGCGCAAACCGCCTATCACGAGAGCCTCGAACTCAGAAGGAAGCTGCGAGAAAGATTGGGCGGAAACGACCAGGTCCTGCGCGATCTCAGCATTTCCCTAGAACGCATCGGCGATATCGCATTCGGAACCGGCAACATTCCCTATGCGGAGGAGAATTACCGGGAAAGCCTCGAAATCAGGAGGGAACTGCACAAGAAACTGGGCGACAGTCCGCAGATTTTACGCGATCTGAGCGTTTCCCTGGACGGTATCGGCAATGTGGCAATCGCCATGAACAATCTCTCAGATGCCGCAGCTTCCTACAACGAAAGTCTCAAAATCAGGAGGGAACTGCACAGGCTGCTCGGGAACAATCCCCAGGTTCTCCGCGATCTCAGCATCTCGCTCGAACGTGTCGGGGACATCGCCCTGGCCATGCAGAATTTCCAGAAAGCCGAGGCGACCTACCAGGAAAGCCTCAGGATCAGCCGAAGCCTGCGCAAGATGCTCGGCGAAAACGCACAGGTCCTGAACGACCTCGGCATCCTGCTCGAAAAGCTCGGCGATTTTGCAGAATCCACGGGCAGGCCCGAAGAGGCGGAGAACCATCTGGCCGAGGCGAACGCCCTCATGAAAGGACTCTCTCTCGAATTCCCGGAGCGCCAGGATTTCCGGGACGCGGAAGAATCGACTTCCAGAAAGCTCTATTCCCTGGTGAAAAGACCCTCCTCCCGGTTCTAGACGAAACCGGCAAGCCAGAGCCGAGCCTTCAGGCCGATGCTGCTCGTGTAGCCGAATTCCACGAAGCGGATCTTCCCTTCCGGACCGATCACGAAACTCGCCGGAACCGCATGGATCCCCCAGGCGGCGGAAATCCCGCCGTCAGGGTCGTTGAGGACTGGAAAATGAAGCGAATGCTCTCTCATGTACTTCCAGACTTCGGAAGCCTCGCCGCTCTTCAGCGCAACCGTCACCACGGGATGATTTTTCGCGATTTCATCGATGCTCCCTTCCTCGGTTTTGCAGATCGGGCACCAGGTCGCCCAGAAATGAACCAGGTAGGGGCGCCCGGAAAATTCGGGAACGATTCTCCCGTCGAGCAGCCTTCCTTCCAGAACGGGGGCCGGCCCGGAAGGCACGTCGCGCTGCTGCCAGTAGCGAACGGAGAAAAGGATGAGAAAGAAGATCAGGACTTCCGCGCTGCGGCGAACCCATTTATTCATGATCTGCGGCCAGATGCCATACTTCCAGGAGAAGGCGCCTGAGTCCTTCATTTTGTGCAGGGTCGACTCCGGTTTCGCGGATGGCGATCGGCCCGACCCTCTCCAGAATCCTCTCCTCGAAAAGCCGGTTCGCAAGCCCCGGGAGATTGAGCCGTCCTTCCCTGAAATACTCCGCAGCAAGCCCCTTCGGGTTGTCGAACTCCAGTTCAGATTCTTCCATCACCTCGTAAAGGTAGGAATAGGTGTCGACATCGTTCATGTGCGCCAGGATACGATAGAATCCGGAAGAATCCGCCGGCATGTGTTCATCGAGGTTCACCGAAGCGGAAAGACTATAATCCTCCCCCCTGAACGAAAATTCGACATGCACGTCAATGCTGTTTTCCATCCACTTCCTCCAGAATTTCCACAGATGCTTCCCCGTATTCGCCGATTTCCACCTTGATTTCGCAATATTCAGCCTGCACCTCGACCGGTGTGGGGTCGTCAGCGCAACTGCATCCTGCGACGATCCCTTCATAGAAGATCCCCGCCTTCACGAAAATCCTGCCTTTTTCTTCATGGGCGCAGATCAGCATCACCTCGATTGCCGAATCCAGGGCGACGCTGGTGACGGAAAGGCACTTTTGCAGGGGAAGGATTGCGGCATTGCGCTTCAGTTCCTCCCGGAAGATCGCTGAAAAACCTTCCGTCCCCCAGGCTGCGTGCGAATTTTCCAGCCTCAATGTGCTTCGTCCCAGTTGCGACCGGAGCCGCATTCGACCAGAAGCGGCACGGAAAGACTCGCAGCGCTGGTCATCCTTTCGGGCAGGCCCTGCATCACGAGTTCGATTTCTCCTTCAGGAACCTCCAGCACCAGTTCGTCGTGTACCTGCATCACCATCCGGCTTCGGAGTCCCGCTTCCCTTATCCATTTCTGCACGGAGATCATGGCGAGCTTGATGAGGTCTGCTGCGGTGCCCTGCATCGGCGCATTGATCGCCGCGCGTTCTGCGGCTGCGCGCCTCATTCCGTTGGAAGACCGGATTTCGGGGAGCCAGAGCCTGCGCCCGAATACGGTCTCGACATAGCCCTTTTCCTTCGCTTCCTCGCGGATTTTTTCCATGTATCCCGCCACACCCGGATACCGTGAAAAATATCGGTCGATGTAGATCTGGGCTGCATTCCGGTCGATTCCGATCTGGGAAGCGAGCCCGAAAACCGACATGCCGTAGATCAGGCCGAAATTGATGACCTTTGCATAGCGGCGCTGCTCGGAGGAAATTTCGGAAGGAGGAACGCCAAAAATCTCGGATGCGGTTGCCCTGTGGATGTCCTCCCCGCGAGAGAAGGCGTCGAGCAGTCCATGATCGCCGGAAATATGCGCCATGATCCTCAATTCGATCTGGGAATAATCCGCCGAGACCAGCCTGAAACCTTCCGGCGCGACGATCGCCTCCCGGATCCTCCTCCCCTCCTCGGTCCGAACCGGGATGTTCTGCAAGTTTGGAGAGAGACTGGAGAGCCTCCCCGTCACCGCAACCGCCTGCGCATAGGTGGTGTGGACCCGCCCGGTCACACTGTTCACCATTTTCGGCAGCTTGTCGGTATAAGTGGATTTCAGCTTGGCAAGCCCGCGGTATTCGAGCAACGTTTTCGGTAGCGGATAATCGAGCGCAAGCTTCTCCAGCACCTCCTCGTCGGTGGAGGGGGCTCCGCCCTGGGTCTTCTTGAGAACCGGCAGGCCGAGCAGATCGAAAAGGATTTCCTGAACCTGCTTCGGGGAATTGAGGTTGAAAGGCTGTCCAGCGATTTCGAATGCGGATGCTTCGAGTGCCGCCATTTTCAAGCCCAGTTCATGGCTCTGCTGGAGGAGCATTTTCGAATCGAGCAGAATTCCCTGCCGTTCCATGGCGAAGAGCACCGAAAGGACCGGCATTTCGATTTCCCGGTAGACGAACTGCATCTTCCCTTCCAGGCGGGGATGCAGGGCATGGTGAAGCCTGAATACGAGGTCGGCCGCCTCGCACGAATGTGCAGCCGCCTTTTCGATTTCAACCTGATCGTAGCCGATCCTGGATGCGCCCTTCCCCGCGATTTCCTCGCGCTTTTTCATCGCAACGTGGAGATGCCGATCGGCAAGGCTTTCAAGATCGTGCGGCCTGTGACTTTCCAGCACATAGGATTCCATGCCCACGTCGTGCATCACGCCGCGGAGCGCGATGCCGTGATTGGCGAAGGCATGCATCGCGAATTTCGCCTCGCTGCAGACCTTGGCGCATTCTTCCGATTCCAGCCATCCTCTCAGTTTCTCCAGCGCATGGACGATCTGATCGGGCGCGCCCGGATACACATGGGAAACGGGAAGATAGGCAGCCTCACCTTGCCTCACCGAGAAGGAAAGACCGACGATCCCGGCCTGCATCGGCTCGTCGCTCGTGGTTTCGATGACGAGGGAGGAAAGGGAGGAGTGTTTCAATTTCCCCAGCCAGGAATCCAGGCTTTTTTCTTCCAGGATCGTTTCAAAATTCGCAACGGGCATTGCGGTCGCCTCTTCAGGTGAAGCCTCGAGTTCTGCAAGCCAGGTTTTGAATTCGAATCTTCTGTAAATCTCCGAAAGTTTCTTGCGATCCCGCTCCTGCCCGGTCAGGTCTTCCCAGGAAAGACCGAGTTCGAGGTCCGTCCGGATGGTGACCAGCTTTCTCGCCATGGGCAGCCATTCCAGGGAATTCCTGAGGTTTTCCCCGACCACCCCCTTCACTGCATGCGCATTTTCCATCACTGCTTCCAGGCTTCCGTGCTCTGCCAGCCATTTCACCGCAGTCTTGGGTCCGACCTTCGCGACCCCCGGAACATTGTCCACCGCATCCCCGACGAGGGAAAGGTAATCGACGATCCTCCCGGGACCCACGCCGAACTTGCCGGTCACCCCTTCCTCGTCCAGCCATTCGCCCGTCATGGTATTGACGAGTTTCACGTGCGGCCCGACGAGTTGGGCCATGTCCTTGTCACCGGTGGAGATGACGGTTTCCATCCCGGTCTTCGCAGCCGCCCCGGCAAGCGTCCCGATCACGTCGTCCGCTTCCACCCCCTCGATCATGAGGAGAGGCCATCCCATCGCCCGGATCGCCTCCAGCAGAGGCCCCACCTGGGAGGAAAGTTCGGGGGGCATGGGGGGGCGATTGGCCTTGTATTCCGGATACCATTCGTCGCGGAATGTTTTGCCTTTGGCGTCGAACACGCACGCGCTATAATCCGCCTTGACTTCGCGGTGCAGGCGCTTCAGCATGTTGAGCACGCCGTAAATCGCCCCGGTGGGCTCGTTTTCCCCGTTCCTGAGATCGGGAAGCGCATGGAACGCCCGGTAGAGGTAGGAAGAACCGTCCACGAGCAGCAATTTTTTGTTTTTCAGATCATTCATCGATCGCGAGGAGCGTAGTAGAAAATGAACAAGAAGATCCTCCAGCAGGATTCCGCCGAAAAAGTCGAAAAGCCCTGGTCCGCCCGTGAATCCTGGCGCATTTTCGGCATTATGTCAGAATTCTTCGAAGCCACCGAGCGGCTCAACGCGGTTCACCCTGCAGTCAGCATCTTCGGTAGCGCAAGGACTTCTCAGGATCACGAGCATTACAAGCTTACCGAAAAAATCGCGAGACTGCTTTCGGAGGCGGGCTTCGCCGTGATTTCGGGGGGTGGCCCCGGCATCATGGAAGCGGCCAACAAGGGCGCATATTTCGGTCCTTCCGCGAGCATCGGCCTCAACATCCAGCTCCTCCACGAACAGCACAGCAACAAGTACCAGGACATCAGCCAGACCTTCCGGCATTTTTTCGCCCGCAAGGTGATGTTCGTCAAGTTCGCCTCCGCCTATGTGGTGATGCCGGGCGGATTCGGCACCCTGGACGAACTGATGGAAGCGCTCACTCTGGTCCAGACCGGAAAGACCAGGCGCATCCCCATCATCCTGGTGCATTCCCCTTTCTGGAATGGACTTGTGGACTGGATTCGCGAAGTGCTGGTGAAGGAAGGAATGATCAGCCCCGAGGATCTCGACCTCATCCAGATGATAGACGAACCCGAAGCAGTCGTGGATGCGATCTTCAAGCACTACGAAACGCGCGGATTCACCCCATCGGAAGCGGATCACGAGATTCAGCTCAACCTCTAGGCCGCTTTTCGGATAAAATACCGGCTTACGGCCAAGAAGGAAAACATCATGCGTATCCCATTTCTCGCGCTTCTCTGCCTGCTGTCAATCTCGGCACATGCAGCCGAGCCCAAGGGACTCGAGCCTCTCCCGGATGCCGTGCCTCCCCTCGTCGGCAGCGACAAGCAGCCCGAGGTGACCTCGAAGGAAAGAAACGGGGAAAAGATCGAGGAATACCGCATGCATGGCCACCTGTACATGATCAAGGTCACACCCGCCCACGGCCCTTCCTACTATCTCGTCGACATGAGGGGCGACGGCAAGTTCGTGAGGCAGGCGCCCCGCGATTCGACCATCCGGCCGCCCATGTGGGTCATCCACCGCTTCTAATCCGATGTCCGTATTCACCACCGTCACGCCCGAAGAGCTTTCCGTCTGGCTTGAAAATTTCGATCTGGGCGCGCTTTCCGGTCTCCAGGGCATCGCATCCGGAATCGAGAACACCAACTATTTCGTCACCACGACGCGCGGCCGCTATGTGCTCACTCTTTTCGAGAAGCTGAGCCACGAGGAACTGCCCTATTACCTCAACCTGATGGCGCACCTCGCAAAATGCGGCATCCCCTGTCCCAGGCCGATTCCGGACCATGGAAACCGGCTTCTGGGCACCCTGAACGGCAAGCCTGCCAGCATCGTCACCTGCCTTTCCGGGAAATCGGTCGAACATCCGGATGCGCGACATTGTCGTGAAATCGGCGCGATGCTCGCAAGAATGCACCTTGCAGGAGAAACCTATCCGGAAAGGATGGACAATCCCAGGGGGGCATCCTGGTGGGAGAATGCGCTGGACGAGATACTGCCGCATGCAGAAGCTTCGGAAGGAAAGCTGCTGAAGGAAGAGATCGTCTTCCAGTCACGATTCGAGTCAGCGGACCTTCCGGCGGGCGTCATCCATGCCGACCTTTTCCGCGACAATGTGCTCTTCGACGGAAGAAACATCGGAGGGCTGATCGACTTCTATTTCGCCTGCAACGACAGCCTTCTTTTCGATGTCGCCATCACGGTGAACGACTGGTGCATGGATTCGTGCAGGCTGGACGAGGAAAAGACCCGTGCCTTCCTTTGCGCCTATCACGATATCCGCCCCTTCACCGCCAAAGAGAAGGAATCATGGCCGGCGCTGCTGAGGCGGGCCGCCTTGCGGTTCTGGGTCTCCCGTCTCTACGACTTCCATCTGCCGAGGCCTGGCGAGCTCACCCATGCGAAGGACCCGGACCATTTCAGGGCGATCCTGGAAGGACATATCGCCGACCCGGATCCGCCCTGGATCTGAATCAGAAGGTCAGGGTTTCCCCCACCTTCATCACTTCGAGCTTCGCCTTCGCTTTGTTCGCCTTCAGGGCCTTCGCAAACTCTTCCGGGGTCCCGGTCAGGATCGGGAAGGTTCCGTAGTGCATCGGGATCACCACCTTCGGGTTCACCAGGTTCACTGCGAGGGCAGCGCGCTCCGGCCCCATGGTGAAATGGTCTCCGATGCAGGCAAGCATCACGTCGACCTTGTGGAATTTCGCAACCAGCTTCATGTCCGCAAAGACGTCCGTGTCCCCTGTATGGTAGATTGCAGGCCCGTTCTTCACCATGATGAGGAATCCGCCCGGATTTCCGCCCATGTGGATTTCCTTCCCGTCGGGAGGCGTGACGGAAGAGCTGTGGATCGCGGGAACGAAGGCGATGTCGACCTCCCCTCCCAGCAGATGAATTTCTCCACCGAAATTGCCCAGCGTATCATACCCGGCCTGATCCTTCGGATATCCCGCATACTTGACGAGGCTCGTTCCGAGATCGAAAGTCGAAACCAGCTTCGCCCCGGTCTTCTTCGCGATTTCGACCGCATCGCCGACATGATCGAAATGACCATGGGTGATCAGGATCAAATCGACCTTGCCGAGATTCGCCAGATCTTCCTTGCCCGCCTTGTTGGAAGGATTGGTGATCCAGGGATCGACGAGCAGCACATGACCTTCAGGCGTCTCGATCCTGAACGCGGAGTGTCCGTACCAGGTGAGTTCGGTGCCGGAAGCGAATCCCGCTGCGGGAAGCAGCAGGGCAAAAATGAGCGAAAATATCCTGAAAAATTGCATTTGGCCTCCCCGGAGTTTTTTGGAAGTATAGATCAGGGAAGGCCGAAATGGTCGGAAAAGTTCAATTTTGCCGTTCGATTCGTTCCAGGCAATACCCCACTGCAAAGGCGACATGGTAGAGGGAAAGATTCTGGCGCGCTGCATTGAGGCGCTGTTCGAGTCCCTCGAGCTTGTCGACGTCGCATTCCTGCCCCCAGGCCTGAGCCGCTTTTGCATCCTTTTGCAATATGTCTTTGCCCATGCCTGATTCCCCCAGTGCAGCGATCAAATGAACCCGCCAGCGCCCATTGAAAACGCTTATATCCCCATGATGGTTCAGGTTTTCTGGAAAATCAATATATATCGTTTTTGCAAAAAACTTTTCCGATTCTGTCCACCGGTTTCCACGATGCGGAGAGAAATGTCAAAGGCAAAGAACCGGCGATCCATTTGCCTGTTTTTGCTGGAAATATTTTCTTGCACAAAAATCCGGCACTTTGCCCCTGGCATTGATTTCAGCGGCGTCACGGGGTTTTTCCATGCCTTTTCAACACACTTATCCACAGAAAAAGTGGAAAAAATGAATTTCCCTTCCATTCCGGATGGTTGCGGCAGGAAATTCAGTCTCCATGTTCGGGAAAATCCTTCAGGCAGCATCTTCCGGAAGGATTGCTGGTCTGACAGGAACACATGCCACGCCTCGTCTGCTCGACCACGAAATCCTTCGTTGCCGGGTTTCGATCGAAGTCCTCCCGGCTGACCCCGAAACAGTGGCAAACCAGGCCGCTGCCGTCTTTCGCAGCGAACGAGGTGCGAATTTCGGATCTTTCGAATACCGTCCCGTCTTCTCCGAAATAGGCGACCTCGCAGTCCGGGTTACTGCAGAAATAATATCGGCTCGCACCGGGAATCCAGGTCCAAGGCTCCCGGATATGATGAAGAATCGTCTTCACCGAAACTTCCTGACACTCCCGTCCATCGCCGGGACAAATGTTCCCATTCCCCGAATCCGCACCGCTCATGATTCTTCTCCCTGGTATCCTGGACGCATGACGGTGAAAAGCTTCCGGCCATGTTTTCACCGGATTATGCCTCTTTCCCGTTCCGGCCGGAAACTCTGCCCACAGAAAGATCCATGCATGAGGAAAAATGTCAACAAGCCGGCGCAAGCCTTTTCATTCAGCATATCTTGCTGTTTTCATAAAGAACTTTTTTGCCTGCAAATTGAGCAAGCGTGCCTCAGCCCTTGATTTCAGCCGTATTCCGGCCCTTCTTCATGCCTTTTCAACAGGCTTATCCACAGCAAATGTGGACAGATGAATTTTCCCTGAATCTCCATGGGGTTGCCGAAAATCTCCGATCCGGGTCGCCGGACCCGCCCAGCCATAAATTTATAGATATTCCAATCAGAGAGTTGCCGCTTGTTGCCTCACGTAAAATCCGAGTAAAGGGGCGTTGCCAAATTTTCCCAAAGGACCTAAACTCGGGCCATGAGTACGATGAACATCTCTCTCCCTGACACCCTGAAATCCTTCGTGGATGAACAGGTCAGCCTGCGTGGTTACGGCACCAGCAGTGAATACGTGCGCGAGTTGATCCGCAAGAATCAGGATCGCCAGCAACTTCGCGGCTTGCTGCTGGCGGGCGCGGCATCCAGCCCGACAGCGCCAGCCGATGCCGACTACTTCGAAGGTCTTCGGGATCGGGTGCGCAAGTCCGCCAAGGCCAGCACCCAAGGGTAAAAACCAGGCCAGTCGTCCCGCGCGAGCAGGCCGACCGGGATGTTGACGAGGCCATTGCCTACTACCTGGGCGAGGATGCCGGGCAGGCTGCCTTGGGTTTCATCGATGCGCTGGAGAAGGCCTACGCCGACATCGCACGTCATCCGGCCACAGGCTCACCGAGATACGCCCACGAGCTCAACCTGCCGGGCCTGCGGTTCTGGCCGCTGATGCGCTACCCTCACATGGTATTCTACGTAGAGCGCCCGGACCACATCGATGAACGTTCAGTGCCTGGTCTTGAATTATCAGCAAAGCGATAATTCAAGACCAGGCACCATATTTCCGGGCTTCCCCTGAATTTCGGATCTGGATCCTCGCTGCGAAGGACGAAAATCGCATGCGACGACATTGTGGCCGAGCAGGTAACCGGTTCCTGCCGCAAACTCACGGGGCGGGACGGGAAAATCTTCCCCTGCCCGAACGAGCGAGTTCCCTGAGCAGGCTGTCACGCTCCATCTTCAATTCGAACAGCCTGAATGCTTCCCGGACATTTTCGCGCAATTGATCGTCGTCCCAGGGCTTGGTGAGGAACTTGTAAATGGCCCCTTCGTTGACCGCATTGGTCACGGATTTCAGTTCGGTGTATCCGGTGAGGACGATCCTCATGGAATCCGGATGAAGCTGCTTCGCCTTGCGCAGGAATTCCACTCCCTTCATTTCCGGCATCCTCTGGTCGGCCACGATGACCCCCACCTGATTCGCCGCCATGAGCTCAAGCGCCTCTCCGGCACTCGTCGTCGCAAGAATGCGGTATCCATCCCTTCTCAACACCCTTTGCAGCGCCCTCAGGACGTTCTCTTCGTCGTCAATGAGCAGAAGTGCCGGAGAATCATCGCCTCCATCGATACTCTCGAGCCTCCTTCTTTCCAATAGCATGGTCGTCATTTCGGATTCCGGGACCGGCTTCGAGAAAAAATACCCCTGCATCTCGTCGCAACCTTCCCTTTGCAGGAATTTCAACTGGATTTCGTTTTCCACTCCCTCCGCGATCACTTTCCTGTCCATGCCGTGCGCCATGGAAATCATCATCCTGGTGATCGAAGCATCGTTCGGCTCCACCGCGATGTCGCTCACGAAAGAGCGGTCGATCTTGAGGCTGTCCACCGGAAACCTCTTCAGGCAACTCAGGCTGGAATAGCCGGTCCCGAAATCGTCGAGGGAAATGCGAACCCCCAGCTTCTTCAGATCCTGCAGGATCAGAATGGCCTGTTCCGGATCGGCCATCGTGGCGCTTTCCGTCACCTCGATTTCCAGAAGCGCAGCATCGATGGCGTGCTTCAGGATCGATCGCTCCATGATCGAAAGAAGATCCTTCTGCTGGAATTGCTTTGCCGAAAGATTGACCGCAAGGATGGTTTCCGGAAGTCCCATTTCCTTCCATGCCGCAAGACGGGCGCATGACTCCTCGATCACCCATTCACCGATCTGGACGATCAGGCCGGTTTCTTCTGCGAGGGGAATGAATTCTCCCGGAGAGATGATTCCCCGGCCGGGGTGGTTCCATCGGATCAGCGCCTCCACTCCCACGATATGCCCATGGCGGAGATCGACCTTGGGCTGGTAATGCAATTCGAATTCACTGCGATCGAGCGCGCGCCGGATGCCATTTTCAAGCTCGAGTTTTTGCAGCATTCTTTCGTTCATTTCGGAAGAATAGAACTGAAACCCGTTGCCCCCCAGCTCCTTCGCCCGGTACATGGCAACATCCGCATTCCTGAGCAGGGAAGACGGGGATTCACCGTCTCTTGGGTAAATCACGATGCCGAGGCTCGCCGAAACGGAAATCTCGCGCCCGACCACCTTGACCGGCCGGGAAATCGCGCCGAGATACTTCCTGGCAAGCAAAACCGTATCCTCCTCCGAAGAAAGCTCGGGAAAGATCAGCATGAATTCATCCCCTCCAAGACGCGCAACCGTATCTCCGCTTCGCATCATGTTCGAAAGGCGCCTGCCCATTTCTCGCAGGATTTCGTCTCCGGCATCGTGCCCCAGGCTGTCGTTGACGATCTTGAACCTGTCCAGATCCATCAGCATTGCCGCAGCCCATTTCCCGGCCCTTCTCGAATGGGAGACGGACTGGGCAAGCCGGTCGGAAAGAATCTTTCGATTGGGCAGCCCGGTCAGGGAATCGTGGTTCGCCTGATACTCGAGCCTTTCCTCGTAATGCTTGCGATCCGAAATGTCCCTGAAAAAACCCAAAAGAACCTTCCTCCCGTCGAGTTCCATGGTGGATGCCCTGATCTCGACATCCCGGGTGGTTCCATCCTTGCGGAGGATCCTGGTTTCGATCGACTCCCCTTTCCTCGAGGTGCGGTGCAACTGGAGGCTGCGGGAAACTGCATGGGCGGAAGGTTCGGGAGGATGCAGAATTTTCTGGGATTTCCCGATCATTTTCGCTTTTGAACTTCCGACCAGCTTTTCCATGGCATGGTTGACGTCCAGAAGCTCTCCCGTTTCCGCATCTGCGAGCGCGATGGCATCCGTGCCGTTTTCGAACAGCATGTGGTACCTTTCCTCGCTCGCCCTGAGTCCAATCTCCGCCTGCCGCCTGGCTGAATCGGAGCGTAGGTTGGCGATCCCGTAGGAAAGGTCTCCTGCAAGCTGCTCCAGGATTTTCACCTGCTCCTCCCCGAAGGCATCCGGCCCGGAGGCATGGATTGCCAGCACGCCGTAATCGGTTCCACCATGCGCCAGGGGCAGCGCAATGCCGGATCTGCTTCCCGGCTCCCCAGGAGTCCTGCAGCAATGCGGATTCACCTGAGTCCTGCCGGTCCGGACTGCCTCTTCCGCAGTGCAGCATCCCCCTCCGAAAAGCTCGACTTTTCCCGCATGGGCGACAGGGTTCAATGCACCACCTGCTTCGGACAGCCCGATCCAGGCCATCGTGTACCCCCCCGAATCGACCACGACCCGGCACATTCCCTCGAGCAGCATTTTTTCGTCAACGGAATGGATCAACAGGGAATTGCAGGCGCTGATGGTTTTCAACGCACGGTTCGTTTCCTGCAATTCGTTCAGCATCCTGTGCGGCTTCGTGACATCCCTCAGCGTGAAAAGAAGCATGTCCACCCTGCCATTTCCGTCCAGGAAGGGAACCAGCGTCAGATCCCAGAAGGTCCCCCCCCATTCCGGGTGATCAGGAAATTCGAACGGGTAGCCGGTGGCCTGGAAGGGAACGGCTGTTTCCACGACTCGCCTGCATTCCTCGATGAAGGGAGAAGGATACAGTTCGAAATGATTCCGGCCTGCGAATTCCTCCTCTGGGCGACCGCAGATCCCGCAATAGGCCTGGTTGACGCGGATGAAATTGAAATCCCTGTCCAGAAGGACGATGCAGTCGTGAGAGTGGAGGAAGATCTTCTCCAGAAGTTCGGTTTGACCGCATTCAGGCATCTTTTGCATTTCTTCTCCGACCGCTGAATTTCCGGGATTGATGCTGATTTCCCATGAGCGGATCTGCTATAAACAAATCATGGAGACCCCGGATGGCTGTCGACTATAGTCTTAAATTCCTGTTCCGTCAAAGCCAATGACCCGGAATTCTTGGACTATAGTCCGTCGGACAAAAGTCATTCGACAAAAAATGATCAACCAACTATCTTCGCTGCTCATGGGGAAATCATCAATGAACAACGCGCCGAGCAGCACTTTTGGTCTTGTCGTCAGGGAAATTCGCGAAGAGCTCGGACTTTCCCAGGAAGCGCTCGCCATGCATGCAGGATTGGACAGGACCTTCATTTCCCTTCTGGAAAGGGGCAGGCGACAGCCTTCCCTTTCGACCATCCTGTATCTTTCGTTTTCGCTAGGCGTACCCCCCTGCCTGCTGATTTCGAAAGTTCAGGAGAGGCTTCCGGAAGCATTCATGGATCATTTGCAACAGACGAGAAGCAAGGCGGCTGGCAAGGTTCGCGATTCCGCCTGATCCGCTTCAGAGACGGGCAGGCGACGAATTTCCAGAAAAAGCCGCTTCGGGTGATGCGGCACGACCGGGAGTCAGTATTCCGCCTTCCCCCGGGTCGCCTTGATGTTGCTTCTTCGCATCTTGGATTCGAGACGGCGCTCGCGTGAGGCGGCGGTGGGCTTGGTCGCACGGCGAACGCGGGGCGTGACGGAAACCGAAAGAATCAGGTCGCGAAGCCGGGACAGCGCATCCATCCTGTTCATTTCCTGGCTGCGGTAGCGCTGCGCCTTCATGATCACGATCCCTTCTTCGGTGATCCTGCCGTCCTTCAGTGCGAGAAGCCGCGCCTTCCAGGCTTCGGGGAGGGAGGATTTGTTCACGTCGAACCTCAGGTGGATCGCGGAGGAGACCTTGTTGACGTTCTGTCCGCCCGCGCCCTGGGCTCGCATCGCGGACAGTTCGATCTCGTCCGCGGGAATCGATACGCTGTTCGAGATCCTCAGCATTTCTGGCACTTCGGGCAATAAAAGGTCGAACGCTGCCCCTGCCTCGCCTGCTTCACGGGGGTGGAACAGACGGGACAGGGTTCGCCCGCCCTACCGTAAACATTGAGACGCTGCTGGAAATAACCCGGGTTTCCCGAGGAATTGACGAAGTCGCGAAGGGTGCTTCCTCCCGCGAGAATCGCGTCATTCAGGGTATTCCTGATCTCCTCGGCCAGCCTCTCGTATCTCGAAGCGCCCACCTTTCCCGCGGATACCATCGGGCTGATCCCGGCACGGAAAAGCGATTCGCTCGCGTAGATGTTCCCCACTCCCACCACGATGCGGCTATCCATCACATACTGCTTCACGGCAACGCTCTTTCCTCTCGAAAGATCGTAAAGAAGCCTGCCCGAAAAACCTTCCCCCAATGGCTCGACGCCCAGCCCGCGGATCAGGGGATGCGCCCCGATCTCCCCCTTCTCCCAGAGTACCGCGCCGAATCTTCTCGGATCCCGCAACCGGATCAGGGATCCGTCCGAAAAAAGCAGGTCGAAATGGTCGTGCTTTTCGGGCTCTGCTGCGCTTTCAAGGTAGCGCAGGCTTCCGGACATCCCGAGATGGACGATCAGCTTTCCTCGTCCAAGATCGAAAAGCAGGTATTTCGCGCGCCTGGATATGCCAAGAATCGTCGCCCCGGAAACCTCCTCATGCAGATTTTCCGGAATCGGCCAGCGCAACATCGGGTTTCCGATCCTGACCCCGGCAACCCTTTTCCCTTCCACATGGGGGATGAGCCCGCGCTTGGTCGTCTCGACCTCAGGAAGTTCCGGCATGTTCCAGTTCCGAAAGAGAGGGAATCAGCGCATATTTCGCGGAAACGAGATATACGGAATTCCCGGCATGGAGATATTGCTGACCGGTGAGCGGATAGATCATCCCGAATTCGAAGCTTTCCCCGTCGAATTTGAGGGAAAGATCCGGTTTGTCCAGACCGAAGCGGGAAAGGTCTCCTGCATCCAGCTTCTGGTCGGATCTCGCGTTCAAAACCGAAAAAATCTCCTTCACCTTTTCCGGATTCACATCCTTTCGAACCGGTGAAACGATTTTCCATCGTCCTCCCATTTTTTCAAGGAGGACGCTCTCCGATCCCTTCTTCGATATTTCGATTCTGGTAACCGATGAAGGATCGGTCTTCGACACGGAAAATCCTTCATCCTTCGGCAGGAAATACAGGATAGCGCCAACGGAAATCACCAGAAAAAAGAGGATCCGGTTCCTCATCCCGCCCTGCGCCTCCAGCCGAGAAATCCCGCGATTCCAAGAAATCCGAGCGGGATGCCGAAAAGCAGCCCGATCGCAAGAACGGAAGCGCTGGTCTTGGTAAACTGAAGATTGGAATCGAGCGTCGCCCTGGGCTGCAGGGTGATCATCCTTTCGTCCTTCGCCAGCCAGTTGACCAGATTCACGCCCAGATCCAGGTTCCCTCCGTTTCCGATGTAGGCATTGGCGAGGAATTCCCCGGTTCCGGCAACGACGATTCTCTGATCATTCTCACCAACCCTGCGCTCGAAGGCGACCAATACGTCGACCGGCCCCCTGATGTCGCGCGACGGGACATATTGCGGCTTCCCGGACACGGAAACCCAGCCCTGCTGGGCCGCCTCGACGAGCGGAACGACCTTCCAGCCGCCGCGATCGGAAAACCCTATCTGACGAGCCACGGGGAAAACCGTGACGAGGGAAAAGCCCGAAGTCACCGGATGGGTTCCGTAGAGCGTGCCGAGCGCCCAGTTGGGCGGCGCGCCGAGCTTCACCGCTGCCGGATCGATCACGATTCCGGGGGAAAGAGACAAGCCGATTTCATCCGCCAGAGGCTGCAGGCCGTGCAGGGGATTTTCCGGGTTGTCATCCGGATCGACGAGCCACAGGAGATCCCCTCCCCGTTTCACGTAATTTTCGATCTTTTTCACCTCTCCCGGCATGAGGTCGACCTGAGGGGTGGTGATCACGAGAAGGGACATGTTTTCGGGGATGTCCTGTGCAATCGCGAGATTGAGGCTTCCGGTTTCGAAGCCGTTTTTCGCAAGGCGCTTTCCGAATTCTCCGAGATCGAAATTCGCGACCCCGTCGATCTTCCGCTCGCCATGACCGGATAATGCCATGACCAGAGGCTTCCTCGTCCTCTCGAGCCGGATGAAGAGGTTGTCGATGGACTCCTCGTTCAAAGCCCTGAGATGCTCGCTGCGCCCCTCGTATTCGACCACCATTTCCCCGTTCGCGCTCACCCCGGCCTTCTCCGCAAGCTTCGGCTCCATGACCGGATCGACGAATTTCAGGCGAATGTCCTGCTTCGCCCTGAGGTAGGGGGCGAGGAAATCCGATACCGCCTTCTGCACGTCGCCGAACTTCGGATCATTCTTCGAGGCATAGGAGGTGATGGTCACCGGCCCTTTCAGGTTGCCCAGGATCTGCAGGGTCGCATCGTACAGGCTGTTCCTGCCGTTCTGCGTGAGATCCCATTGCCTGGAATATTTCCCTGAAACGAATCCCAGCATCAAAACCAGCGCAAGAAGCAGGAGCGGCGAAAGGGTTTTCTTCACGATTCGCGCTCCTCAAGGCGCCAACTGGCAAGAGTCAGAAAAAATGCGGTGAAGAGCAGAAAGTAGGCGATGTCTCCGGTATCCACGATTCCCTGCATGAAATTCGAGAAATGGGTCGAAGGGGAAATGTCGTGGAAAAAATTCGAACCCTTTCCGGTGCCGTATCCTGCCGCCCAAAGCGCGAGCAGCGCGCCGATCCCGCCGATCCCTGCAAGAAGCGGATGCCTGGTGAGGCAGGAGATGTAAAGGCCCAGGGAACCGTAAGCTGCCGATACGAGAAAAACCCCCAGGGTCGCGGACGCGATCAGTCCAAAATCGATCTTCCCTCCGAAATGCAGGGAAGCGGACATGAGGAACACCAGGAAGATTCCGAAAAAAAGGAAGCCCATCAGTCCGAGAAACTTGCCGAGCACGATCTCGGATGTCGTGACGGGAGCGGAAAAAAGCAGCGGCAGGGTCCGGTTGCGGCGCTCTTCGGCGACGAGGCGCATTGTGAAGAGCGGGATGATCATGAGATAGATCATGGAGATGGCAGAAAACATCGGGGCCGCGATCCATTCGGTTGCACCAGGAGGATTCACGAGACGCGAAAGCTGCGCCTGGACACCCAGATATGCGTCGAGCCTCGCCAGGAAGATCCATGCGAGGATCGCCTGCAAAATGGCCAGGATGATCCAGGCCAGCGGAGATGCGAAAAGCGATCGGAATTCCCTCGAAGCGATGACCCGGATCATTTTCCCTCCCTCGTGAGTTCCGCAAAAACCTCCTCGAGCATTGCCTTACCGGGTCCGATCCTGGAAAGCCCCCAGCCCATTTCCGAAGCAGCCTTCACGACGGATTCGGTGGGATCCCTTTCGCGTTCGTGGTTCAGCCTGAAGCCATCCGCAGAGATCGCTTCGACCGAGATCACTCCTTCGATCGATTCGAGTTCGGCCCTTTCCGGCGGGTTTCTGAAAGCCGCCTCGATGCAGGCAGGACGAGAATCGAGGCAGCCCTCATACACCAGTCTTCCCTTGTGCAGGATTTCAACCCGATCGCAGATGCTTTCCACTTCGGACAGGATGTGGGTGGAAAGAATCACGCTCTTCCTGTCTCCGATCTCGCGGATGAGCGCACGGATCTCGCGGATCTGGTTCGGATCGAGCCCGGAAGTGGGCTCGTCCAGGATGACCACTTCCGGGTCGTGCAGGATCGCCTGGGCGATGCCGACCCTTTGCTGATAACCTCTCGAAAGCGTTCCGATCAGCTTTCTCCCCGCGTCGAGTAGCCCGCACCTTTCTTTCACGGATTCCACCGATCCTGGATTCGCCCGACGCAGTTTCGCCGCGAATTGCAGATACTCGTCCACCCTCATCTCCCGGTAAAGGGGGGGATGCTCGGGAAGATAGCCGAGCAACCTTTTCGCCTGCACCGGACTCTTCAGCAGATCGATTCCACAGATTTCGACCCGACCCGATTCGGGGCGCAGGTTTCCGGTCAGCATGCGCATGGTGGTGCTCTTACCTGCTCCGTTCGGCCCCAGAAAGCCCAGCACTTCCCCGCGCGAAAGGGTGATGGACACCCCTTCCACGGCGCTTTTGCCGTCGAAGGTGCGGACCAGATTCTTCGCTTCCAGCGTATTCGTTTGGTTCATGTGTCCGGCTCTTGTTTTCGCCTGCTCTTGTGATGCTGCCTAAATATACCTAATATGCTCGTATAGTTGAACGAAAATTGAAGCGCCACATCTAACCCTGTTTGATTGCCATTCCCTGATGAATCACAGCAAAATAGCCATCGCGATCCTGCCCCTGCTCCTCGGAGCCTGTGCAACCACCCAGGTAAAACCGAATTTCGCCCCTGTAGCGAAGCCGGCAAAAGCCGCCAAACCGGCCCAGCCGGTCAAGGCAAGTCCTGCGCTGCCGAATGTCGCTTTGAGCGACCAGATCCTTTTCGAGTTCCTTTTCGCTGAAATCGCGGGGCAACGCGGCAACCTCGCGGTTGCAAACGAATATTACGTGAAATTGGCTGAGGAAACACGGGATCCGCGCATCGTGAACCGGGCGCTGGACATTTCCCTCTATTCCGGCCAGAACAGGGACGCCCTCTCCATGGCGAAGCTGCTGCAGAAGCTGGATCCCTCCTCCGAAAAGGCGAAGCAGGCGATTTCCATGTTGCTCGTCCACAGCGGGGATCTCGAGGAGGCAAAGCCGAACATTGCGAAAACGCTTTCGCAACTCGACGAGGCAAGCCTCTCCCGCAGTCTGATGCAGCTCGATTCGATTTTCTCGCAGCAAAAGGACAGGAAGGCGGTTCTCAAGGTGGTGCAGGAACTCGTCCAACCCTATCTTGCCCTTCCCGAAGCGCACTATGCGATCGGCACGGCCGCCTTGCGGGCAGGGGAAAACCAGCAGGCCCTCGTCGAGGCGGACAAAGCCCTTTCCATCCGTCCCGGCTGGGACGCAGCCGCCCTGCTTCACGCACAGGTGCTACAGTCGACCACGCCCGCTGCAGTGGAAACCTATCTGGAAGAATTCCTGAAGCAGCACCCGAAAGCCGAGGCGGTAAGGCTCGCCCTGGCGAAATACCTCGTTGCTGAGCGGAAATATCCGGAAGCCCGGCGACAATTCATGACCCTCCTGAAGCTTTTCCCCTCGAATCAGGACATATCGCTCGCAGTCGCCCTGCTTTCAGTTCAGATGGGCGACACCACAACGGCGATCGATGAATTCAGGGACCTGCTGAAGAAGGGATACAAACAGCCCGATCTCGTCCGCTATTACCTCGGGCAGTCCTACGAGATGCGCAAGGAACCTGCCGAAGCCGAAAAGTGGTACCGTTCCGTGACTGGCGGAGTGCAGTACCTCCCCGCACAGGTTCGCGTTGCCTACCTCATGACGAAGAGGAAGGATGTCGAAGGCGCTTTGCGCCACCTCCACTCCCTCCAGGTGGGCGATCCGGGGCAGAAGCTTTTTCTGATCCAGGCCGAATCGCAACTTCTTCACGACTCCGGAAATTTCCGGCAGGCTTATGATCTGCTGCATCGCGCGCTGAAGGCACACCCGGAAAACCCCGACCTGCTCTACGATTTTGCAATGGCCGCCGAAAACGTGGGCAAGATCGCGGAATCCGAGAAAATGCTCAAAAAACTGATCGGGATCCAGCCGGACAACGCCCAGGCCTACAATGCGCTCGGCTACACCCTGGTCGAACACAGCACTCGCTACCAGGAAGCGCTTTCCCTGCTGGAAAAGGCGCTTGAACTCGCCCCGGAAGACGCCTACATCCTCGACAGCATGGGTTGGCTCCAATACAAGATGGGCAATCTCCCCTCTGCGGTCGAATATCTCGATCGGGCCTATTCGGTACGCCACGACCCGGAGATCGCAGCGCATCTCGCCCGCGCACTCTGGTCCCAGGGGAAGCATGAGGAAGCCAGGAATCTGATCGCTTCCGGGCTCAGGGAAAACCCGGGCAGCGATGCGCTCAAAAAGGCGAAAAGGGAACTCCTGCACTGAGCATGCGAAAGCTTTTCCTTCTTTTCACCCTGGCGCTCTTCTCGGGATGCGCCACCACGCCCCCTCTTTCCACCTCGAAGGACACCCTCTTCGATGTCTCCGGAAGGATCGGGGTGAGGCATGGGAACCAGGGATTTTCTGGCAGCATGAGGTGGATACACAAGACCGCGGGGGATGAGCTCTGGCTGCTTTCCCCCATCGGCCAGACCGTCGCCCACATCACCCGGAATTCGCAAGGCGCGGTTCTTTCGACTTCGGACAGAAAGGAATACCGGGCGGCCGACGTGGGGGGACTCACGGAGAAGGTGCTGGGATGGCATCTCCCCCTTTCCGGCCTCGATTCCTGGATCATGGGAAAACCTTCTCCGGAATCTCCTTCGGGCGCCATCCCCGGAGAGGACGAGTTCGTCCAGAACGGCTGGGACATCCGCTACGAGAAGCGCTTCGAGAACGGGCATCCGAAAGTGATGGTACTCGAGCGCCCCGGCCTGCGCATCAAACTCATCGTGAACCCGAATGAATGATTTTCCCGCCCCGGCGAAACTCAATCTCTTCCTGCATGTCGTGGGCAGAAGGGAGGACGGCTATCACCTGTTGCAAAGCGTTTTCCGTTTCATCGATTATTGCGACACCCTCTCCATCGATGCCAACGATTCGGGGGAAGTGAAACTTGCCAGGCCGATCCCGGGAGTTTCTCCCGAAACCGATCTCACTGTCCGCGCGGCAAAGCTCCTCAAGAAAGTCACAGGATGCAGGCTCGGGGCCGAAATCGGGATCGAAAAAAGGATACCGATGGGCGGCGGGCTCGGAGGAGGAAGCTCGGATGCGGCAACCACCCTCGTCGCGCTCAACCGGCTGTGGAAGCTCGATCTTTCCTGGGAAGAACTGATGCGACTCGGCCTTTCGCTCGGAGCGGATGTGCCGGTTTTCATTTTCGGCGAAAGCGCTTTTGCCGAAGGAATCGGCGAGAAACTTTCGCCGATCCTGCTCGAACCCGCCTGGTATCTGGTGCTGATCCCTCCCGTCCAGATCCCCACCCCGCAGATTTTCTCCCACCCGGAATTGACAAGGGACTCGAAACCTGTAAAAATGTCGGACTTTTCGATCAGGCAGCGCCGCAACGACCTGCAACAAGTCGCCTGCATCCTGTATCCCGTGTTGCGGGAATACCTGGAATGGCTCGAAAGATTCGGTAGTCCGCTCATGACCGGATCCGGATCCTGCGTTTTCGCAGAGTTTGCCAGCGAAGCAGAAGCATGTCATGCTTATGATTCGCTTCCGCAAGGGATGAGAGGATTCGTTGCAAGAGGGCTTGATCGCCATCCGCTGAAGGATTTTTAGCGGAACACCCAGTTTTGGGGAGTCGCCAAGTGGTAAGGCACCGGATTTTGATTCCGGCATTCGTAGGTTCGATCCCTACCTCCCCAGCCACATTGAATTGCCCCCGCATTCCGGGGGCATTTTAGATATGAAGGATGATGGCGTGGCCCATGACAGTATGATGGTGTTTTCCGGCAATGCCAATCCCGCGCTTGCCGAAGAAGTCGTAAGACATCTCAACATCCACCTCGGACGCGCCACCGTGACCCGTTTCAGCGACGGCGAAGTGATGGTGGAAATTCTCGAGAATGTCCGGGGCAAGGATGTGTTCATTCTGCAATCCACCTGCCGCCCGACCAACGATCACCTCATGGAAGTGCTGATCATGGCCGATGCGCTGAAGCGCGCCTCCGCCGCCAGGATCACTGCAGCCATCCCCTATTTCGGATATGCCCGCCAGGACAGGCGCCCCCGCTCTGCGAGGGTTGCGATCACTGCGAAAGTGGTTGCCAACATGCTGACCAGCGTCGGCGTCGACCGGGTGCTCACCATGGACCTGCATTCAGACCAGATCCAGGGGTTTTTCGACATCCCGGTGGACAACATCTACGCGATGCCGATACTGCTCGGAGACATCTGGAAGCACGACTACAAGGACCTCGTCGTGGTTTCGCCCGACATCGGCGGCGTGGTGCGCGCAAGGGCGCTTGCGAAACGCCTGGAGACCGATCTCGCCATCATCGACAAGAGGCGCCCGAAACCCAATGTCGCCAAGGTGATGAACATCATCGGCGACGTTTCCGGCAGAACCTGCCTCATCATGGACGACATGGTCGACACCGCGAACACCCTGTGCGAGGCCGCAGCCGCCCTCAAGGGACATGGCGCGAAACGCGTCCTCGCCTATTGCACGCACCCCGTCCTTTCAGGCCCCGCTGTGGAGAGGATCAGGAATTCCGCTCTCGATCAACTCGTCGTGACCGACACCATCCCCCTGAGGGAAGATGCCCAGTCATGCGAGAAGATCCGCGCCATCACGATTTCAGGTCTGCTTGCCGAAACCATGCTGAGGATCAGCAACGAGGAATCGGTGAGCTCTCTCTTCATGGAATGATTTTTCAACCGCGGGCTGGTCGCGGCCCGCAATACTCGGAGTAACAAAATGCATATCGAAATCAGCGCAACCGCGCGCAATCTGCAGGGAACGGGTGCGAGCCGCCGCCTGCGCAAGACCGGAAGAGTGCCAGGAATCGTCTATGGTGCAGGCTCGGCAGCGCAAGCGATCGAACTCGATCACAACACGATCTATCACCAACTGAGGCGCGAGGCCTTTCATTCCTCGATCATCGCCATCGATATCGAAGGCAACAAGGAAAACGTCCTGCTGCGTGACTTCCAGATGCACCCCTTCAGGCCCCTGGTGCTGCACATCGACTTCCAGCGCGTGGCAAGCGACCAGAAGGTGCACATGAAGGTGCCGCTGCATTTCATCAATGCGGAAATCGCCCCCGGCGTGAAGCTCGCTGCCGGCATCGTCAGCCACGTGATGACCGAAGTGGAGGTTTCCTGCCTCCCTGCAAATCTGCCCGAGTACATCGAAGTGGATCTGAAGGATCTCGCGGTAGGCCATTCCATCCACATCTCCGACCTGAATCTCCCGGAAGGCGTGGAAGCCCTCACCCACGGCAGCAACTCCGTGGTTGCAACGATCCTCATGACGAGGGGAGCCGCTTCCGGCGAAGCAGAAGCCTGAGCGTGAACCCGATCCGGCTGGTCGCAGGACTCGGCAACCCGGGCGTCGAATATCAGGATACCCGGCACAATGCCGGGTTCTGGTGGGTCGACAGGCTTGCCTCCAGAGAGGGCGCGACCCTGAAGCCGGATTCAAAAATGCACGGCATCATCGGCCGTGCAGGCGACTGCTGGCTGATCAAGCCACAAACCTTCATGAACGCAAGCGGAAGGGCGGTTTCCGCCCTTTCCCGCTTCTACAGGATTCCTCCTTCCGAAATCCTGGTCGTCCACGACGAACTCGATCTCGAACCGGGCACGGTTCGCCTCAAGCTGGGCGGCGGACTCGGGGGACACAACGGACTCAAGGACATCGCGGCCCACCTGGCGACACAGGACTTCTGGCGACTCCGCCTTGGAATCGGCCATCCCGGGGAAAGAACCCAGGTCTCGAATTTCGTGCTGAAGCCGCCTTCCAGGCAGGAAGAAGAACTCATCCTGGATGCCATCGGAAAAAGCATCGATGCCTGGCACCTCATCGCGACCGGTCAGCAACAGGCCGCGATGCTCAAGCTTCATACCAAAAACTGATCAGGCGATCTCCGGATCGTCCTTCCTCGGCAGCGTGGTGAGCGCAAGCTCCAGATTGGAAGCCAACCGGTCTGCAAAAATCGCCGCTTCATGCAGATGGTTCTTCCTGTAAAAATCCGCCTTGTCCCTGTACAAAGCAACATCCTTTTCCACTGTTTCCCTGATTTCCATGATTTCTCCTTGGTTGACCTACACTCTGATACACATCGTTACGATAAGTTCATTGCGATGATACGCATATGAACTATATTGATAACTCCCCTATTTGCCCGCCAACCCCAGGCGGGTTTTTTTTGCCCGAACCGCCTGAACTCTCAAGAACTATTTTATAATAAATTCATCCAATCGATTCCTTTCCTCAATACGGTGCAAGACATGAAGGCTGATCCCGTCATTCCGGCAGCGAACCCTCGCAATGCAGGGGAAGAGCTTCTTGCCGAAAAGGAACGCTTCAGAAGCCTCATCGAAGCCATCCCGGACGGATTCCTGGTGACCGACCTGGAAGGCAGGATCCTGAACGTGAACCCGATCTATTGCCGCCTTTCAGGATATTCCCCTGAAGAATTGCAGCTTCTTTCCCTTTCCGATCTGGAAGCCGCCGAATCCCCGGAAGTCATTTCCAGGCGAATCGAGGCGCTTGCCGCGCATGGCAGGGACCGCTACGAATCCCTCCATCTTCGCAAGGATGGCAGCATCTGGCCGGCTGAAATCACCATTGCACCGCATCTCGCGGCGAACGAACTGTACATGTTCGTTCGGGATCTCACCGGGATCAAGATTCTCGAGGCGGAAAAATTGCGGGCGGAGGAAAAGATGCGCAACCTGGCGCTGCATGATGCGGTCACGGGCCTGCCCAACCGGCGAGTGCTGATCGACAGGCTGAAACATGCCCTGGCCGCATCCCGCCGAAACAAGCTGCACAGCGCGATCATCCTCATCGACCTCGAGCATTTCAGGGATATCAACGAAAGGCTGGGATCCGAATCCGGCGATTTCCTGATTTCCCAGGTGGCGCAGCGCATCACAGGATGCATCCGCGAAGAGGACTCGGTTGCCAGAATCGATGGAGACGAATTCGCAGTGATGCTGAACGGTCTTTCCGCCGATACCGATACCAGCGCATCCCAGGCGGGGCTGGTCGGCAGGAAGATCCTCGATTCGCTGAAAGATCCTTACATTCTCGGCCAGAATCCGCTGTTTTCCCTGCCAAGCGTCGGCATCACCCTCTTCAGGGACGCTGAAGATGCGGATGCAATCCTGCGCCGCGCCGACATGGCCCTCAACAAGGCCAGGATGGCCGGCCGCAATGCGGTGCTGTTTTACCGGGAATTGGACTGATTTCTTGGTGGCAATTCCCCTTGGGGTTATAATGCACGGTTTGCATGCCCCTTCGAGCCGGCATCCCCAGCACTGACAAAGGAAACCAATGAGCCTCAAATGCGGAATCGTCGGATTGCCCAACGTGGGCAAGTCCACCCTGTTCAACGCGCTCACCAAGTCCGGAATTGCGGCCGAAAATTATCCATTTTGCACGATCGAACCCAACGTGGGCATCGTCGAGGTTCCGGATGCCAGGATCGATGCGCTGTCGGAAATCGTCAAACCGCAACGGGTTCAGCATGCCATCGTCGAATTCGTCGACATCGCCGGGCTGGTCGCAGGCGCATCGAAAGGGGAGGGACTGGGCAACCAGTTCCTCGCCAACATTCGCGAAACGGACGCCATCGTCAATGTGGTGCGCTGCTTCGACGATCCGAACGTGGTCCATGTGGCCGGGAAGGTCGACCCTCTTTCCGACATCGAAACCATCATCACCGAACTCGCGCTGGCCGACCTTGCCACCGTGGAGAAGGCAATGCAGCGCGATGCCAAGAAGGCAAAATCGGGAGACAAGGAAGCGCAGAAGCTGATTTCCCTTTTCGACAAGCTCGTCCCGCACCTCAACGAGGGCCGTCCCGTGCGCACCCTGGAACTTTCCGAGGAAGAAAGGGAACTGGTCAGACCGCTTTGCCTTCTGACCATCAAGCCGGCGATGTATGTCGGCAATGTCCTCGAAGACGGCTTCGAGAACAACCCGCATCTGGACAGGCTGCGCGAGTATGCCTCGAAGGAAGGCGCTCCCGTCGTCGCTCTCTGCGCCAAGATAGAAGCCGAGCTTGCCGACCTGGAAGATGCCGACAAGGCGGAATTCCTCGCCGATCTCGGCCTTTCGGAACCGGGGCTCAATCGCCTCATCCGGGCCGGCTACGATCTGCTCGGCCTTCAGACCTATTTCACGGCCGGAGTGAAGGAAGTTCGCGCCTGGACCATCAGAAAGGGCGACACCGCGCCACAGGCAGCCGGCGTCATCCACACCGATTTCGAGCACGGATTCATCCGGGCAGAAGTGATTTCCTTCGAGGACTTCATCACCTATCGGGGCGAGCAGGGCGCCAAGGAAGCGGGGAGGATGAGACTCGAAGGAAAGGAATACATTGTGCAGGACGGTGACGTCATGCATTTCAGATTCAACGTCTGATGGTTTAGAATGGTCCGAGCTACCCGGGGTCCCGACATGACAAACAAAATTTTCCGAATTCTCCTCGTTCTACTTTCAGCCATTTCCTTCCATTCGGCCATGGCCGACGAAGGGCAGCTCGTCAACCGGATCGTTGCAGTCGTCAACGACAAGCCGATCACGCAGGTCGAGCTCGACGACAGGATCAAGGCCATCTCGACGCAGATCGAGAAACGCGGCATTCCGCTTCCTCCTCCTTCCGTGCTGCAAAAGCAGGTGCTTGAGAACATGATCATGGACAAGATCCAGCTCCAGTTCGCAGCCGAAATGGGCATCAAGGTGGACGACGAACAGCTCATGAAGGCGCTGCAGAAGATCGCAAGCGACAACCACATGACCCTCGCCCAGTTCAAGGATGCCGTGGAAAAGGAGGATGGAGTCCCCTTCGACAAGTTCAAGGAAGACATCCGCGGGGAAATCATCAAGTCGAGGCTCAGGCAGCGAGAAGTCGACAGCAAGGTGGTGGTCACCGATGCCGAAGTGAACAACTATCTCAAGAACAGCGAACTGCAGGGCAAGACCCAGGAGTACAATCTTTCCCACATCTTCATCCAGCTTCCCGAGCAGGCCTCCCCTGACCAGGTGAAAACCCAGCTTGCAAAGGCGGAAAAGGCGCTGCAGGCCGTGCGTAGCGGCGCGGATTTCGGCCAGGTTGCCGCCTCCTTGTCCGATGCGCCGGACGCCCTTCAGGGCGGCGCAATCGGCTGGAAGCCTGCAGGTCAACTTCCTTCCTCATTCGTGGAAATGCTGCAGAAGCTTCAGCCCGGCGAAGTGAGCGGCATCATCCGCAGCCCCAACGGATTCCACATCATCAAACTCGTCGATCGTCGCGAGGGGAAATCTTCCTCGATGGTCACGCAGACCCATGTACGCCATATCCTGATCAAGACCGGCGAGGATGTTTCCGAAGAAGATGCAAAAAGGAAACTCGAAACGATCCTTGCGGAAATCAGGAAGGGAGCCCACTTCGGACAGGAAGCCAAGCTCCACTCGGACGACACCAGCGCCACGAATGGCGGCGACATCGGGTGGGTGTCTCCAGGCGATACCGTTCCCGCATTCCAGAAGGCCATGGATGATCTGAAGCCGGGCGAAATTTCGGAACCCGTCCATACCCCTTTCGGCTGGCACATCATCCAGGTGCTGGGACGCCGCACCGAAGATGTCGGCAACGAGAAGCGCATGCTGGAAGCCCGCAAGGCGATCGCAGCCCGCAAATCCGACGAAGCCTATCAGGAATGGCTCCGCGAACTTCGCGACCGGGCCTATGTCGTCTATCACCTCAATGATTCCGGAAACAACTAAGCGCCCGGTCATTGCGGTCACCTCGGGAGAGCCGGCAGGGATCGGCCCCGATCTCTGCGTTCTCCTTTCCCGATCCGACCTGCCCGCACGGATCGTGGTCCTGGGAGACCGGAAGTTGCTCGAATCCCGGGCTGCCATGCTTGGGACCCGTTTCGATGCGCCGGATTACGCACCGGGAAGGGATGACCGGTTTTCCCTCCTGCAGATTCCGCTTCGCGTAAAATGTTCGCCCGGAACGCTCGATCCGGCCAACGGCGCGGCCGTCCTTTCCGCGATTTCGCGCGCAGTTTCAGGCTGCATGGAAAGGGAATTCCATGGCCTCGTCACCGCCCCGGTGCACAAGGGTGTCATCAATGCTTCCGGAACCCCGTTTACCGGACATACCGAGTTTCTGGCCGAAATCACAGGCACAAAACAGGTGGTCATGATGCTGGCAGGAGGAGGTTTGAGGGTTGCGCTCGCAACCACCCACCTTCCCCTTCGCGCAGTATCCGATGCGATCACCGCACCTTCCCTTTCAGGAACGCTGCGGATCCTGCATGAAGATCTGGAAAAGAGGTTTCGCATTCGTTCCCCCAGGATCGCCGTGGCCGGACTCAACCCGCATGCAGGTGAATCCGGTTATCTCGGACGGGAGGAGATCGACATCATTTCCCCGGTCATCGAATCCCTGAAGGAAGAAGGCATGAATCTGTCCGGCCCGCATCCTGCAGACACGATGTTCGGCCGCGAAAATCTTTCCCGCCACGACGCCTTTCTGGCCATGTATCACGACCAGGGTCTTCCGGTACTCAAGCACGCCAGCTTCGGGGAAGGGGTGAACATCACGCTGGGCCTGCCCATCATACGAACCTCTGTCGATCACGGAACCGCACTCCATCTCGCAGGGACGGGGAGAATCCATTGCGGGAGCCTGGAAGCCGCCATCATGACCGCGATCGGAATGGAAACATGAAGCATATCCCGAGAAAGCGTTTCGGACAGAATTTTCTGAAGGATGCGGAAGTCATCGCGGGAATCGTCTCCGCCATTTCTCCCGGAGCAAAGGACCGGGTGATCGAAATCGGTCCCGGACTCGGTGCGCTCACCTTTCCGCTACTCGGACGGCTCGACCGCCTCGATGTGGTCGAAGTCGACCGGGACATCGTCGACAGACTCACCAACTTGAGACAGGAAAGGCTCTTCATCCATCAGGCAGATGCGCTCAAATTCGATTTTTCATCCCTGGGGAAGGACATCAGGGTGGTGGGCAACCTCCCCTACAACATCTCGACCCCACTGCTCTTTCACCTCGCAACTTTCTCCGGATCGATCCGCGACATGCACTTCATGCTGCAGAAGGAAGTGGTCGACAGGATGACCGCCTCTCCGTCGACGCACGATTACGGCAGGCTTTCGGTCATGCTCCAGCAGAAATTCCACATGGAAAAGCTGTTCGAGGTCGCGCCGGAATGTTTCGACCCTGCGCCGAAGGTATGGTCCGCGATCGTGAGGATGATCCCCATCCCGGGCGCGCGTGAAATCCCCGGGTTCGACAATATCGTTCAGGCCGCCTTTTCCCAGAGAAGGAAAACTCTCAGGAACACGCTGAAAGGGATTCTCGACCTGAAGGATTTCGAGGCGCTCGGCATCGATCCCCAGGCGAGGGCCGAGAATCTGGCGGTGGCCGATTACGAAAGGATCGCCGGCCATAGCCGCTGAATCAGATCCGTGCGCTTTCCAGTTTCGTGAGGCGGATGATCAGAAAATCGGCAATCTTGTGCAGGTCGTTGATCTGACCCGTGCCTGTGCAGGGAGTCCGGATATCCCTCGCCTTTTCATGAAACTGGGTGTGCAGCTTCTCCACCTCCAGGATGGCACGCCTGATGTCCTCGGGCATCTCGCCGACATATGGAAAAACCTCCGAATAGAACAGTTTCCCGAAATCGCACTCCTTTTCCGTCTTGTGGGTGATTTCGCCCCCTTTTCCGCATGCCTCCTCCAGCCGCCTGATATAGGACATGTGCTGGATGATGAGCGTGTAGATGTTTTTCAGAAAATTTTCCACGCCTCCCCCCCTTTCATTTTGAATTCGTCCGATGGCGCTCAGGCCTGCCTGCGCTCGATGAATTCGATTTTGTATCCGTCAGGATCCTCGACAAATGCGATCACCGTGCTGCCATGCTTCATGGGACCTGCCTCCCTCACCACCTTGCCGCCCAGCCTTCCGGTTTCTTCGCATGCCTTCGCCGCATCTTCGACCTCGATTGCGACATGTCCGAATCCGTTCCCGATGTCATAGGACCGGGTATCCCAGTTGTGCGTGAGCTCGAGCACGGCAGCATCCGATTCCGGCCCGTATCCCACGAACGCCAGGGTGAATCGGCCTTCCGGATAATCCTTTCTGCGAAGCAGTCTCATCCCGAGGACCCCGGTGTAAAAATCCAGGGAGCGGTCGAGATCCCCCACTCTCAGCATGGTGTGCAATATCCTCATTTCAATCTCCAATGGGTTCGAAATCATCCTTCCTGGCGCCGCATTCCGGGCAGGTCCAGTTCATCGGAACGTCTTCCCAGCGGGTTCCGGGAGGAATTCCGTCTTCAGGGATTCCGAGGGATTCGTCGTATATATAGCCGCAGACCAGGCACAGGTATCTTTTCAATCGATCACCTTCCACATGAATTTGGGGTAAAATTGAATTTTAAAGCAAAACACCCCATGAATCAGCCTCCCCCTATCGTTCTTTGCTTTTCCGCATCCGACCCAAGCGGTGGCGCGGGAATGCAGGCGGACATCCTGACCGTTGCCAGCATGGGTTGCCACCCCCTTTCGGTTGTCACCGCGATCACGATCCAGGATACCATCGGCATCGAGGACGTCATGCCCATGGACCCAGACTGGGTTGCCGACCAGGCGCGCTGCGTCCTCGAGGACATGCCGGTGCATGCATTCAAGATCGGCGCCATGGGCAGCGTCGAAAACATCGCCGCCATCGCGGAAATTGCTTCCGATTATCCGGACATTCCGCTGGTGCTCGACCCGGTTCTCTCTTCCGGGCGCGGCGACGAACTCGCCAGCGATGAAATGATCGATGCGATGAAAGGTCTCCTGATTTCCCAGACGACCATCATCACCCCAAACAGCATCGAGGCTCGCCATCTCGCCCTTCATGAAGGGGAAGAAGTCCTGAGCCTGCCGACATGCGCAGAGCGCCTGATGGAAATGGGTGCGCAATACGTTCTCATCACCGGAACGCACGAAAACTCGCCCAAGGTTCAGAACACGCTCTTCGGCAGAAGGGGCGTGCTGCGCGCCGATTCCTGGAACCGGCTCCCCCATTCCTACCACGGTTCCGGCTGCACCCTCTCCTCCGCCATTGCCGCGGCCATCGCATCCGGCCTGGAAATTCCCGAAGCAGTACTGAGCGCGCAGGAATACACCTGGAATTCGCTTCATTTCGGCTTCAGGCCGGGAATGGGGCAGCATATCCCGGACCGGTTTTTCTGGGCCAGGGAAGACGTAGAAGAGTGATCAGGGGACTTTACGCGATCACTCCGGAATGTGCCGACACCAGAATCCTGCTGAGCATGGTAGACCAGGCAGTTTCCGGCGGGGCATCCATCGTCCAGTACCGAAGCAAGCATCCGGATCGCGGATTGCGGCTCGATCAGGCACGCCGGATCCTGAATCTATGCGGTCGGCACGGGGTGCCCTGCATCGTGAATGACGATCTCGAACTCGCCATCGAATGCGGCGCGGACGGCGTGCATATCGGCAAGGGAGACGGTTCGGTTCAGGAAGCCAAAAGACGCCTTGGAAACAGGATCGTCGGCGCATCCTGTTACAACAGGATGGATCTGGCTCTGGATGCGACGATCGAGGGTGCGGATTACATCGCTTTCGGCAGCTTCTATCCCTCGACCACGAAGCCGGGCGCGGTGAAGGCCAGCCTCGAATTGTTGCAAATCGCAAAACTTTCCATCAAGATACCCGTCGTGGCCATAGGCGGCATCACCTGGCTCAACGCCAGGGAGCCGCTGGCGAGCGGGGCTGATGCGATTGCCGTGATTTCGGCTCTCTTCGATGCACCCGACATCCGCATGGCGGCAGAACAATTTTCCGAACTTTTTCTCTTACAGAAATGACGAAAAGCCAAACTCTCTTCGAACAATCCCTTGTCCACATTCCCGGAGGCGTGAATTCTCCCGTCCGGGCTTTCGGTTCTGTCGGCGGCACGCCGGTTTTTTTCCAGCGCGCGAAAGGGGCGACGATCTGGGATGCAGACGGCAAGCCCTATATCGATTATGTCGGATCCTGGGGACCGATGATCCTCGGGCACGCAGACCCCGACGTGATCGATGCGGTATGCGAAGCTGCGAAGAATGGCCTGAGCTTTGGAGCCCCCACCTCGCTTGAACTCGAAATGGCAGACCTGCTTTGCGGGCTGCTTCCCTCGATGGATCAGGTGAGACTGGTAAGTTCCGGTACCGAAGCCACGATGAGCGCAATTCGCCTGGCGAGGGGGTATACGGGCAGGAGCACCATCGTCAAGTTCGAAGGATGCTATCACGGTCATGTCGACTCCCTGCTGGTGAAGGCGGGCTCCGGCGCGCTCACCTTCGGAAATCCGAGTTCTGCAGGCATTCCCGAGGACACCACGAGGCACACCCTGGTGCTCGGCTACAACGATGTCTCGCAACTCGAAGAAACCTTCTCCGCCATGGGAGACCGGATCGCCGCGGTCATCGTCGAACCGGTTGCAGGGAACATGAATCTCGTCGCGCCATCGATGGAATTTTTGAGCGCATTGAGGAGGCTCTGCACCGCGCACGGCTCGGTACTGATTTTCGACGAAGTCATGACCGGATTCCGGGTCGGGGCATCCTGTGCCCAGGGGCTATTCGGCATCACCCCCGATCTCACCACGCTCGGCAAGGTGATCGGCGGAGGAATGCCGGTCGGCGCATTCGGCGGAAGACGTGAAATCATGCAATGCATCGCCCCGGTGGGCCCCGTCTACCAGGCCGGAACCCTTTCCGGAAACCCGGTTGCCATGGCGGCAGGGCTTGCCACCCTCACCAAGGTAACCGCCCCGGGATTCCATGAAAACCTCGCCGCAAAGGCGGTTAGACTCACCGAAGGGCTCGTGTCGGTCGCTTCCAGGCATGGAGTCTCCTTCTCCGCGCAAGCGGTTGGAGGCATGTTCGGACTCTATTTCAGGGAAACTCCTCCTTCGAGCTATGCGGAAGTGATGGAATGCGACAAGGCAGCCTTCAACAAATTCTTCCACTTCATGCTGGGTGAAGGCGTCTATTTCGCGCCCTCCGCATTCGAGGCCGGCTTCGTTTCTGGCGCCCACGGCGATCAGGAAATCGACCAGACGCTGCAGGCTGCTGAAAGGTATTTTTCGAAAGCATGACACTCTTCAGTCAGGCGGCCTTTTTCACCACGGTCAATCACTATCGCGACCTCCCCGGGGAGGTCGCTTCCGAAATCGCCTTCGCCGGCCGCTCCAATGCCGGAAAATCGAGCGCGATCAATACCCTTGCCGGAAGGACCAGGCTCGCATTCGTGAGCAAGACGCCAGGCCGGACCCAGCACATCAATTATTTCAGCCTGGGAGACGGCAACTTCCTGGTCGACCTTCCCGGATACGGCTACGCGAAGGTTCCCGATGAAATCAGGATGCACTGGGAAAACCTGCTTTCCCGCTATCTCAGGGAAAGGGAACAGTTGAAGGGTCTCATCCTGATCATGGATTCCCGTCATTCTTTCACCCCGCTCGACATCCGCATGCTCGACTGGTTCTGCCCTACCGGAAAACCGGTGCATATCCTGCTCACGAAGTCGGACAAACTGAGCCGTCAGCAGGCGATGAAGACGCTGCACGACGCGGAACACCTGCTGAAAAAGAGCTATCCGAATTGCACGGTTCAGCTTTTTTCCAGCCTGAAAAAAATCGGGGTCGGGGAAGTGGAACAGGCCGTCGGCGGCTGGTTCGCATAAAAAGAAACCCCTCGCCGGAAAAAGGGGAAGAAAGCCGGAGAGGGGTGTAAAAAACGTCTTATCTGGGGTAAGACGCCCGCTCATAGAGGGGAAAGCGGGGATGATCGTACATCATCTGCTCGTATGACACGGGCTGTACGAAAATAGTTCAATCATCGTTAAGAAATTTTTAAGGAGAAGTTCCGATGTATGGAGAATTCCCCCACAGGAGAATGAGGCGCCTCAGGAAAAACGATTTTTCGAGGCGCATGGTTCGCGAAAGCCATCTTTCTTCCAGCGACTTCATTTACCCGGTTTTCGTTCTGGAAGATCCGAAGGGGACCGAGGAAGTCAGGTCCATGCCGGGCGTCAGAAGGATGGGGATCGAGGTTCTCCTTCGGGAAGCGGAACAATGTCTTGAACTCGGGATACCCGCACTCGCCCTCTTTCCCGTGATCCGGCCCGACCTGAAAAGCCTGGATGCCAGGGAAGCCTACAATCCCGAAGGGCTGGTACCGGAGACGGTTGCTGCATTGAAAAAGCGATTTCCTGAACTCGGGGTGATCACCGACGTCGCGCTCGATCCCTACACCACGCACGGTCAGGATGGGCTCATCGACGATTCGGGTTATGTGCTCAACGACGAGACGGTGGAAGTGCTGGCAAGGCAGGCTGTCGCCCACGCGCAGGCCGGGGCGGACATCGTCGCCCCTTCGGACATGATGGACGGCAGGATCGGCGCAGTCAGGCGAGCGCTCGACTCGGAAAAACTGATTTACACCAGTATCCTGGCCTATTCGGCAAAATATGCATCGAGCTTCTACGGCCCGTTCAGGGATGCACTGGGCTCTGCAGCCAACATCGGATCCGGCAACAAGTACAGCTACCAGATGGATCCGGGCAATACCGACGAAGCCCTGAAGGAAGTGGCCATCGATCTCGAGGAAGGCGCGGACATGGTGATGGTGAAGCCGGGTCTGCCGTACCTGGACATCGTTCGCCGCGTTAAGGAAGAATTCGGCGCCCCAACCTTCGCCTACCAGGTGAGCGGTGAATATGCGATGCTGAAGGCCGCTTCGATGAATGGCTGGCTGAACGAGAGAGCCTGCGTTCTGGAAGCCCTGCTCTCCTTCAAACGCGCAGGTGCGGACGGAATCCTCACCTATTTCGCCATCGATGCAGCGCGCTGGCTGAAATAAAGAACGCTCGCCTTGTATTTGTAATTATTCTAAGGTAGTGTACCCGGAATAATTGAAACCAGGGGGAAGTTACGTGCGCAGTTTTTTTTCGACAATCAATAGCCGGAGCTTATCGGCAAAGCTGCTGATCGCTGCATTCGCAATCGCGCTGACCGGTTGTGGCGGGGGTGGAGGCGGTGGTGGTACGACCACCGCCACGACAACCGGAACCACCGCCGGATCAACCACCGGAACGACCGCCACGGCAAGTTCCGTCCAGCTCCTCGTGAGCAGTCCGCAGATGGCTTCTTCCGGTGCCAGCACGATCACCCTGACTGCAATCGCCCTGAGTTCCACCAGACAGGCCGTTCCCGGAAGGACGATCTCCTTCTCCCCTGGAGCAGATGCAAGCGCCTACATCAACAACATCAGCAATGCCGGGGTGACCGATGCGAACGGGCAAGTCACCGCGCAGCTCAATCTTGGCGGAAGCAAGGCGAACCGGACCATCACGGTGACCGCGACGGTGGACGGCGTGACCGCCACCAACACGGTGGGCGTCACAGGCACCACGATTTCCTTCAGCGGAAACAGCTCGATGTCTTTCGGCCAGACGAATCCGCTCACCATCAGCGTGAAGGATTCGGCAGGCAATCCGATCGCATCGGTTCCCGTCACGGCGACATCGCAAAATGGCAATACCATTTCCCTCAGTCCGGTTTCCGGGATCACCGACGCCAACGGACTGCTCACTGCGAACGTCACCGTCACTGTAGCCGGGAACGACGTGATCACCGCCTCCGCAGCCGGCGCGACGCAGACCCAGAACCTCACCATCAGCAGCGCCAATTTCAATTTCACCGCCCCCACACCGGCCGCAGGAAGCACCGTGCCGCAGATTCTGGTGAACACGCCAACCCCCATTACGGTCAAATGGACCAACGCAGGCGCCCCTGTCGCGGGATCGCCCGTGACGTTCACCTCGACTCGCGGTACGGTTTCCCCGGGGACTGCTGTGAACACCGATGCAACCGGAACCGCCTCGGCCAGCATCACCTCCTCGCAGAGCGGCCCCGCCATCATTACGGCGACCGGAACCACAGGCACGCCTTCTGCCAGCATTCAGGTGAATTTCTACACGAAATCCGCCACCATGCTCTCGCTTCAGGCATCCCCGAGCACCCTGCAACCGACTACAGGGGCCACAGGACAAACCAACAACCTTTCGACCATCACGGCAGTGGTACGCGATGCCGCCTACAACCTGGTGCAAAACGCTCAGGTGAATTTCTCGATCGTATCCGATCCCAGCGGAGGATCGCTCGATGCCCCCACTGCCACCACGGATTCATATGGAACAGCAACCGTTCATTACAAGGCCGGTGCGGTGCCCAGCCCGCAGAATGGAGTAACCATTTCGGCCACCGTGGTTGCTGTTGCTGGAACTCCCCTCGGCACGCCGCTCGCCGCAACTCCGCCCAATGTTTCGCTCACAGTGGGGGGGGCGGCGCTTTATGTCATCCTTGGAACGGATAATACCGTGGGCACGTCCGGAACGAACTACACCAAGACCTACACCGCGCTGGTTACGGATTCAGCAGGCAACCCCGCTCCGGCAGGCACGACCGTCACCTTCGTGATTCGCCCGAATTACTACTGGAAGGGCTCCTATGCCTGGAACGGAACCGCATGGATCTACGCTGCCGGGTACCCCATTCAGTGCCGTAACGAGGACATCAATTACAACGGCATCATCGGACCGGTCACCTACAGCGGAGTTGACCTGATGGGAATCATCGGCCCCGGATCAATCACACCGGCGATTTCGAATGACTTCAACGGAAACGGAAAGCTGGATCCGGGCAATGTGGCGAGCGTAAATGCAACGGCGACCACGGATGCGAACGGTTTCGCCATCGCCACCATTTACTATTCAAAGCAATATGCGAACTGGGTGACGGAAACCCTGGAGGCGACGGCAGGTGTGGTCGGAAATCTTCCCCCAACCACAACGTCTTTCCTGCTTCCCGGTCTTGCCACCGACTACACCACACAGACGGTGAGTCCACCCGGGCAACCCAGCCCATTCGGAATTAATACAAGCTGTTCCAACCCGAACTGACGATCGAAACAGGGGCTTCGGCCCCTGTTTCGTTTCCCGGCTCTTTCCGGTTGAACGCTATGCTCCTCACGGAGATTCTTGCAGTTCAACAGGCTTTTTCGCCGGAAATTTCCCTTTCCAGAAGCGCTTCGACCTGAGTTCTTCGCGCCCGGGCAGACTTCGGCCCTGAGTATTGCTCCCCCTCGGGCAGAACGATCAGTTTCGCTCGGATTCCGCCTTCTTCCAGCTCGAACATGGGCACTGCCCCGTAAGCCGTTTTTGCTTCGCCAGGCTTGTAAGGAATCCTGTTGTTGAGGAGGAAGATTTCAAGATCCTTCGCGCTGTCCCGGTAGATCTGCAGTTCGATTTCGGAATACTTGCCTGCGGTACCGGTCAGGACCGGCCCGGAAAGATAGGGATCGAACGCTTCCAGCAGCCTCATCAGGAAAACCGCCTCCCTTCTCAGCTCGGCCAGCGCCCTTGGCTGTTCTTCCTGCTGGTAGAGGGACTGGAAGGTTCTCAGCGCCCTTTCGATCTCGCTGTTGTTGGGCATGCATTTCGTGTCCGGAGCCCCGATCTGTTGGGCTGCCTTGCGCTTTGCCTGCGCGAAATCTTCCAGACCGTCTTCTGCGATGAGCCGGGCTGCGAGATAGGCAATCCTTTCCCGCATCTGCTCATATTTCCTGGAGCGTTCTTTCGTCACGATCAGAACAGCGGATCCGGTGAAGAGGCCGGAAGCGCGCCGCTTGCGGGAATGGCAGCCCCCTTCGGCTGGTTTTCCTGATAGAAGTAATCCATGATTCCGTCGGAAGCGGTGGTGAAACGACCGGTCTTCGGATCGACTTTCTCCTCGACCACCCCCTGCGGCATGGTGAAAGTCGCTTCGGGAACTCCCTGCAACGCCTTTTCCATGTAACCCATCCAGATCGGAAGCGCGGCCCTCGCCCCGGTCTCTCCGCGGCCCAGGGTTTTCGGCTGATCGTAACCGATCCAGGCGATCGTGGTGAGCGTGGGCTGGAATCCGGCAAACCAGGCATCGACCTGATCGTTCGTGGTTCCGGTTTTGCCGGCGAGATCGTGGCGTCCTAGTTTCATCGCGGATGCACCGGTTCCGTATTTGATCACGTCCTGCATCATGCTCGTCATGATGAAGGCATTCCTGGGATCGATCACCGGTGAAGACCCCTGCATCCCAGAGACGACCGGCTTGGCCTGTGCAATGACGTGCCCGGACTGGTCTTCAATCTTCTCGATGTAATAGGGGTTCACCCTGTATCCGCCATTGGCGAAAACGGAATAGGCTCCGGCCATCTGCCAGGGCGTCACCGAACCGGCGCCAAGGGCCATCGTGAGATAAGGGGGATGCATCTTGGGATCGAAGCCGAATCTTGTGATGTAATCCTGGGCATAGGTGGGCCCGATGCTCTGCAATATCCGGATCGCCACGAGATTTTTCGATTCGGCGAGCGCGACGCGGATTCGCATCGGCCCGTCGTAAGTGCCTTCATAATTTTTCGGCTCCCAGGGCACGCTTCCGGTCTGTTCCGCGGTGAAGACGAGCGGTGCGTCCTCCACGATCGTCGCTGGCGTGAAGCCTTTTTCGAGCGCAGCGGAATAGATGAACGGCTTGAAGCTCGAACCGGGCTGTCTCCATGCCTGCGTCACGTGATTGAACTGGTTGAGATTGAAATCGAATCCCCCCACCAGCGCACGGATCGCACCCGTCTGGGGCGAAACGGAAATGAGCGCCGCCTCCGCCGCAGGAAGCTCGGTGACCTCCCATTTCGCCTTCTCGCCCATACGAACCCGGATCAGGGCGCCCGGCTTGATTTTCGAAGGGGTTTGCTCGAGCATGGATTTCGCCCGCTTCAGTCCGTCCTGGGTTATCACGACTTTTCCCTTGCCCTTCACCCAGGCCGTGACCTCATGAATGGAAGATTCCAGTACCAGCGCGGGCAGGATATCCTCGCTCGCATCGTAATCGTCGAGAATTTCATCCATCCTGCTTTCGCTGTCGGGCAGATCGAAGTATTTTTCAGGGCCCCTGTAAGGATGACGACCGTCATAGTCCATCACGCCCTTGCGAACGGCCTGATACGCTGCCACCTGATCCGCCCACCTCAAAGTCGTGTAAACCCGGTATCCCATCGTGTAGGCCTGTTCCTTGTACCGGTCGTACATGTCCTGCCTCACCATCTCGGCAAGATATTCCCCCTTGACGGGATAATCGTGGCGGGCATGCCTGACCTTGATGGGTTCCTTCACTGCTTTCTGGTACTGGTCCTCCGTGATGAACCCAAGCACCCTCATCCTGTGCAGGACGTATAGCTGACGCTGTTTGGACCTTCCAGGATTGACGACTGGATTATAGGCGGAAGGCGCCTTGGGAAGTCCGGCCAGAGTCGCCATTTCCGCCACGCTCAGCTTGTCCATCGGCTTGCCGAAATACACCTGGGCAGCAGCGGCGAACCCGTAGGCTTTCTGTCCGAGATAGATCTGGTTGATGTAGAGCTGGAGGATCTCGTCCTTGGTGAGATTGTGTTCGATCTTGAAGGAAAGCAGCGCCTCGTTGAACTTGCGAGTGAAAGTCTTTTCCTTGGTCAGGAAGAAGTTCCTGGCGACCTGCATGGTGATCGTGCTTGCTCCCTGCCTCGTTCCGCCATGAATGAGATTGATCCAGGCGGAACGCATCACGCCCTGATAGTCGATTCCGCCATGCTCATAGAACCGTTCGTCCTCTGCGGCAAGGATCGCTTCCTTCATCAGCTTCGGCACATTTCCGATGTCCACCACCGCACGCCGCTCCTCTCCGAATTCCCCTATCAGCACGCCGTCTTCGGTGTACACTCTCAATGGAACCTTGGGACGATAATCCTTCAGCACCTCGAGTGAAGGAAGATTGGGATACAGCATGACTGCGGCGAATCCGACCAGACCGGCACAAATCACACCCAGTCCGAGCAGACTGAAAAATATGTAAAGGACCCAACGTGCAAGCATTGTATTTGCCAGCCTTGAATTTGACTATGATGCGGTATTATATGTTCTGTGGCGTCCCAAAAGAAACTTGCCTTTCCAAAGGAAAATAACCTTTACATGGCGCGGCGTTGCTGCTAGCATTTAATCCGAATTATCCGAAAGTGTGCATAAGCATTCCATGTTCAAAGGAAATTTCGAATTTCTGAATTTCTGGCAAATCAGATCGGTTCCTCTGATAGGCATAGACATCAGTTCGTCTGCGGTAAAGATGGTCGAACTCTCGCGCATCGGCGACCGATTCTCCGTCGATCGTTATGCAATCGAACTGCTCCCGCGCGAAGCGGTGCTCGACGGAAACATCAATGATTTCGAAGCCGTCAGCGAATGCGTGGGCCGCGTCTGGAAGAAACTCGGCACCCGCAACAAAAGCGTAGCGATGGCGCTTCCGGCAGCCGCCGTCATCACCAAGAAAATCATCGTACCCGCAGGCCAGAGCGAAGAAGATCTCAGTTTTCTGGTCGAAACCGAAGCCAATCAGTACATCCCCTTCGCCCTCGACGAGGTCAATCTGGACTTCCAGGTGATCGGCCCCGCGCCAGGAAACCCTGAAGAGGTGGAAGTGCTGATCGCCGCTTCCCGCAAGGAGAAGGTGGAAGACAGGGTGGCAACAGCGGAAGCTTCCGGACTTACCGCGATCGTCATGGACGTCGAGCCTTATGCATCGCAAACCGCATTCGGACTCATCCAGAGACAACTTCCGAACGGTGGACGGGACAGGACCATCGCCATCGTCGACATCGGCGCAAGTCTGATGAGCATCAACGTGTTGCGAAACGGGCAGTCGGTTTACATGAGGGATCAGCCTTTCGGGGGAAATCAGCTCACCTACGACATCCAGCATTTCTACAACCTGACGCTGGACGAGGCCGAGACGGCAAAGCGCAAGGGGGGACTTCCGGACAACTACGAGATCGAAATCCTGAGGCCCTTCCGGGAAAATTTGGCGCTCGAAGTCTCCCGCGCAATGCAGTTCTTTTTCACTTCGACGCCTTTCAACGAAGTGCACCACATCGTGCTCGCAGGGGGTTGCGCCACCATCCAGGGCCTCGACGACACGGTTTCGAGCCGCACCCAGGTCAGTACTTCGATTGCAAACCCCTTCGCCGGCATGGAGCTTTCCAGCCGGATCAATCCCAGACAACTCGCGACGGACGCACCCATGCTCCTCATCGCCTGCGGCCTCTCCCTGAGGGGCTTCGACCCTACATGATCGAGGCAACAGCATGATCAGGATCAACCTACTGCCCCACCGAGAGAGAAAAAGGGAGGCCCTGAGGAGACAGATCGCCATTCTGTCCGGGGCAACAGCCGCGCTTGCCGTCTTCATCATCGTGCTGGTGCATATCGCGATCGCTTCCAGGATCGGTTACCAGAATGCGCGCAACGAATACCTGAAGCAGCAGATCGGCATCCTGGACCACCAGATCGCCGACATCCGGAAGCTGAAGGAAGAAACGCGCGCCCTGCTTGCCAGAAAGCAGATCGTCGAAAAACTTCAGGACAACCGGGCGGAAACCGTCCATCTCCTCGATCAGCTTGCAAAGCGGGTTCCGGAAGGAACCTACATCCGGTCGCTCACGGAAGATACCAAGGGGAAGAGCACCACCATCCACCTGACAGGATATGCGATCTCCAATGCCCGCGTATCGACCCTGATGCGCAGCCTGGACGACTCGGACTGGCTTTCCTCCCCGAACCTCGTCGAAATCCATACGGTTACCGTCGACAACCGGAAGTTGAGCGCTTTCAATCTGTTCGTTACGCTGACGCACAAAACGGGCGGTGGGGCAGGCGCGCCGAAGGACTGACCTATGACACTCGACGATCTCAAAAAGCTCAATTACAAGGACCCCGGTCTGTGGCCATGGCCACCCAAACTGATGCTGCTCGGCTTGATCTTCGTCGTCCTGCTGACCCTCGCATTCATTTTCGACTGGAGCGGACAGTTGGGCAGCCTGAGCAATGCGAAACACGAGGAACAAAAGCTGAAACAGACTTTCCTCGCCAAGAAAAAGGATGCGGTCAACCTCGATTTCTACAAGCGCCAGTTGAAGGAAATCGAAAAATCATTCGGAGCGCTGCTGAAGCAGTTGCCCAACCGTTCAGAAATGGAGGCGCTCCTTGTCGACATCAACCAGGCGGGACTTGGACGCGGGCTCCAGTTCGACCTTTTCAAGCCCGCCCAGCATGAAAACGTGACCGCATATTATGCGGAGCTTCCGATTTCGATCAAGGTGACCGGCAGCTATCACGACATCGGCGCCTTTGCGAGCGATCTCGCCACGCTGCCCAGGATCGTCACGCTTCACGATGTGAACATATCCCCCGTGAAGGATGGGGTGCTCACGATGAATGCAACGATCAGCACCTACCGTTATCCGGACGAAGTCGACAACGGCAAAAAGGGGAAGAACAGATGAAAATCCTGCTCCCCTTCCTGCTCGCACTCCTGCTCTCCGCCTGCGGCGATCATGATTTCCAGGATCTCAGGGAATTCGTGAAGAATTCAGGAGCGAACCTTCGGGGAAAAGTCACCCCCTTTCCGGAAGTGAAACCCTACCAGCCTTTCACCTACGACGATTATTCCCTGACCGATCCATTCAACCCTCGCAAGCTCGAAATTTCGCGAGGAGGGAAGCTGGGCGGACTTCAGCCGGACCTCAACCGACGCAAGGAAGCACTGGAATCCTTTCCCCTGGACGGACTCAGGATGGTCGGAAGCCTGCAGCAGGACAACAAGATCTATGCGCTCATCAAGGCGCCAGACGGAGGTCTTTACAGGGTGACGACCGGAAACTACCTCGGGCAGAACTTCGGAAAGGTCACCGAAGTCACCACGACCATGATCAAGATACAGGAACTCGTACAGGATAGTTCGGGAGACTGGACGGAGCGTACCAGCACCCTGCAACTGGTGGATTAACAGGAGCCAAAATGAAGCGATACCTCACCCTAATTTTCGGCCTGATGCTGTGCCTGTGCCTGTCGGCTGCCTTTGCAGCCAATAGCATCAATTCCGTGGGCGTCGCTAATTTGCAGGGCGGCGGCATGGTGGTCAAGATCGCACTGAAGCAACCTCTGGCAGCCCCCCCTTCTTCCTTCGCCATCAACAATCCCGCCAGGATCGCATTCGATTTTCTCGACACGGACAATGCCGTAGACAAGAACACCGTCGAAGTTGGAAAGGGAGACTTGCGCAGCATCAACATCGTTCAGGCGGGTGGCCGAACCAGACTCGTCATGAATCTGCTTCGTCCCGTCACATATGAATCGAAAATCGACGGAGCGAATCTCCTCATCACCCTGCATTCCGCCGGCCCCATCGCCAGCGGAGGAACCAGCGCGACCATGTTTGCCGCCCCCGTTCCCGGAGACCAGCCCCATGCAATCCGGGACATCGATTTCCATCGCGGTCAGAACGGGGAGGGCCGGATCGAGGTCAACCTCTCCGATCCGGACACCGGCATCGACGTGAGCCAGCAGGGCACCAACATCGTCGTTCAGTTCATCAGGACAAAATTGCCGCAAAACCTGGAACGCAGGCTGGATGTCATCGATTTCGGCACACCGGTCAACAACATCGACACTTATGCACAGGGCGACAATGTGAAAATGGTGATCGAGCCCAAGGGCCTTTGGGAACAATCCGCCTACCAGACCGACAACAAGTTCGTTCTCGAGGTGCGTCCTGTCACGGTTGATCCCAACAAGCTGGTGCAGGGAACCCGACCGGGATTCACCGGCAACAAGCTTTCCCTCGACTTCAGGAACACCGATGTCAGGTCGCTGCTCTTCGCGATCGCGGATTTCACCGGACTCAATATCGTGATCAGCGATACCGTTACCGGCAATCTCACGCTGAGGCTGAAAGATGTTCCCTGGGATCAGGCGCTACAGATCATCCTCGACCAGAAGGGACTGGGTATGACCAAAGTCGGGAATGTCGTGATGATCGCGCCCCGAGATGAAATCGCGGCAAGGGAAAAGCAGGATCTGGAAGGAAAGCAGAAGATTTCCGATCTGGAGGCGACCCGCACGGAGAGCATCCAGCTCAATTACCAGAAAGCTGCCGACGTACAGAAGATCCTTTCCAACGACAAGCAGAAAATCCTTTCCAAGCGCGGCAGCATCGTGGTCGACCCCGTTACGAACACCCTTTTCGTTCAGGACACTCCATCCAAACTCGAAGAGGTCCGCCAGTTCATACAGAAGATCGACACGCCGCTCAGGCAGGTGATGATCGAAGCGCGTGTCGTCCAGGCCTCCAACGATTTCGGCCGCAATATCGGCGTGAAGCTGGGATATTCCGCCCCCACCGTGGGAACCGCTTCGGTTCCCGGGGCAGCGTCTCCGATCGTGACCGCAGGAGGCAGCATTGCACCGGGCTCGGGCGCACAGGGCTACGGAGGCACCAATACGGCAACCTACGCCAACAACACCAACGTGAATATCCCGTTCAGCACCCCGAACATCACCGGTTCGGCCGGCATGGGCGCGCTCTCCTTTCTGCTCTTCAATTCCTCGGCAACGAAATTCCTGAATCTGGAAATCGATGCACTGGAAACCGACGGTAATGGCAAGATCATTTCCAGTCCAAGGGTGGTGACCGCCAACAACGTCGAAGCGACGATCGAGTCGGGTCAGGAAATTCCGTATCAGACGACCCAGGTCTCCGGAGGCACGACCATCCCGACCTATGCCTTCAAGAAGGCTGTGCTGAGCCTCAAGGTGAAGCCGCAAATCACGCCGAACAGCAGCATCATCATGGATCTCACGGTGACGCAGGATTCCCCCCTCGCCGCTGCAGCTGCAGGCGCCCCTCCCTCGATCAGCACCAAGAAAATCCAGACCCAGGTACTGGTCGACAACGGAGGGACGGTCGTGATCGGCGGGATTCACACCCAGAACATTTCGAACACGGTCAACAAGGTTCCTCTTCTCGGCGACCTTCCGGTCCTCGGCAACCTCTTCAGGGGAAGCGCAAAGCTCGACCAGAAGAGCGAGCTGCTGATCTTCGTGTCGCCGAAGGTCCTGCAAAACAGCCTCAATCTACGCTAAGCCGCGCCGGCACAGCCGGCGCTTTGCATTTCATGAAAGAAAACAATATCTACCTCGTCGGCCTGATGGGTGCGGGCAAAACTACCGTGGGCAAGCTGATCGCGAAACAGACCGGAAAGGCATTCCACGATTCCGACGTCGAGATCAAGTGCAAGACCGGCGTCTCCATTGCGCACATTTTCGAAGTGGAGGGGGAAGCCGGCTTCAGGGCAAGGGAAACGGCAGCGATCATGGAACTGGTCCGCCTCGAAAACATCGTTCTCGCCACGGGCGGCGGCGCCGTGCTTTCCGCGGAAAACCGCGTATTGCTGAAAAAAAATGGTACGGTCATCTACCTCAGGGCGACCGTGAACGAACTCTGGGCGAGGACAAGAAACGACAGGAACCGTCCCTTGCTACAGACCGGAAATCCGCAGGCTAAACTCGCGGAGCTTTACGAAATTCGCGATCCGCTGTATCGTGAAGTGGCCGACCTCATCGTCGACACCAGTCGCCAGAATGTAAACTTTCTCGTCAACCAGATCCTGCAGAAACTCGCACCAAGTACAAAATGCTGACCCTTACCGTCGAACTGGAGCGCCGCAGCTATCCGATCCACATCGGCGAAGAGATCCTGAAGGATGCAGACCTCTTCGCGCCAGCATTCGGCCAGAAAAAGGCTGCGATCGTCACCAATACCACGGTCGCGCCGCTCTATCTTGAAATGCTGAAGGGAACCCTGGAGTCCGCCGGAATAAGCACCCTTTCCGTGATCCTGGATGACGGGGAAAAATTCAAGGACTGGCAGACGCTCAACCGGATCTACGATGCGTTGCTCGAGAACCGTTGCGAAAGAAACACGACCATCGTCGCCCTGGGGGGAGGGGTGATCGGGGATCTGTCCGGATTTGCCGCTGCCACCTATCTTCGCGGCGTACCCTTCGTCCAGGTTCCCACGACGCTTCTATCCCAGGTGGACTCTTCCGTGGGAGGCAAGACCGGAATCAATCATCCGCTCGGAAAGAACATGATCGGCGCCTTCTACCAGCCCAGGGCCGTTTTCGCAGATACCCGAACCCTGGACACGCTTTCCGACCGGGAGCTTTCTTCCGGAATCGCGGAAGTGATCAAGTACGGACTGATTCGCGACCTTCCCTTTTTCGAATGGCTGGAGGAGAACATGGACAGGCTCATGGCGCGCGACCAGGAAGCACTCGCCCAGGCCATCCGGAGATCCTGCATGAACAAGGCTGAAGTCGTCGCAAGGGACGAAAGGGAAGCCGGCGAACGCGCCCTGCTCAATCTGGGTCATACCTTCGGACACGCCATCGAAAACGCGATGGGATATGGCAACTGGCTGCATGGCGAGGCGGTCGCAGCCGGCACCGTGATCGCAGCTTCCCTTTCGGAAAGACTGGGCCTGATCGAAGCGCACGATGTGGAACGGATTCGCAACATCATGAAAAATGCAGGCCTCCCCACCGCTCCACCGGACCTCGAAGCCGATATCTATCTCGATCTCATGGCGCTCGACAAGAAAGTGGAAGAAGGAAGGATCCGCTTCATCCTGCTCGAGGCCATCGGCAGGGCGTCCATCCGCTCCGGCATTTCCAGCGCAGAAATCGTCGGAGCCATCCGTTCCGTCCATGACTGAGCTCGCTCCTTACGCAGCCCACCCTGAATCCAGCCGGGGAAGACGGATTCCGGAAGCGGCTCCGGAAGGAAGAAACGAATTCCAGCGCGATCGGGATCGCATCATCCACTCTTCCGCATTTCGCCGCCTGGAATACAAGACCCAGGTCTTCGTCAATCACGAAGGGGATCTTTTCCGGACCCGGCTCACGCACAGCATCGAGGTCGCCCAGATCGCAACATCGATCGCCAGAAGCCTCAAGCTCCACGAGGATCTCACCGAAGCCATATCACTCGCCCATGATCTCGGTCACACCCCATTCGGTCATGCCGGCCAGGATGCGCTCAACGAATGCATGAAGGAACACGGTGGCTTCGAACACAACCTCCAGTCTCTGCGCGTGGTGGACCTTCTGGAAGAGCGATACGGCGCATTCGACGGACTGAATCTCACCTTCGAAACCAGGGAAGGCATCCTCAAGCATTGCACCAGAAAAAATGCAGAAACACTTGGCGCACTGGGCGAGCGATTCCTCCGCGGAGAGCAGCCGGGACTAGAAGCCCAGCTTGCCAATCTTGCCGACGAGATCGCATACAACAACCATGATGTAGACGACGGTATCCGCTCCGGACTGCTCACCCTGGAACAGATCTCCGAGATCCCGATCCTTTCCAGGCATATCGCTCAAGCCAGGGCGGAATACCCGAATCTTTCCGGAAGGAGACTGATTCACGAAACGATCCGTCGCATGATCAACAGCCAGATCATCGACCTCACCCGGGAAACGCTGAAGAACATCGGAAAACACTCCCCCCGGGACATCGAGGACATCCGCAAATCCCCCAGGATCGTCTCCTTCAGTCCAGAAATGCAGCAGGAACAGCTCGAACTCAAGCAGTTCCTGCGCAACCATCTCTACCAGCACTACAAAGTCATGAGAATGAGCGCCAAGGCGAAGCGAATCATCACCGATCTCTTCCGGGCATTCACATCCGACATCCGCATGCTGCCTTCCCAATTCAGGGAAAAAGCCGAATCCGGGGGTGACGCCATGCGCATCACCTCGGATTACATCGCCGGAATGACCGATCGCTACGCGATCCGCGAACACAGACGCCTTTTCACGGTCGAAGAAATCCCTTCCTGACCGTCAGGTTGCCGGATGGTTTCGGACGGAGTAAAATCGGAAACTTTCCCTTGAGTAAGCGGGATTTGGCAGGGCCATTGGGGCGACTGCCTTTACATTGCTAAAATCGAATAAGAGGTAAAACTTGAGCCACTTGACGTTGCCGGAGAGGCAGGGTTTATATGATCCGCGTTTCGAGCATGACGCTTGCGGAGTCGGGTTTATCGCACACATCAGGGGCGCGAAAAGTCACGACATTATCGCCCAGGGTCTGCAAATCCTGAAGAATCTCACCCATCGTGGCGCCACGGGCGCCGACCCTCTCGCAGGGGACGGTGCGGGAATCCTGATCCAGATCCCGGATCAATTTCTCAGGTCGCAGCTTGGCTTCGAACTGCCGGCTCCCGGAGAATACGGGGTCGGCATGATTTTCCTGCCCCGGGACGCAACCAGGCGTTCGGGCTGCGAAGAGATCATCGCCAGTCATATTGAAGCAGAGGGCTTGAAGCTCATCGGCTGGCGGGACGTTCCCACATTCAATGCCAATCTCGGCGAAAGCGTGAAGCATTCGGAACCCTGCATTCGCCAGGTGTTCATCGGTGCAAAGGACACGGAAAGCTTCGAGAGGAGCCTTTTCGTCATCAGGAAGAGCATCGAGCACGCGGTGAAAAGGGCCGGTTTCGACGAAGGATTCTACATTCCTTCGATGTCTTCCCGCACCATCGTTTACAAGGGCATGTTGCTCGCGGACCAGGTCGGCGAATACTACCTCGACCTCGCGGACGAGAAGGTCGTTTCCGCGCTCGCACTGGTCCACCAGCGCTTTTCAACCAATACCTTCCCGACCTGGGACCTTGCCCATCCGTTCAGGATGATTGCGCACAACGGTGAAATCAACACCATGCGCGGCAATGTCAACTGGATGACCGCGCGACACGAGGCGATGTCCTCTCCCGTCCTGAAGAGCGATCTCGAAAGGATCTGGCCGCTCATCGTCGAGGGGCAGTCTGATTCAGCCTGCTTCGACAATGCGCTCGAACTGCTGGTCGCAGGGGGCTACCCGCTCGCTCACGCGATGATGATGTTGATTCCGGAGGCATGGGCAGGCAATCCGCTCATGGACGAGGAAAAGCGCGCCTTCTACGAATATCATGCAGCGCTCATGGAGCCATGGGACGGACCCGCCGCGGTCGCCTTCACCGATGGAAGACAGATCGGCGCCACGCTGGACAGGAATGGATTGCGTCCTGCCCGCTATCTCATCACCGACGACGACCTGGTGGTGATGGCCTCCGAAATGGGCGTTCTGGACATTCCGCAGCACAAGATCGTCAAAAAGTGGCGACTTCAGCCGGGCAAGATGTTCCTCATCGACATGGAGCAGGGAAGGATCATCGACGACGCGGAACTGAAGCATTCGCTTTCTTCGGCGAAGCCCTACCGCGAATGGATCGATCGCTCCAGGATTCATCTTTCGGAGCTACCGGATGCCTCCAGCGATGTCCGTAGTTCCGCATCCCTTCTGGACAGGCAGCAGGCATTCAATTATTCGCAGGAAGACATCAAGTTCCTGATCCAGCCGATGGCCGCGAGTGCCCAGGAAGCCACCGGTTCGATGGGCAACGACTCCCCGCCCGCGGTGATGTCCAACAAGCTGAAGCCGCTTTACAATTACTTCAAGCAGCTTTTCGCGCAGGTGACGAACCCGCCGATCGATCCGATCCGCGAAGAAATCGTCATGTCCCTGGTTTCCTTCATCGGACCGAAGCCCAACCTGCTGGGAATCGAAGTGACGGAGCCTCAGCCCAGGCTGGAAGTCAGCCAGCCCCTGCTTTCCGATTCCGAAATCGCGAAAATTGTGCACATCGGTGACCTGAGCGGCGGAAAATTCACATCCCGGGTTCTCGACATCTGTTATCCGGCAACGGAGGGGGCAGCGGGCATGGAATCGGCCATTTCCTCGCTTTGCGAACTGGCTGAAAAGACCGTGCGGGAAGGAACCACGATCCTGGTGCTGTCGGACAGGAGCGTGTCTGAAAAATGTATACCGATCCCGGCATTGCTCGCCACTTCCGCAGTCCATCACCACCTGGTGAAGAGCGGACTCAGAACCAGCACCGGGCTGGTGATCGACACCGGCTCGGCCAGGGAAGTGCATCACTTCGCCCTTCTGGCAGGATACGGCGCGGAAGCGATACATCCCTGGCTCGCGTTCGAGACCATCGAGAACATGACCGAACTGCTCCCGAACGATCTTTCCCCCCATGAGGCGAAGAAGCGCTTCGTGAAGGCGGTTTCGAAAGGGCTGCTCAAGGTCATGTCCAAGATGGGCATCTCGACCTACCAATCCTACTGCGGCGCGCAGATTTTCGAGGCGATCGGCCTTTCCACCTCTTTCATCGATCGCTATTTCCCGGGCACAGCAAGCCGCGTGGAGGGGGCCGGAGTCGCCGAGATTGCGGAGGAAGCCGCATCCGTGCACCGCATCGCATTCGGAAATGCCCCGATCTACAGCAACGCACTCGACGTGGGCGGAGAATATGCGCACCGGATCCGGGGCGAAGCCCACATGTGGAACTCGGAAACCATTTCGAAGCTCCAGCATGCCACACGCTCGGGCAGCTACAGCACTTACCGCGAATTCGCCAAGCTCATCAACGACCAGAGCGAACAGTTGATGACGTTGCGCGGCCTGTTCGAGATCAGGCAGGCTGAAAACCCGATTCCGCTAGAAGAAGTCGAACCAGCAAGGGAAATCGTCAAGCGCTTCGCAACCGGCGCCATGTCCCTCGGATCCATTTCCAGGGAAGCCCACTCGACGCTTGCAATCGCGATGAACCGCCTGGGCGGAAAATCCAATACCGGCGAGGGGGGAGAAGATCCGGTCAGGTTCAAGCCCCTTCCCAACGGAGACTCGATGCGCTCTGCGATCAAGCAGGTCGCAGCCGGCCGTTTCGGAGTGAGCACAGAATACCTCGTGAATGCAGACCAACTGCAGATCAAGATGGCGCAAGGTGCCAAGCCCGGGGAAGGCGGACAGCTTCCGGGTCACAAGGTGAGCGAATACATCGCGAAGCTCAGGCATTCGGTGCCAGGCGTGGGCCTCATTTCCCCCCCACCCCATCACGACATCTACTCGATCGAAGATCTCGCCCAGCTGATTCACGATCTCAAGAACGTGAACCCAGCAGCCAGCGTCAGCGTGAAGCTGGTTTCGGAAGTCGGGGTCGGAACCGTCGCGGCTGGCGTGGCCAAGGCGAAAGCGGATCACATCACCATTTCCGGCGGAGACGGTGGAACCGGAGCGAGCCCGCTGAGTTCGGTGAAGCACGCAGGCTCCGTGTGGGAACTCGGCCTCTCCGAAACCCAGCAAACCCTCGTTCTCAACCGTCTGAGAGGACGCGTTGCGCTCCAGGTCGACGGCCAGATGAGGACCGGACGGGATGTGCTGATCGGCGCGCTGCTCGGTGCGGATGAATTCGGCTTCGCCACTGCGCCTCTGGTCGTCGAAGGCTGCATCATGATGAGGAAATGCCACCTCAACACCTGCCCTGTGGGGGTCGCCACGCAGGACGAGAATCTGCGCAAGAAATTCACCGGTCAACCTGAACATGTCGTGAACTACTTCTTCTTCGTGGCCGAAGAAGTTCGCGAATACATGGCGAAAATGGGCATCAGAAAATTCGACGAGCTCATCGGGAGGACAGACCTTCTCGATGTGCGCCGCGCGGTCGACCACTGGAAAGCGAAGGGGCTCGACCTCTCCCGCATCCTCCACCAGCCCGACGTGCCTTCCGATAGCGCAAGGCGCCACACCGAAGTGCAGGATCACGGAATCGACAAGGCGCTCGACCACAAGTTGATTCGCGAAGCCGGACTTGCACTGTCTGAAGGCAGGAAGGTACGTATCGATAGCCCGATCTGCAACGTGAACCGTACCGCAGGAGCCATGCTTTCCGGAGAAGTGGCCAAGCGTTACGGCCATGCAGGGCTTCCCGACGACACGATCCATGTCAAATTCAGGGGAACTGCAGGTCAGAGCTTCGGTGCATTCCTTGCATCCGGCATCACCTTCGAACTCGAAGGGGATGGGAACGATTATGTCGGCAAGGGGCTTTCCGGAGGAAAAATCATCATTTATCCGGATGCGCAATGCCCGATCGTTCCGGAAGAAAACATCATCGTCGGCAATACCCTGCTTTATGGAGCCATTTCCGGAGAAGCCTATTTCAGGGGAGTGGCCGGCGAACGCTTCGCCGTCAGGAATTCAGGCTGCACCGCGGTCGTCGAGGGAGTGGGTGACCATGGGTGCGAATACATGACGGGCGGGGTGGTTCTCGTGCTGGGGCCCACCGGGCGCAATTTCGCAGCCGGCATGAGCGGCGGGATCGCCTATGTCCTGGATGAAGCAGGAGACTTCCAGGAACGCTGCAACATGGCGATGGTCGAACTGGAACCGGTACCGGAGGAAGAATCCGGCCTGGACGCAACCGAAAAGGGAGAACTCGAATCCCACGGCAAGGTCAGCGTCGACCATCTCACGCAGAGCGACGTGAACCGCCTGCGCTATCTGATCGGAAACCACCTGAAACACACCGGAAGCACCAGGGCAAAAACCATCCTCGAAAACTGGTCCGCCTACCTGCCGAAGTTCGTCAAGGTCATGCCGATCGAGTACAAGCGCGCACTTGCTGAAATGAAATCGAAAAAGTCCGAACTGGAGTCTGTGTAATGGGCAAGCCAACTGGATTCATGGAAATCGAACGTGCCTACGAATCGGCCGAACCCGTCGAGGTGCGGATTCGCCATTTTCGCGAGTTCGTATCCGCCCTTCCCGAAGCTGAACTGAGACAGCAGGGCGCACGCTGCATGGACTGCGGCATTCCCTTCTGCCATTCCGGATGTCCGGTCAACAACATCATTCCGGACTGGAACGACCTGATTTACCGCAATCGCTGGAAGGAAGCGATCGAGGTGCTTCATTCGACCAACAACTTCCCCGAATTCACCGGAAGGATCTGTCCCGCCCCCTGCGAGGCAGCCTGTACGCTCAACTACAACGATACCGCGGTTGCAATCAAATCGATCGAACACGCGATCATCGACAGGGCATGGGAAGAAGGCTGGGTGAAGCCGCAAATCGCGGCAGAGAAGACTGGCAAAAAAGTGGCAGTGGTGGGCTCGGGCCCCGCAGGTCTCGCCTGTGCGCAGCAACTCGCGAGGGCCGGCCATGCCGTGACGGTTTTCGAGAAGAACGACCGGATCGGCGGATTGCTCCGTTACGGAATACCGGACTTCAAGATGGAGAAGCACCTGATCGACCGCCGCATGGAACAGATGAAGGCGGAAGGTGTGGAATTCAGGGTGAGCGCCCACATCGGCTCCGACATCCCCGCAAGCGACCTGCTGAAGGACTACGACGCAGTCGTCCTCACAGGTGGAAGCGAAGCGCCGCGCAATCTCAATATTCCCGGACGGGAACTCGACGGAGTGCATTTCGCTCTAGATTTCCTCATTCCACAGAACAAGGTCAATGCCGGAGACCGCATCGAGAACCAGATCATGGCGACCGGCAAGCATGTCGTGGTGATCGGAGGAGGCGACACCGGCTCCGATTGCGTAGGCACATCCATCCGTCATGGTGCAGCATCAGTCACCCAGCTGGAAGTGATGCCGATGCCGCCCGAGTCCGAAAACAAGCCGCTCACCTGGCCCAACTGGCCGCTCAAGTTGCGGACATCCAGTTCCCAGGAGGAAGGCTGCACCCGCGAATGGAGCGTCGTCACCAAACACTTCTCCGGCTCGAACGGGCGCGTGGAAAAGCTGCATTGCGTGCGAGTCGAATGGAACCTCGCAGAAATGAAAATGACCGAAGTGCCCGACTCCGAATTCGAGCTGAGAGCGGACCTCGTGCTGCTTGCGATGGGCTACCTGCACCCGGTTCACAAGGGAATGCTGGAAGAGCTTGGCGTCCATCTCGACCAGCGCGGCAATGTCGGCGCAGACACGAGGAATTACAGAACTTCCATCGACAAGGTCTTTTCCGCTGGCGACATGCGCCGCGGTCAGTCCCTTGTCGTCTGGGCCATACGCGAAGGCCGCCAGGCTGCCCGTTCCGTGGACGAGTACCTGATGGGCCATTCCGATCTTCCGCGCTGACAGGAGCACCGATGTCTCAACTCAAGAACGATACCTTTCTCCGGGCACTGCTTCGCCAGCCGGTCGACTACACCCCGGTCTGGATGATGCGCCAGGCGGGTCGCTACCTGCCCGAATACAATCAGACCAGATCGCGGGCCGGAAGCTTCCTTGCGCTTTGCAAAAGCCCCGATCTTGCAACTGAAGTGACGCTGCAGCCGCTCGCGCGTTTTCCGCTGGATGCAGCGATCCTGTTTTCGGACATCCTCACGGTGCCGGACGCGATGGGCCTCGGACTCTATTTCGCTGAAGGTGAAGGGCCGAAATTCGAGCGTCCCCTTCGCAACGAATGGGAAATCAAGAACCTGACCGCCCCGGATCCAAGGGACCATCTGGGTTACGTCATGGATGCGGTCTCGCAGATCAGGAAGTCGCTCGCGAACTCCGTCCCGCTGATCGGTTTTTCAGGAAGTCCGTTCACCCTTGCCTGCTACATGGTCGAGGGCGGGAGCAGCAGCGACTTCCTGCAGACCAAGATCATGCTCTACAGCCGCCCGGAACTGCTCCATCACATCCTGGAAATCAATGCCAAGGCCATCACCGCCTATCTGAATGCGCAGATCGAAAGCGGCGCGCAGGCCGTGATGATCTTCGATTCCTGGGGAGGCGCACTTTCCGATTCGGCCTACAGGGAATTCTCGCTCGCCTACATCGAAAAGATCGTGTCCGGGCTGCACAAGGAATACGACGGAGCAAAAATCCCCAGCATCGTTTTCACCAAGGGAGGCGGACTCTGGATCGAGCAGATGGCTGCAATCGGATGCGACGCGCTTGGCCTCGACTGGACTATCGACATCGGGCGGGCGCGCAAACTGGTCGGGGACAAGGTCGCTCTCCAGGGAAATCTGGATCCGCTGGTCCTTTTCGGCACCCCTGAACGGATCGTTTCCGAGGCGGAGAAGGTTCTCGAAAGCTATGGACATGGCAGCGGGCATGTGTTCAATCTCGGTCACGGCATCTCCCAATACACCGATCCTGAAAATGCGCGCATCCTGATCGAAACGGTGCATTCCTCCAGCCGCAAATATCACGAAGTCTCATCCCAATGACGAAGCGGGCTCCAGCCGAGCCCCTTTCTGCCAAAAGATGGAATCCGTCCCCACTTCCAGGGTAATCCGGGTCGCGATCGACGTTCCGGTTTTCCGTCTCTTCGATTACCTGATCGATCCGGACGAACCGGATCCGGTCGGACTCAGGGTACGTGTTCCTTTCGGGAAGAAAGTCGTGACCGGCGTTGTCATGGAATGCATTCCTTCCTCCGAATTTCCTGAAGAATTGCTCAAATCACCGATCAGGATTTGCCGTGACATCCCCCCCCTGAATGAAGACCTCCTCGCCCTTTTTTTCTTCTGCAGCCGCTATTATCATCATCCGATCGGCCAGGTGGTGCTGAATGCGTTGCCTTCCTGGCTGAAGTCAGACCGGGATCTGGTACCGATGCGAAACAGGAGCTATGCGCTCACCGAATCCGGAATGATTGCCAGGCTGACGGGGAAAAACCTGCTCGAGCTACGCGAGCATCTGCTGCAAGCGGGGTTTCTCGACGAGGCAGCCATACGGAAAACCTTCCCTGCCGCTACCCTTTCCAGGATGAAGGAAAGGGGGTTTGTGACGGAAGTGGAGTTGCCCTTTTCCATTTCAAAGGCGCCGGAACTCGGTCCTGAACAAAGCCAGGCCGTCCTGTCCATCCTGGGAAATCCAGACGGCTACCGGCCATGGCTGCTTCATGGCATCACCGGTAGCGGCAAGTCCGAAGTGTATCTCAGGACGATGGAGAGGGTGTTGAAGGAAGGCAGCCAGGTCCTGTTTCTCGTCCCGGAAATCGGCCTCACTCCGATGCTGGAAAACCTGATCCGGAGCCGATTTCCGTTCACACCACTGGTAAGCCTTCACTCCGGTCTTGCCGACGGGGAACGCATGCAATGCTGGCTTCAGGCGCAAGCCGGCATAGCAAGGATCGTCCTCGGCACCAGGCTGGCGGCCTTCGTGCCGCTGGCCAACCCCGGGCTCATCATCGTCGATGAAGAGCACGATCCTTCCTTCAAGCAGCAGGAAGGATTGCGGTATTCGGCCAGGGATCTCGCCATTTTCAGGGCGAAGCAGCTTTCCATCCCGATCATACTTGGTTCGGCCACCCCTTCACTCGAAAGCTACCACAAGGCAAAAACTGGACGTTACGGCTACCTCGCGATGAAATCCAGGGCCGCCAGGGATGCCCTGCTTCCATCCATCCGGCTCGTGGATTTGCGCAGATATTCCACACCTCACGGGATTTCCTCCCCGCTTGCGGAGGCGATTTCAGCGCGCCTGGATCGCCAGGAGCAGAGTCTGCTGTTCGTCAATCGGCGAGGCTACTCTCCCGCGCTGATCTGTTCAGGCTGCACCTGGTCTCCGACCTGCGGCCGGTGCTCCGCTCGCCTCGTGCTTCACCTCAGGGAAAGAAAGCTGCGCTGCCATTATTGCGGCCACACCGAGGATCTGGTTCAATCCTGCCCGTCCTGCGGCAACATCGACCTGAAACCGGTCGGTCACGGCACGCAGCGCATCGAACAAACCCTCTCCGGACTGTTCCCGGAGGCCAGAATCCTGCGCATCGACCGGGACAATCTGCTCAGGAAAAGTTCGTTCCAGGATATGCTGAAAATCATCGACCGTGGAGAAGTGGACATTCTCGTCGGCACCCAGATCCTCGCAAAGGGTCACAATTTCCCCAACCTGACGCTGGTCGGTATCCTCCAGGCGGATTCCTCACTGTACAGTTGCGATTTCCGTGCATCCGAAAGGCTCTTTTCCCTGCTCACGCAGGTCTCGGGAAGGGCCGGCCGTGCAACCCTTCCCGGAGAAGTCCTGATCCAGACCGAGTTCCCGGATCATCCGCTTTTTACCTCCCTGATCCAGCACGATTACGATGCCATGGCGAACCTGCTCCTTTCGGAGCGTGAAGCGGGCGGGTTCCCGCCGTTTTCCCATCAGGCGTTGATCCGGGCTGAATCGCCTTCGGTGGACCATGCGCACCGGTTTCTGCGCAAAGTGGAGAAATCGGCCAGAAGCCTGGCGCAAGGGGTCACGGTATTCGAGCCGGTTTCAGCATTCCTGCCGCGAATGAATTCCATGGAGCGCATGCAGATCCTCCTCCAGTCTCAAAGCCGCAAAAGTCTGCAGAATATGCTCGACTTACTGATTCCATCCATCGCTCCGGATCGTTCCGTCAGGTGGCACATCGATGTCGATCCTCTGGAGTTTTGATTCACAGCAACGTTATAATAAGCGATAAATCATCATGACACACCCGACCTTTCCAGATTTCAAGGATCATCTCAGGACGCTTTTTTCAGAGGCGGTCAGGCGCATTTCCGATCTCGAACCTGAAATCCACCTGGAGCGCCCGAAACTCGGCGCCCATGGAGATTATGCTTGCAACGTCGCCATGCAGCTGGCCAAGCCTCTGAAGAGAAATCCGAGGCAGATCGCTGCCGAGATTCTCGAATTTCTGCCCCATTCCGAGCATGTTGAACGAGTTGAAATCGCGGGAGCAGGCTTTCTCAATGTCTTCATCCGCCGCTCTTCGAAGCAGGAGATCGCAAGGCAGATTCTCCTCGCAGGGACGAATTATGGAAACAGCACCATGGGAGCCGGAACCCGGGTCCAGGTCGAATTTGTTTCCGCCAATCCAACCGGCCCGCTTCACGTAGGGCATGGCCGCGGTGCGGCCTACGGAGCAAGCCTCGCCAATGTCCTTTCTGCAGCCGGTTACCAGGTCGATCGCGAATATTACGTGAACGATGCAGGCAGGCAGATGGACATCCTAACGATCTCCACGTGGCTGCGTTATCTCGAAATCCTCGGGACAGACATCCTGTTTCCTGCCAATGCCTACCAGGGAAGTTATGTTCGGGATATGGCGCAACTGATCCGCGAAGCGCATGGAGACCGCTATTTTCACCCTCCCGGTGCGGTCCTGTACGACATTCCAACCGTCATCGAGGATGAGGATGTCCATCTCGACAAGCTGATCGCAAATGCCAAAAAGCTCCTCGGTCCCGATTACCAGTACATCCACGATTTCGTACTCAACGAACAGCTGGGAGACTGCAGGAACGACCTGCTCGAATTCGGCGTCACCTTCGATACATGGTTTTCTGAACAGTCTCTTTTCGACAGCGGCATGGTTGCCCGGGCCATCGACATCCTCGAATCCACCGGCAACCTTTATGTCCAGGATGGCGCAAGGTGGTTCCGCTCCACGCACCACGGGGACGAGAAGGACAGGGTTGTGCAGCGTGAAAACGGCCTGTACACCTATTTCGCTTCCGACATCGCCTATCACCTGAACAAGCTCGAACGCGGATATGACCGCATCATCGACATCTGGGGTGCGGATCATCACGGATACATTCCCAGGGTGAAGGGCGCACTCGAAGCTGCAGGCGCCCCATCGGACAAGCTGGAAGTTGCACTCGTGCAGTTCGCAGTGCTCTACCGGAACGGAAAGAAGGCTTCCATGTCGACTAGAAGCGGTGACTTCGTCACCCTTCGCGAACTGAGGAAGGAAGTCGGCAACGACGCCGCCCGCTTCTTCTACGTGCTGAGGAAATGCGATCAACATCTCGATTTCGATCTCGATCTGGCGAAATCACAGAGCAACGACAATCCGGTCTATTACATCCAGTATGCGCACGCCAGGATTTCCAGCGTGCTCGACCAATGGGGAGGAAATCCCATCGAACTTCAGGGTGCAGATGCGTCCGCTCTCGATTCCGAAGTGGAACTCGATCTTCTCCAGATGCTCATCGATTTTCCGGAAACCGTGAGATCCGCGGCGCGGGAACTTTCTCCGCACATCATTGCCTTTTATCTCAAGGATCTTGCTGCGCTGTTCCACGCTTATTACAATTCATCCCATTTCCTGGTGGAGGACGAGCGCTTGAAAGATGCCCGCCTTCTGCTCGTTTCCGCGGTGAAGCTGGTGCTTGCAAGAGGACTGCAACTACTTGGCGTCAGCGCGCCTGAAAAAATGTAAAGAGATTTCGATGAGCAGAGACTACAAGCAAAAATCCTCGGGTTCCCGCTCCGGTCGCGGCGGATCGATGTTCGCCGGCATTCTCATCGGACTGATTCTCGGCGTGGGAGTATCGATTGGCGCCGCCTGGTACATCAACAAACTGCCAAGCCCATTCGTCAATACCAATTCCACTCGGCCTGCGACACCTGATCTCCCGCCTGCGCAGGTTGCGGCGGTTCCACAGCCACCCGAAAATCACGATTCCGACAAGCCGAAGTTCGATTTCTACAAGATACTTCCCGACCAGCAAGCGCCTGCTGTCCCGCCCGCCCAGGCTGCACAGGCCACCCAGCCTGCTCCAGCCCGGCCGGCAGAAATCGTGCAAAAGACTCCGGCCGTTGTTGCCAAGGCACCGGCTCCCGCGCCCAGGAGTTATTTCGTTCAGGCAGGATCCTTTCATTCCAGGGATGACGCCGACAACATGAAGGCAAAGCTTGCGATGATCGGCCTGGAGTCCAGTATCGATGCGGGCGCAGACTCGACCTACCGGGTTCGGATCGGTCCGTTTGCCAATCAGGGAGACATCGACAAGGCGCAGCAAAACCTGCGTCAGAACGGCATCCCTTCCACAGTCGTCAAAGACTGATCTTCGATTTTTCCAGGAGAACTCATGAAGCTGTTCCGCAAGCTGCTCTTCGTTTCCCTTCTCTTCTGTTTCGGAATCGCCCATGCAGGAAAGGGATTCACCCAGATGGATCCTGTCCAGCCGACCGAATCCGGAAAGAAGGTGGAGGTCATCGAATTTTTCTACTATGGCTGCCCGCATTGCTACGACCTGCAGAAATACCTCGAAGCCTGGTTGAAAAAGATGCCGGCCGATGTCCAGTTCCGCTACCAGCCCACCGCTTTCGACGATACCTGGGCGAGGCTTGCCAGAACCTATTACGCACTCAACGCGCTCGGCCTCGAGCCCAAATGGCATCAGGCCGTTTACGATGCAGTGCAGAACCAGAACATTGACCTGGGCGATGAAAAGACCTTCATAAAATGGGTGGCTGGACGCGGAATCGATGCAGGCAAAGCTACCGCCGCATGGAATGCCTTCTCCACCCAGGTGGCCGTCTCCAGAGCCCGCGAGATCACCAAGAATTACGGCATCGACGGCACCCCTTCTCTCGTGGTCGACGGCAAATACCTCACCTCTCCAGGGATCACCCAGTCTCTTCCCGGGACCATCACTGTCCTCGATCAACTCATATCAAGGGCCAGGGCGGAACGGGCTCATCCGCGCTGATGCGCCGCTTTCTTCTCCTCCTTTTTTTCCTCTGCGCTCCTGCCTTCGGTCAACCGGTCGAAGGCAGGGATTATCTGATCGTATCCGGATCCCTTCCTGCCGCCAGTTCGCCGATTACCGTGACCGAGTATTTTTATTACGGTTGTCCGCAATGCCGTGATCTGGAGCCGGTGATCAACCAGTGGGCTGCTTCCCACCATTCCGTGAAACTGAACCATGTACCAGCTTTCAGAAATGCATGGATCACACTTGCCCGGACCTATTACTCGCTCGAAAAAATGGGCATTGAATCCAGGCTGCGCTCCGGGATTTTCTCCGCGATGGGCGAGCAGGGAATCGATCTTTCCAACGAGAGCGTTCTGTTCGGATGGATCATGAAGCAGGGCGTTCCCATCGAGCGTTTCCAGTCGCTGTTCTTCTCGGATGAAATCACCAAAAAGATCGAAGATTCCATGAGACTTGCACTGGACGATCACATTTCAGGGGTTCCCGCCATTTTGGTCGACGGAAGATATCTCATGCTGGGAGATCTCGCCGACACCAGGATGCTCGACGAACTCGTCGATATCGCGCGGGAGGACAGAAAGCATTGACGCTGCGAGTTTTCATCACCGGCGGCTCCAGTGGAATCGGTTTTGAACTTGCAAGGCAATACCTGGAGTCCGGAGCCATCGTCGGAATCACTTCAAGGGATGCCTCGCGCCTGGACTTTTTCGGCCAGAACTGGCCGGGGCGCGCCCTGCTTCTGGGGGCGGATGTCCGGGACATGGTTTCGATGAAAAGGGCCGCAGAACTTTTTCTTGCGCTTCATGGTGCGCCGGACATCGTCTATGCCAATGCAGGGATCAGCATCGGAAACCTGACCGAGCTGGAGGAGGATATCGCGGTTTTCGAGGAAATCCTGGACACGAATGTCACGGGCATGGTTCGAACTTTTCAACCCTTCCTCGCTGCGATGAAGCAAAGGGGGAGCGGGAAACTGGTTGGAATCTCGAGCATCGCCGGGTTTCGGGGACTTCCCGGAGCCAGCGCCTACTCCGCTTCGAAGGCTGCCGCCATCCGGTATCTGGAAGGACTGAGGGCCGAGCTTTATGGAAGTGGAATCCGGGTGATCACCATCTGCCCCGGCTATGTCGCCACACCCATGACTTCCCGGAATCCCTACCCAATGCCGTTTCTGGTTCCTGCATCGAAAGCCGCATCAGGAATCATCAGATCTGTCGAAATGGATAGACTGCGCTACACCTTTCCGTGGCAGATGAAAGCAATCGGGATGTTGCTCGGCATGCTTCCGGACCGGTTACATTCCCTTCTGTTCTCCAGGGCTCCACGCAAACCGAGAATGGGCGATTAGAGGAAACCCTGCCCCATCAGTTCGTGAGTGAGTAGATAATAATCCTTCGCACCCTGGCTTCCCGGCGCGTGTGAAAAGATATCGCGTCCATATGCAGGGCTTTCAGCCAGATTCACGTTTTCCATGATCCTTGTCTTGCACACTTTCCCTTCGAACCTTTCCTCGATGCTCTCCAGTGTCTTGTAGGCGAGTTTCCTCCGATTGTCGAAACGGGTCATGACGATCCGGTAGTCGTATTTCCTTCCGAATCTTGCCTGAAGCACCGAAAGCAGGGAAACAACCCTTTGAACACCCTGCATCGAGAGAAAATCGGCTGAAACAGGAATCAGCACCCTCTCGGCAGACATGATTGCATTGAGCGAAAGCACGCCCAGCATCGGACAGCAGTCGATGATGACGGTCTTGTTTTCCTCCGGGAAGCTTTCAGCAAGGCCTTCGCGAAGCCTGGAAGCAGCCTTTCCGTTCTTGCCGAAGAGAGCGTCGATCTTTGAAAGGTCCTGATTCGCTGCGATGACCCTCAAGCCATGACGGCGATTCTGCACGAGTTCCTTCAGCGTGCTTTCGTTGCGGAAGAATGCGCCGATTCCCCGGGTGGATTCCTCGTCCACTCCGAGCGCATGGGTGAGATGCCCCTGGGGGTCCAGATCGATGGCGAGCGTGTTTCTTTCAAGCAGTGCCAGCGCTGCAGCTAAATTGAGCGCAGTCGTGGTTTTCCCCACCCCGCCCTTCTGGTTGAACACTGCGATGGTCGCCATGCCTGATCTGTGCAGAAATTTTCATTTGCTATATTACTCCAGATCGGGCAGGGTTTGAATTCTTCCAGCGAGTCCTTCGTACAACCTGGCCATTTTTTCCGCCATGACCCCGGATCGCCAGGACTTTGCATGCCTCAGACTTTTCCCGGACATGTCCATCCTGAGTTCTTCGTCCTGCAGAACCCTGACCATGGCAGCAGCGAATTCCTTTTCGTCCTCTGCCGGAACGATCGCGCCGCTCTCTTCGGTGAGGATATCCCTTGTGCCCATGTAGGCGGTCGAAATGACCGGCTTCGCGGCCGCCATGGCTTCGAGAAGAACCAGTCCCTGGGTCTCCGTTCTGGATGCGAACACGAATGCATCCGCAGCGGCATAACAATCCTTCAGCCTGTCCTTCCTGTCCAGATACCCGATGAAGCTTACATGCCCCTCCATCCCGGTCTGGCTGGTAAACCTTTTGAGGGATTCTTCTGCCGGACCTTCCCCTGCGATGAGCAGAAGCAATTCCGGAACTTCATTTTTGGCGATTCGCGCTGCACGGATCAGGAATCCGATATTCTTTTCGAAAGCCACCCTGCCTACGAAAAGAAGGATTTTTCTGTTTTCACCGATCCCCTGTTCCTTCCTGAAGCCTTCCGCATTCCCAACAGCGAACATTTCTTCAGGAATGCCGGTCGGGATGATGTGAGTCTCCATCCTCACTCCGTAATCCTGCAACGTTTTTGCCATCGCATTGGAAGGGACGACGATTGCATTGACCGCATCGCACTGCATTCTTGAAAATCTTCTCGCTGCGCTTTTCAGCCATGCTGCAGGAAGAAAGGGAATGTAGTGATGGAAATATTCCTCGAAATAGGTGTGGTAGGTGGTGACGCATGGAACACCCAGATCCCTGGAGATGGAGCATCCCGCATAGTGTGCGACAAAGGGGGTCTGGATGTGGATCAGATCGTAATCGCGCTCAGGAAGGGATTTCGCAATTTTCCTTGCCGCGCCGTAGGACATCATCCTGTCTTCCGGATCGAGCAGCACCCTGGAAGACGGAATGCGGACGATGTTTTCCTCGTCATCCAGGGTTTTTCCATAATCCGGCACCGCAAGCGTCACATCGACCCCGAGCGCCGCGAGTTCCCTGCGAAAAGTCTGCATGGAAGTGGAAACCCCGTTGACGCGAGGAAAGTACACGTCGGAGATCATCAAAACTTTCATGTGCCGGCCCGGTATCTGACCAGCACACTATATCTTTGGATGATTTAGATTTTGTGACAGCCTATTCCACTGTCACCGATTTTGCCAGGTTTCTTGGCTTGTCCACGTCTGTGCCCTTCTGCAATGCGGCATGATAGGCGAGAAGCTGAAGCGGGATCGCGTGCAGGATCGGGCTAAGAAATCCGGCATGCTCCGTCATCCTGATGACGTGGATATGCTCCTCGTCGTGGAAATGCGAATTCGAATCCGCAGAGACATACAGTTCCCCCCCCCTCGCCCTGACTTCCTGAAGGTTGGATTTCAGCTTTTCGAGAAGGGAGTCGCCCGGGGCGACCGCAACGACCGGCATGCTGCTGTCAACCAGCGCAAGCGGTCCATGCTTCAGCTCACCTGCCGGATATGCTTCCGCATGGATATACGAGATCTCTTTCAGCTTCAGCGCCCCCTCCAGCGCGATCGGATAATGAATTCCCCTTGCGAGAAACAGCGCGTGGTGTTTGTCGGAAAATTTTTCCGCCCAATCCACCACCCTGGGTTCGATTTCCAGCGCCCTGTTGATCGAATGCGGAAGCTTGCGCAACTGTTCGAGATGCTGGAATTCCTGCTCTGGCGATATCCTGCCCTTCATCTTCGCGACCACCAGGGTCAACAGGAAAAGCGCAACGAGCTGAGTTGTGAAGGCCTTGGTGGAAGCAACGCCGATTTCCGGTCCTGCGCGTGTGAGGAATCGCAGTTTCGATTGTCTCACCAGAGCGCTTTCATCCACGTTGCAGATGCTGAGCGTATTCATGCAGCCGAGGGATTTGGCGTACCCAAGGGCAGCGAGGGTATCCGCCGTTTCGCCGGATTGGGATACCGTGACGATCAGGCCATCAGGATCCGGCACGATGTCGCGGTAACGATATTCACTGGCCACCTCCGCATTGCACGAGATTCCCGCGATGCTTTCCATCCAGTATCTGGCAACGAGCCCGGCATGATAGCTCGTTCCGCAGGCGATGATGGTGACATTCCTGATCCCATCCAGTACATGTTCCGCCTCGCTGCCAAAAAGCTTTGGTGAAATCCCCAGTTCGTTGATTGCTATGTCGATCGTGTCTGCGATTGCCTTCGGCTGCTCGAAGATTTCCTTCTGCATGAAGTGGCGATAGGTGCCGAGTTCGGTGGTGTCCGCGCTCAACTCGCTGTAATGAACTTTCCTTTCCACCTTCCTTCCATCCTTGTCCAGGATTTCATAAGAAAGTAGACGTATGTCGACCACGTCACCGTCTTCGAGATAAACCATCTTTCTCGTTACGGGAAGCAGTGCGGATGCGTCTGAAGCGAGAAAATTCTCCTCGATACCCAAGCCGAGCAGCAATGGACTGCCTTCCCTTGCGCAAATCATCCTGTCTTCATGCTCCCTGCTCACCACCGCGATGGCGTAGGCGCCTTTCAGTTCCCTGACAGCCACCCTGGTCGCCTCGAAAAGGTCCTGGAGCTTCTGGTTGTGATGATGGATGAGGTGAACGATGACTTCGGTATCGGTATCGGAAGTGAATTCATATCCGAGCCCTTCAAGTTTGGAGCGAAGTTCCGCGTGATTTTCGATGATCCCGTTGTGGACCACTGCAATCTCGTCGCGGCTTGCATGCGGATGAGCATTCTTCTCGCTGGGTGCGCCGTGGGTCGCCCAGCGGGTGTGCGCGATTCCGAGATGCCCCTTCATCCCCTGCGTGAGCGTGGAAAGTTCGGCGACCCTGCCTACGCTTCTCACGCGGCTCAGTCCCTGATTTACGATCGCAATGCCGGCCGAATCATAGCCCCGGTATTCGAGCCTTTTCAGGCCTTCAATGAGTATGGGCACTACATTTCTTTGCGCAATTGCCCCGATGATGCCGCACATGCTATTCCTTCCTTGGTCTTTTCCAGTATTCGATATGAACCTGCTTGCTTCTGGACAGGGTGAGCCCCCCCTCCGGAGCATTGCGGGTGATGGTGGAGCCTGCGCCGATGGTTGCATTCCTGCCGATGGTGACGGGAGCCACGAGCTGCGTGTCGGAACCGATGAATGCGCCATCCTCGATCACGGTTCGATGTTTTTTTGCTCCATCGTAATTGCAGGTGATGGTACCGGCTCCGATATTCACGCCGCTTCCGATGGTCGCGTCGCCAATATAGCTCAGGTGGTTCGCCTTGCTGCCCTCTCCGATTTCCGCATTCTTGATTTCGACGAAATTGCCGACATGGGCCTTCTCCCCGAGAATGGTTGACGGGCGGATACGTGCATAAGGTCCGATTTTGCAGGAAGAAGCGATCCTTGCTCCATCGATGTGCGAGAAGGGCTCAATGACCGTGTTCTGGTCTATCACCGCATTTCGAATCACGCAGTTCGCCCCGATCCGCACTTCGTCTCCGAGAAACACGTCTCCTTCAAACAGGCAGTTCACGTCTATGAATACATCCCTTCCGCAGCGCAGACTGCCCCTGAGATCGAATCGGTTCGGGTCCGCCAGGGTCACACCGGCATGCATCAATTCGCTCGCAAGGTGGTTCTGATGGATTCTCTCCAGTTCCGCGAGTTGGGCCCGGTTGTTCACCCCCAGAACCTCCCATTCATGTTCTGGTTGCACCGTGGCAATGCCCATCCCTTCATTCACAGCCATCGCGACCACATCGGTCAGGTAATATTCTCCCTGTGTATTGTTGTTTTGAAGGCGGCCGAGCCACTCCGAAAGTTTTTCAGTAGGGAGCACCATCACGCCGGTATTGACCTCGGTGATCGCCTTTTCTGCCGGGTTGGAATCCTTTTCCTCAACGATTTTAAACACTCTTCCCTGGTGATCCCGAACGATTCTTCCATAGCCCCTGGGATTTTGCAGACGGACCGTGAGCAACCCGAAGGGGCTGGCTGCAGAAAGCAACCTCTGGAGCGTGTTTTTACCGATGAGAGGGACATCCCCATACAGGATCAGGGTTCGACCGTTTCTGGAAACCTGCGGGACTGCGCATTGAACGGCATGTCCGGTTCCCAGTTGCGGCTCCTGGCGGGCAAAGGAAATGTGTTCACCATCCAGAAGCTCCGGAACCTTCTGCCCGCCATGACCGTAAACCACGCAGATATCGGAAGCACCCAGCTCCCGCGCGGTTGCCACGACATGGGAGACCATGGGCCTTCCTGCGATTTCATGCAGCACCTTGGGCAAGGAGGAATACATCCTGGTCCCCTTGCCTGCTGCAAGGATGATCACATTCAAATTGGATTGTTCATAGACATTCATGATGGTCATTATGTCACAAGCGGGACTGTGTGCGAAAAAAAAGGCAGCCAAAGCTGCCTTTTCCGGGAGAAGCCATTCAGCGCATTTTGCGGAGTTTCTGTATCGCCGCAAGCTGTGCCACTGCCTCGGCCAGTTCGGCCTCCGCTTTCGCAAATTCCATGGAGGCATCACGATTCCTGAGGGCCTCTTCAGCCCTCTTCTTGGATTCCTGGGCTTTTGCTTCATCCAGGTTTTCACCCCGTATTGCCGAATCGGCGAGAATCGTGACCACATCAGGTTGCACTTCCAGAATGCCTCCGGAAACGTAAATCAGCGTTTCCTCACCGCTCATGGCATGCTTCACGCGAACGGAGCCGGGCTTGATCCTGGTCAGCATCGGTGCATGCCTCGGATGAACGCCGACTTCGCCCATGATCGCCGGAGCTGCCACGAATTCCGCCAAACCCGAGAAGAAGGTCTCTTCCGCGCTCACTATGTCAACTTGCATGGTCATTGCCATAGCATTCCTCACTGAATGGTTTTGGCCTTTTCTACGGCCTCTTCGATTGCGCCTACCATGTAGAAGGCTTGCTCGGGCAGATGGTCATATTCGCCGCTCACGATCCCCTTGAATCCGGCCAGGGTATCCTTGAGCGTGACGTACTTGCCGGGACTTCCGGTAAACACTTCGGCGACAAAGAACGGCTGGCTGAGGAAGCGCTGAATCTTGCGTGCACGGGCGACAGTCAGCTTGTCCTCGGGCGAAAGCTCGTCCATTCCGAGAATTGCGATGATGTCTCTCAACTCCTTGTAGCGTTGCAGGGTGTTCTGCACTGCGCGAGCGATCGAGTAGTGTTCCTCGCCCACGACCAGAGGGTCGAGCTGACGCGAAGTGGAATCGAGCGGATCGACCGCTGGATAGATGCCCAGCTCCGCAACCTGCCTGGAAAGAACCACCGTCGCATCAAGGTGCGAGAAGGTCGTCGCAGGAGAAGGATCGGTCAGGTCGTCTGCGGGAACATACACCGCCTGGATCGACGTGATGGAACCGGTCTTGGTGGAGGTGATCCGCTCCTGAAGGCGGCCCATTTCCTCTGCCAGCGTCGGCTGGTAGCCCACGGCGGAAGGCATGCGACCCAGCAGCGCGGAAACTTCGGTACCGGCCAGCGTGTAGCGGTAGATGTTGTCCACGAAGAACAGGATGTCGCGGCCTTCGTCCCGGAAATATTCTGCCATGGTGAGGCCGGTCAGCGCCACGCGCAGACGGTTGCCGGGCGGCTCGTTCATCTGGCCGTAAACCAGGGACACCTTGTCCAGAACGTTGGAGTCCTTCATTTCATGATAGAAGTCGTTTCCTTCGCGGGTACGTTCGCCGACGCCGGCAAACACTGAATATCCGGAGTGTTCTGCAGCGATGTTGCGGATCAGCTCCATCATGTTCACGGTCTTGCCCACCCCTGCACCGCCGAACAGGCCAACCTTGCCGCCCTTTGCGAACGGGCAGATCAGGTCGATGACCTTGATTCCGGTTTCGAGCAGTTCGGTCGAGGCGGAAAGTTCGTCGAAGGCGGGCGCCTTGCGATGAATCGACCAGTGTTGCTCGGCGCCGATCTCTCCTGCTTCGTCGATCGGATTTCCAAGCACATCCATGATGCGGCCCAGCGTTTTCTGTCCGACCGGAACCGAAATCGGTGCACCCGTTCCGGTCACTGCCATGCCGCGACGAAGACCGTCAGTGGTACCCAGGGCAATCGCGCGAACTACCCCGTCGCCGAGTTGCTGCTGGACTTCCATGGTGACATTCACTTCGTCGATCTTGAGCGCGTCATACACGTGGGGCATTTCGTCCCTGGCAAACTCCACGTCCACAACCGCACCGATAATTTGTACGATTTTTCCCTGGCTCATCGTTATTCCCTAATCTAATAAAAACGTTTAACCGACCGCAGCCGCGCCCGCGACGATTTCGGCAAGCTCCTTCGTGATGGATGCCTGGCGAGTCTTGTTGTAAATCAGCTTGAGCTCTCCGATCACATTTCCGGCATTGTCGGAGGCGGCCTTCATCGCGACCATGCGGGCGCTCTGTTCGGAAGCCATGTTTTCCGCGACAGCCTGGTAAATCAGGGCTTCAATGTAGCGCCTCAGTGTCTGATCGATGATCGACTTGGCATCGGGCTCGTAGATGTAGTCCCATGTTCCGGTCGCGCCTTCCAGCTTGTCGCTCGAGAGCGGCAGGATCTGTTCCATCACTGGCTCCTGCTTCATCGTATTCACGAATTTCGTGTAGAAGACATAAAGCGCGTCCAGCTTGCCTTCCGCGTAGGCGTCCAGCATGACCTTGACGGGGCCGATGAGCGTGTCGAGATGCGGCGTGTCGCCGATCCCGGTGACGCTGGAGACGACATTCGCCTTGAGCCGCTGGAGAAAGCCGAGGCCCTTGTTGCCGATCGCAACCGCATCGATCCGGACCTTTTCCTGATCCCAGGCCTTGAGCTTGGCGAGCACGAGCCTCTGCACATTCGTGTTGAGACCACCGCACAGGCCCTTGTCGGAAGTGACAATGATGACACCTACCCGGCCGGAATTCGATCTCTCACCCATGAAGGGATGCGTATATTCCGGATGCGCGCGGCTCATGTGAGCCGCGACATTCCTGATTTTTTCCCCGTAAGGGCGCGCAGTGCGCATCCTGTCCTGGGCCTTCCTCATTTTCGCCGCTGCAACCATTTCCATGGCGCGCGTGATCTTCTGGGTGTTCTGGACGCTCTTTATTTTCGTCCGTATCTCTTTCCCACCAGCCATGATGACTCCATCAATGAATCACTTAATATACAGCGCTTTCCTTGAAAGCTGCGATTGCATCGGAAAGCTGCTTCTCGGTGTCGCCCTTCATGTCCTTGTCGGATTCGATCTTGTCCATCAGATCTGCGTGCTTGTCCCTCATGAATGCCTTGAGTGCGGATTCGAAGGAAAGCGCCTTCTTGACGTCCACGTCATCCAGGAAGCCCTTGTTGACCGCGAAGAGCGTCAGCGCCATTTCGGAAATGCTCATGGGGCTGTACTGGGTCTGTTTCATCAACTCGGTCACCAGCTTGCCGCGCTCGAGCTGCTTGCGGGTCGCTTCGTCCAGGTCGGATGCGAACTGGGCGAATGCCGCCAGTTCACGATACTGGGCGAGTGCCAGGCGGATACCGCCGCCGAGTTTCTTGATGACCTTGGTCTGGGCTGCGCCGCCAACGCGGGAAACCGACAGACCCGCGTTGATTGCGGGGCGGATACCTGCATTGAACAGGTCGGTTTCCAGGAAGATCTGGCCGTCGGTAATCGAGATCACGTTCGTCGGAACGAATGCGGAAACGTCTCCCGCCTGGGTTTCGATGATCGGGAGTGCTGTCAGCGAACCGGTCTTTCCCTTCACTTCTCCGTTGGTGAGCCTTTCCACATATTCCGCATTCACCCTGGCTGCGCGTTCCAGCAGGCGCGAGTGCAGATAGAAGACGTCGCCGGGGTAGGCTTCACGACCGGGAGGACGGCGCAACAGCAGCGAAATTTGACGATAGGCCCAGGCCTGCTTGGTCAGGTCGTCATAAACGATCAGCGCATCTTCGCCTCTGTCCCTGAAATATTCACCCATGCAACATCCGGCATAAGGGGCGATATACTGCATCGCTGCGGATTCTGATGCGGTCGCAGCCACGACAATGGTGTGATCCATCGCGCCGTGTTCTTCGAGCTTTCTGACCACGTTGGCGATCGAGGAGGCTTTCTGGCCGATCGCAACATAGATGCAGATGACTCCGGTACCCTTCTGGTTGATGATCGCATCGACTGCCACAGCGGTCTTGCCGGTCTGGCGGTCGCCGATGATCAGCTCGCGCTGTCCGCGTCCGATCGGCACCATCGCATCGATGGACTTGAGTCCCGTACCCATCGGCTGATCCACGGATTGCCTGGCGATGACGCCGGGCGCGATCTTTTCGATCGGGGAGCTTCCGCTTGCATTGATCGGCCCTTTTCCGTCGATGGGCTGACCCAGTGCATTGACCACGCGGCCCACGAGTTCGCGGCCGACCGGAACTTCCAGGATGCGCCCGGTGCACTTGACGATGTCGCCTTCGCTGATGTGTCCGTACTCACCC
>JAJZTT010000221.1 GCA_021848705.1 Pseudomonadota bacterium
AAGCTCGAATTTCCGAAAATAGGCACGGAATTCGAAATCAACGACCACAAGGCGGAAGTGGTCGGCATCGCCAGGGTCACCACCTCCGGGCTGTTCGGCGTCCCCACCCTGTACACCACCTACAGCCGGGCCATCACCTACATCCCTTCCACCCGCTTCACCACTTCCTACATCCTGGTCGAGCCCAAATCCGACGCGGACATTCCGCGCATCCGGAGTGAGGTGAAAAAGCTGGGTTACCAGGCGCTCACCCGTGAGGAATTCATCACCAAGATCTCGGATTTCTACAAGTACCAGACCGGACTCGGCACCAATGTGCTGTTGATGACCGTGATCAGCTTCATCGTCGGCCTTTCGATCTCCGGGCAGACCTTCTATACCTTCATCCTGGAAAACCTGGAAAGATTCGGTGCGCTGAAGGCGATCGGCGCAAAGGGAAGGGAACTCGTCTACATGATCCTGTTCCAGTCCGCCTTCACCGCCCTTACCGGGTACGGACTCGGCGTTGGATTCGCCACCCTGGTCATCACCACTGCAAAACTCAGGCTTGCGAACTATGCTGCGGAGATCACCTTTCTCAATCTCGGCTTCGCCTTCGTCATGGTGCTCGTGATCGCAGCGATCTCGAGCTATATCGGCGTGCGCAAGGTACTGAAGATCGAACCTTTCGACATTTTCAGGGGGTGAGATGGGCACGGTCGCGGTGAGGGCGGAGGGACTTGGAAAATGGTTCGGGTCGGGTGAGGCCAGAACGATTGCAGTGCGGGAAGTCAGCTTCGAGGCCTATCTCGGAGAAATCCTCTACATCGTCGGACCTTCCGGAAGCGGAAAGACCACGCTGCTCAGCATGATTTCCGGGGTGCTGCGGCCGGATACGGGCAAGGTGCTGGTGGAAGGGAGCGACATCTGGAGCCTTTCCAACGATGAAATCGCCGAATTCAGATTGAACAAGGTGGGGTTCGTCTTCCAGGATTACCATCTCTTTCCAAGGCTTACTTCTGCGGAGAATGTGGCGATTCCCCTCATCCTGAAGAAAATGGACTGGGCGAAATCCATCGATGTCGCGAGGGGGTATCTGGAAATCGTTGGACTTGCGGACCGGGCGGAACTTCCTCCGGTCAAGTTGAGCGGAGGGGAGCAGCAGCGGGTGGCCATCGCCAGGGCGATCGCGAGCCGCCCGGACCTGCTCATCTTCGACGAGCCGACTGCATCGCTCGACGGAGACACCGGCAGGAAAATCCTCTCCTTCGTCAAGGAGGAGATTCTCAACGAACACCGCTGCATCATCATCGTCACCCACGACAACCGGATTTACGAATATGCGGACAGGATCATGAAGATGGAGGACGGCACCCTCCAGGCCATCGTGAATGGAGGGCAGGATGAGAAATAGGATATTGTTTGTGCTGGCAATCATCGGTTTTCTGGGCGGAATCGCGAGCGCATGGTTCTCCGGCGTGGAGCACAGGCCGAAACCTCCGGAATTCAAGCCTGCATCGAATCCCTATGCGAAGGGGATCTATGCCAACGGAATCATCGAGAGCGACCAGGAGAACGGGGAGAACGTCAACCTCTATCCGGAAGTATCCGGTTCTGTCAGCAGGATCCTGGTTGCCGAAGGGCAGATGGTGAATAAGGGGGATCCGCTCCTGGAAATCGACGAATCGGTGCAGAAAGCCACGGTGGAACAGCAGAGGGCACAGGCGGAGGCTGCGAAGGCGCAGATCGGCCTTGCCGCGGCGAATCTCAAAACCCTGTCCCAGCAGTACGAGAAACTCGGGAAGTCCCACGATCTCGATCCGAGGTCAGTGAGCCTGGATGCGCTCGACAATGCGAAAAATGCGCTCGATGCCGGCAAGGCGAATCTGGAGGTATCCGAAAAGCAGTACCTGGCCGCAGTCAGGACTTATCAGGCTTCCAGCGTGCTGCTATCCCGCTTTGTCCTGCATGCGCCTTCCTCCGGGCGAATCTTCTCGGTCAACACCGCTCTCGGAAGCTATGTTTCTCCTCAGGGAGTCTATGAAACCTATTCCGGGGGATACGAACCCGTACTGGTGATGGGAAATGCAGGAAAAACAGCAGCGGTACGCTGCTACGTGGACGAGATCCTGATCCAGCGCCTGCCCTCGCCTGAAAGGATGAGCGCGAAAATGTATGTCCGCGGAACCGACATCACCCTGCCGCTCCATTATGTCCGTGCCCAGCCCTATGTGACGCCGAAGATCGAGCTTTCCAACCAGCGTACAGAAAGGGTGGATGTTCGGGTGCTGCCGCTCCTGTTCCGCTTCGATCTGCCCAAGGGAATCCGTCTTTACCCCGGGCAACTGGTCGACGTCTACCTCGGGGAAAAAGAGTGAGAATCTTCTGGCCGGTCTTTTTCCTGCTGCTTGCGGGTTGCACCGCGGGACCGGATTTCGTGCGTCCGGATGCACCCCGAAAGGACCATTACGAGGCGGGAGGGGATCCCGACAGAATCGGTGGAATGCGATTCGCGAAGGAAAAGGTGCCCGCAGAAAACTGGTGGAAGGTTTTCGGCTCTGCCGAACTCGACCGTGCAGTCGAGGAAGGGATGGCCAAAAACCCCACCATCCGGGTCGCTCTGGAAAGCCTCAAGGCGAGCGAGGAGAACCTTCGCGCAGGATACGGGATTTTCTATCCGCAGGCGGGAATTGTTGCCAATCCCGCCAGACAGAAATTTTCCCCTGCAAGATTCGGCAGCAATGCGCCTGCCAGCCTGTTCAACCTGGTCACCCTCTCCGCCTCGGTGAGCTATGCCCTGGACCTGTTCGGTGGGGAGAAGAGGTTGATCGAAAACCTGGATTCGAGGACCGAGTCCGCGAGGCAGATCCTTTCAGGAACCTATCTTTCCCTTTCCGGAAACATCGTCAATACCGTCATCGCAGTCGCCGCCTATCGCAGGGAAATCGCCATCGGCGAAAGCCTGGTATCCCTGCAGAAGGAAGAGATCGCCATCGTGGGGAAACAGGTGGAAGCGGGCGTTGCATCCGGGCAGAGCCTCCTTCCGCTGAAGAGCCAGCTCGACGATTTCGAGGCTTCCCTCCCCCCCTTGCGGCAGAAGCTCTCTTCCGCCGAACATTTGCTGGCGACGCTGGAGGGCAGGGAGCCGGCTGAGAGGGGGCCTTCCGGAATATCCTTCGACGGCCTCCGGGAGCCCTCCGATCTGCCGCTTTCACTTCCCTCCGAAGTGGTGAGAAGGCGACCGGACATTCTCGCAGCGGAAGCGGATCTGCACGCGGCGAGCGCCAATATCGGCGTCGCCACTGCAGCTTTGTTCCCGAGCTTCACGCTCAACGGCAATTATGGTCAGAATGCGGGATCCATGAACGGGCTTTTCGGCAACCAGGCCAATTTCTGGTCGCTCGGCGCCAATGTGGCCGCCCCGGTCTTCAACGGGGGAACGCTGGTTGCGCAAAAGAGGGCAGCTGTCGCCGCCTACAGGCAAAG
>JAJZTT010000222.1 GCA_021848705.1 Pseudomonadota bacterium
AGATGATTCCGCCTATAGTTCCAGATCGTCGAGCTCGGGCTCATTCCCCCATTCTTATAACACTTCGCCCGACGGCCTTGGAAAATGTTGCCATGGCTGCTCGGGGTCTCATCGACAATCCACCATGGAACTGAACTTCGGCTCCTTCTCGAAAAGCGCTTTCCACTTGCCAAACCTTGTCGTAATTTGTCGTAAATTTGTCGTAACGGTTACGACAAATACAGACAGAAGTAGAAATACAGGGAAGTATCAGGAAAAGAAAAACCCCTGCAATCTATTGATTATCAGGGGTTTTGTTGGTGGGTCTGCACGGACTCGAACCGTGGACCAAGGGATTATGAGTCCCCTGCTCTAACCGACTGAGCTACAGACCCGAAAACTGCAAATGCGGTCGAAGCTCACGCATTCAAATGCAGAACTTTACCCGAAAAAACCGTTACGCCGCAACGAAGCCTGAGGCGAAAATGTCATTGTGGCTACGGCATAACCTGAAGGTTAGCCTTCGCCGCAACGAGGCTTGAGGCTTCGCCTCAAGCCTCGTTGTCCAGGAAGCTCCTGAGGCGCTCCGAACGGGAGGGATGCCTGAGTTTCCGGAGCGCCTTCGCCTCGATCTGGCGGATCCGCTCGCGGGTCACGTCGAACTGCTTTCCGACTTCTTCCAGCGTGTGGTCGGTGTTCATTTCGATGCCGAAGCGCATCCTCAGCACCTTCGCTTCCCGTGGCGTCAGCGTATCGAGGATGTCCTTGGTCACGTCGCGCAGGCTCGCGTAGATCGCGGCATCCGCGGGCGCCATGGTCGCTGCGTCCTCGATGAAATCGCCCAGATGAGAATCGTCGTCGTCGCCGATCGGCGTCTCCATGGAAATCGGTTCCTTGGAAATCTTCAGGATCTTGCGGATCTTGTCCTCCGGCATCTCCATCTTCTCGGCGAGCACGGCGGGATCGGGCTCCATCCCGGTTTCCTGCAGGATCTGACGCGAAATGCGGTTCATCTTGTTGATGGTCTCGATCATGTGCACCGGGATGCGGATGGTGCGCGCCTGGTCCGCGATCGAGCGGGTGATCGCCTGCCTGATCCACCAGGTGGCATAGGTCGAGAACTTGTAGCCGCGCCGGTATTCGAACTTGTCCACCGCCTTCATCAGGCCGATGTTTCCTTCCTGGATGAGGTCGAGGAACTGCAAACCGCGGTTGGTGTATTTTTTCGCGATCGAGATCACCAGCCTCAGGTTGGCCTCGGTCATCTCGCGCTTCGCGCGGCGAGCCCTTGCCTCGCCTGTCGACATCTGCTTGTTGATTTCCTTCAGGTCGCGGATCGGCATGCCCGCCAGATGCTGCACCGATACGATCTTCTCCTGCTGCTCGATGATGGCGTGCTGGAACCTCGAAAGCGCGTCGCTGTAATCCTGCTTCGCCTCGATCTCCGACTTCACCCAGTCGAGATTGACTTCGTTCCCGACGAAAGATTTGATGAAGTGAGTGCGCGGCATTCCCGCCTTGTTGACGCAGAGGGAAGTGATTTCCTTCTCGTAGGTCCTCACTTCGTCGACCAGGGAGCGCAGGCTGTCGCAGAACGACTCCACCTTTTTCGCGGTGAAGCGGATGTGAAGGAGTTCCCTGGAAATCTTTTCCTGGAGGGTGGAATACTCGTCGACCGAGGTTTCGCCCTGCGCGCGAAGGTCCTGCATCCTGGAAAACGCATCGCGGATCACCGCGAAGTGCACCATCGCATCTTCCTTCAGCTTGATGAGACTGGCGCTCGCCATGCCGCCGCCTTCACCTTCCTCGTCCTCCTCTTCCTCTTCGCCCATTTCCATTTCCGAATCGATAGAGGAATCGGACTCGAGCACTTCCTCCTCTTCGGACACGGAAGGATCGATGATGCCGTCCACCAGTTCATCGATGCGCATCTCGTCGCGCTCGATCGCTGCCACCATCTCCAGCATCTGCGCAATGGTCGTCGGACAGGCGGAAATCGCCTGAACCATGAATTTCAGGCCTTCCTCGATGCGCTTGGCGATCTCGATTTCGCCTTCCCGCGTCAGGAGTTCGACCGACCCCATTTCGCGCATGTACATCCGCACCGGATCGGTGGTCCTGCCGAATTCGGAATCGACCGTGGACAAGGCAGCTTCCGCTTCCTCGGCCACATCCTCGTCGGCGACGACCGTGGCGTCGGACATGAGCAACGTTTCGGCATCGGGCGCCTCGTCGTAGACCGAAATGCCCATGTCGTTGATCATGGCGATTACGCCCTCGATCTGCTCCGCATCGAGCATGTCGTCAGGCAAGTGGTCGTTGATTTCGGCATAGGTCAGGTAACCCCGTTCCTTGCCGAGCACGATGAGATTTTTCAGACGGATGCGCCGCTCATCGAGATCGAGTGGCTGATTTTCAGCTCCCCCGACAAGTATCTGATCGCTGTCTTTAACCATCACCCAATATCCTGTCAAAAGCCCGGTAAAACCGTAAATTATACTCCATCACGCGACAATATTGTCACTTTTTGGCAAAGTTCAATTTTTGCATCAATTCGAGGTATCTGGATTTGTCCGCTTCGCTCCAGCCGGAACGGGATTTTTCCAGAAGAGCATCCATCTCCGCCCTGCAAACCATCGACTGCAACTGGTTCCAGGCGCCCAGAAACTCGCTTTGGATCTCCTCCTCGCCAAGCCCAGCCTCGTCGAGAATGAACACCCCGGGGGTGACCTCGTCGAGCAGCGCGCCTTCCGCGGTACCCCTGAAATGCTCGAAAAGCTCCGCAGTGTTGAAACTCCCAGACTGGAGAAAAATCAGGGAGCCGATCAGCGCAGAAGCTTCCTCCTTTCTCACCGAAGGAAGCTCGAAATTTTCACAGCCCCCACTCACAAGTGTAGCAAGGGAAGGAGAATGCATGAGCATTTCGAGCAGTTTCCTGACGACGCTGGGATGACCGCCCTTCCTGGGACGATGCGAGACCTTTCTCTCGGATGGTTTGATCCCGAAAAGCCCATCCAGTTCGGAAGGATCCACCCCCGCAGCAGCCGCAAAACTCTTCCTCAGCACAAGCGAAAGACCCGGCGCCGAGATCTTTTCCAGATAGGGCTTCGCCTCGTGGAGAAGCCTTGCCCGATCCTCCCCGCTTTCCTTGCCGCATTTCGCCTCAAGACCCGCGACCAGGAAGGAGGAAAGCGGAAGGGCCTCCTTCATGGCCTCCAGGAAGGCATCCTTCCCCCTCGCCCTCACGAAGCTGTCAGGATCTTCTCCCTGCGGAAGGAAGAGAAAGGAAACCTTCTTCCCGTCCGTCAGGATGGACAGAGCGTTTTCCATCGCGCGCCAGGCGGCCCTGCGACCGGCCGCATCCCCGTCGAAACTGAAAACCACGTGATCCGCATGCCTGAACAGCTTCTGCACATGCACCGGCGTGGTCGCAGTGCCGAGCGTGGCCACCGCGAAATCGATGCCGTGCTGGGCAAGCGCCACC
>JAJZTT010000223.1 GCA_021848705.1 Pseudomonadota bacterium
AACGGGTGTCCTGGCTGAATGCGATGGTGGTCGGGATTCCGCCCGGGGAAGCCTTGTAGAATTCGTGGCGCCCGGAAGACTTCATGATGTCGAAACGGTCGAGCGCATCCCCGATGGTGGGGCTGTGCACGGTGCGGGTATCGCGATGCAGCAGTCCTGCGCGATCGAGTTCGGCGAGGATGCCGACGATGCCGCCTGCGCGATGCACGTCCTCCATGTGGTAGGTCTGCACGGCGGGGGCGACCTTGCAGAGGTTGGGGATGCGGCGTGACATCCTGTCGATGTCCTTCATGGTGAAATCGACCCCCGCTTCACCGGCTGCAGCGAGAAGGTGCAGGACTGTGTTGGTGGACCCACCCATGGCGATGTCGAGCGCGATGGCATTCTCGAACGCTTCGAAGGTCGCGATCGATCTCGGCAGGACCGAAGCGTCGTCCTTTTCATAATATCTTCGCGCGAGTTCGACCACGAGCCTGCCCGCCTCCAGAAACAGCCCTTTCCTGTCAGCGTGGGTCGCGACCAGCGAGCCGTTCCCGGGGAGGGAGAGGCCGAGCGCTTCGGTGAGGCAGTTCATCGAGTTCGCGGTGAACATGCCCGAGCAGGAGCCGCATGTGGGGCATGCCGAGCGCTCCATCTGCACGGTTTCCTCGTCCGAAACCGAACTGTCTGCGGCTGCGACCATCGCATCGATGAGGTCCAGGTGCAGTTTTTTGCCGTGGATCACCGCTTTTCCCGCTTCCATCGGGCCGCCCGAGACGAATACGGTCGGTATGTTGAGCCTGAGGGCAGCCATCAGCATTCCGGGGGTGATCTTGTCGCAGTTGGAGATGCAAACCAGCGCGTCCGCGCAGTGGGCGTTTACCATGTATTCCACAGAGTCCGCGATGAGTTCGCGGCTGGGCAGACTGTAGAGCATGCCGCTGTGCCCCATTGCGATTCCGTCGTCGATGGCAATGGAATTGAATTCCTTGGCCACCCCCCCGGCCTTTTCGATCTCGCGACAGACCAGTTGGCCCAGATCCTTGAGGTGGACATGGCCCGGAACGAACTGGGTGAAGGAATTGGCGACAGCGATGATGGGTTTCTCGAAATCCTGATCGCTCATTCCGGTTGCGCGCCACAACGCGCGGGCGCCGGCCATGTTCCTGCCGTGGGTGGTCGTTCTGGATCGGTATGCTGGCATGGGAACCCCTGAAGTCTAAAAAGGATATAATTGCCCATTTTAACGTAAATCGAGGTCATCACAATGCTGGTCCATCCCGATTTCGACCCGGTCGCGCTCCATCTCGGACCGATCTCGATCCGCTGGTACGGCGTGATGTATCTGCTCGCCTTCACCCTTTTCCTGGTGCTCGGCAGACAGAGGATCAGGGGCCGGCAGGACTGGACGGTGAAGGAACTCGACGACCTGCTCTTCTACGGCGCGCTCGGCGTGGTGCTCGGCGGGCGGCTGGGCTATGTCCTTTTCTACAAGTTTTCGGAATACCTGCATGCCCCTCTCCACATCTTCTATGTATGGGAAGGCGGGATGTCCTTTCACGGCGGGTTGCTCGGGGTGCTCACCGCGGTATGGTATTTCTCCAGAAAGACCGGAAAGAGATGGCTCTCCGTCACCGATTTCGTGGCGCCTCTCGTGCCCCTGGGCCTTGGCGCGGGAAGGATCGGCAACTTCATCAACGGCGAGCTGTGGGGCAGACCCACCGACGTTCCCTGGGCGATGATCTTTCCGAAGATGGACATGCAGCCGAGGCATCCATCCGAGCTCTACGAATTCGCGCTCGAAGGCGTGACGCTGTTCCTGATCCTGTGGTTCTTTTCGAAGAAACCCAGGCCGGTCGGGGCTGTCTCGGGCCTCTTCCTGATCGGCTATGGAACCTTCCGTTTTCTGGTCGAATTCACGAGGGAGCCGGACGATTTTCTGGGGCTGCTCGCCCTCGGTCTTTCCATGGGGCAGTGGTTGTCCCTCCCCATGATCCTGGTCGGAATCGGCATGATGGTCTGGTCCTATTCCAAAGCGGAAAAAAACGGCTAGAATAGCGTTCATGGGGACGTAGCTCAGCTGGGAGAGCGTCGCGTTCGCAATGCGAAGGTCGGGAGTTCGATCCTCCTCGTCTCCACCATCCCGTCGGCCCGATTTCAGATCGCCTCCATCTTGTTCCCGGCAATCCCGCTCGCCATCCTGTCGTGATCGAGGTAGTTACCCATATGCAAGGGTAATGGAAGGGGTAACTCAGGTTTCGTGCTTACCCGATGCAGGCGGTTTTCCGCGGGGAATCGATGGAGTACTCCATGATCCGGGAAATTACGGAAATGGCGGTAGACCCAAATGGCGTTTCCCTTTGTGCAGCAGAATACGAGAAGAGCCGACCTGTCGCCCCGTTATTCCCTTTTCTCGATAGGCAACAGCGGCAAGCCGAGTTCGGCAAGGAATTGATTGTGCTTGTTCGTGGACTCCACAATCTTCAGTTCCCAGGAATTCAGTTCGGTATTCACGCTCCGAAGGTCGATCTCCTCCTCGCCCACCGCCGTGCTGATGTAGCGGGAGATGTTCAGGTTGAAGTCGTTCTTCTCGATCTCCGCCATCGACACTCGCCGTGAGTAGCGCGTCTCCTCCTTGCGGAATTGGTAGGTGTCGATGATCTTGGCGATGTGCTCCCTGGTCAGTTGATTCTGCCGCTTGCCTTTCACGAAGTGCTCGGCGGCGTTGATGAAAAGCACGTCGTCGGGCTTTTTGCACTTCTTGAGCACGAGGATGCACACAGGGATGCCAGTGGAGTAGAAGAGATTTGCGGGCAGGCCGATGACGGTGTCGATGTGGCCGTCCTTGAGGAGCTTCCGGCGGATGCGCTCCTCGGCACCACCCCGGAACAGCACACCGTGCGGCAGGATGATCGCCATCACACCTTCGTCCTTGAGGAAGTGGAAGCCGTGCAGCAAAAAGGCGAAGTCGGCGGCGGACTTGGGGGCAAGGCCGTGGCTTTTGAAGCGCACGTCGTCGGCCAGCGCGTCGGTTGGCTCCCATCGGTAGCTGAACGGCGGATTGGCGACGATGGCGTCGAAGGAAGGCTTCCTGGCCGGGTTCTGCTCCCGCATCATGTCCCACTCGTTGAGCAGAGTGTCGCCGTGGAAGATATCGAACTCCGTATCCTTCACCCCGTGCAGTAGCATGTTCATGCGCGCGAGGTTGTAGGTGGTGATGTTCTTTTCCTGGCCGAATATCTTGCCGATGGTGCCGCCCGCATTGGCCACCTTCTTGCGCACATTGAGCAGCAAGGAGCCGGAGCCGCAGGCAAAGTCCATCACGCTTTCCAGCCGCTTCTTCGTCCCGGTCTTTGGTTCCTGGCTGTCCAGCGTGACGATGCCGGAGAGAATGTCGGAAATCTGCTGCGGGGTGTAGAACTCGCCCGCCTTCTTGCCACTTCCTGCG
>JAJZTT010000224.1 GCA_021848705.1 Pseudomonadota bacterium
CTATCCGAGACGCCTGCGCACGGATCTGCTCCGGCTGCAGCATCCAGGGGAAGACGAACTTTCAAGGTCAGCGGCGCTTTCCATCGAGCTTTCCGGAATCTATGCCGAAGTTGCGAACCATCTTTCCACGAAGGGAAAGGCGAGAGCCATCGGTTGCCATGGACAAACCGTTCGCCACCGCCCCGACCTCGGCTACACCATCCAGCTCGTCAACGCCCCTCTTCTGGCCGAACTCGCGGGGATCACCGTCGTCTACGACTTCAGGAGCCGCGACATCGCGGCAGGGGGACAGGGAGCGCCGCTCGTCCCCGCTTTCCATCGGGTGACGTTCGGACACCCCGCCATCCACAGGGCAGTTCTCAACCTCGGCGGAATCGCCAACATCACCGATCTTCCAGCCAGCGACCCTGCCACCGGTTACGATTGCGGCCCGGCCAACATGCTGATGGATGCCTGGATCGGGCGTCACCTGGGGCTGGATTATGACGATTGCGGGAAATGGGCCTCGACCGGCCAGGTGTTGCCAACCCTGCTCGAAGCGCTGCTGAAGGACGAATATTTCCTCCTTCCCCCGCCAAAGAGCACGGGCCGGGACCGCTTCAACCTGGAATGGCTGGATTCGCATCTGTCGGGAAGCGAAACGCCGGAAGACGTGCAGGCGACCCTGCTCGAACTCACTGCGGCGACCGCAGCGGACTCCCTGAGGAAAACCGGCGCGGGAGAAGTCTATCTTTGCGGAGGAGGGGCGAAGAACCTGGCGCTCAGGGCGCGGCTGGAAAACCTTCTTCCCGGAATGAAGGTTTCAGACACCGGTGAACTCGGCATGGAAGCCGGATACATGGAGGCCGCCGCATTCGCCTGGCTCGCGAGACAGGCGCTCGAAGGATTGCCCGGCAACCTGCCGGAAGTCACCGGGGCGAAAGGACACAGGATACTCGGGGCAATCTGCCCCGCCTGAATCAGACCGAGAAGGAAGAACCGCAGCCGCAGGTGGTCTGCGCGTTGGGATTCTTGATGATGAACTGTGCGCCTTCCACGTCTTCCTTGTAGTCGATTTCGGCGCCAACCAGATACTGGAAACTCATCGGGTCGATGAGCAACTGCACGCCGTTCTTGGTCATCGTCGTGTCGTCGTCGTTCACGCTCTCGTCGAAAGTGAATCCGTACTGGAATCCGGAACACCCTCCTCCGGTCACGAAGACCCTGAGCTTGAGAGCTTCATTTCCCTCTTCCTCGATCAACTGCCTGACCTTGTCGGCAGCGCTGTCGGTGAAAATCAGGGGAGTATCGGTCATGGCGTTCATAGTCTGTCTCCGGATGGAATAGGTCAAATTATGCGGCCCGCATCCCGCATGGTCAAGCTTCCAACCGGATGAGACTCTTTCCTGGGCGGATAGTTCAATTTCGCATCATTCGAATCGACATGAGGTATAATCCCCAATCGCACCGCAGGGCAATTCCCCATTCTGAACAGAAGATCGCATGAACGTATTTTACGAGGAAGATGGCGCATTCAAGGCGGGATCGATCCTCGCCGACAACACCACCTCGTTGCAAGTCGAATCCACCCATGGCAAGCGCAGCAAGATCAAGTCTGCAGCCGTACTGCTGAAGTTCGAAAAGCCGGGGATCGCCGGCTTCCTCGAAGAAGCGCAAAGGATCGCAGAAGGAATCGATCCCGATTTCCTCTGGGAATGCGCGCCGGGGGAGGAATTCACTTTCGACCTGATGGCTGAGGAATATTTCGGCCACAAGCCCACCGCTTTGGAAAATGCCGGCGCCCTGATCCGCCTGCACGGATCGCCGATGCATTTCTACAAGAAGGGGAAGGGCAAATATCGCGCCGCACCGCCGGATGCATTGAAAGCTGCGCTCGCCAGCGTCGAGAAGAAAAGAAAGCTCGCCGAACTCCAGGCCTCCTATGTGGAAAAGCTGAAATCGTTCGATCTGCCCGAAGATTTCGTTCCGCTCGTCCCTTCCCTGCTCTACGATCCTGAAAAAGCGAGCGTGGCCTTCAAGGCGCTTTCCGAAGCCTGCACGGAGACAGGACTCTCCGCACCGATCCTGCTGGAAAAATGCGGCGCGATTTCCTCGCCCCACGACTACCACCTCGAAAAATTCATGTTCGAGCATTTTCCGAAGGGGCTTCCTGATTCGCAAGGAGCGAAGCCATCGGAAGTTTCCCCTCTCCGGAGGGGAGATGCGATCGCATTCAGTATCGACGACTCGGGAACCACCGAGATCGACGACGCCTTTTCCGTCTCCGAGCTTCCAGGTGGAAACCTGCAGGTGGGCATCCACATTTCGGCCCCTTCCCTTGGAATCGAAATGGGCTCCGATATCGACCGGCATGCGCTTTCCATGCTCTCCACCATCTACATTCCCGGCAGAAAATACACCATGCTGCCGGATTCCGGAATCGAAGCCTTCACTCTTTCCGAGGGAAGATATTGCCCGGTGGTTTCGCTTTACCTCGAGGTCGATCCAGCCGATGGTTATGCAGTCCGGTCCTCGTGGAATGCGGTCGAGGAAGTACTGGTCGAGGCGAACCTGAGGCACGGGCCCCTGGAACGCTATTTCGATTCCCCGGATCCTTCCGCTCCGTATGCGAAAGAACTAGATGTACTGCTGGCATTTTCCGCGAAGCTGGAGGAGAAGAGGGGCAAGTCGGGGCAACAGAATCATCTGGACTACAATTTCGAGATCGAGAACGGCAGGGTGATCATCACGACCAGGAAGAGAGGCGCCCCGCTCGACAGGATCGTCTCGGAACTCATGATCTACGCCAACACGGAATGGGCGAGGATGCTCTCCGAAGGCGGGGTGGCCGCCATCTACCGCTCGAAGAACAGCGGCAAGGTGCGCCAGGATACCCGTGCAGCCCCCCACCAGGGACTGGGGGTTTCGCAATATGCCTGGACCACCTCCCCTTTGCGTCGTTACATCGATCTCATCAATCAGAGGCAACTCGTCTCCCTCATCGGCGGGACAGAACCGCCCTATGCTTCCGGAAGCGACGATCTCCTCGTTCCGATGCGGAATTTCGATCAGGCTTATGACATCTACAACGATTTCCAGCGCACCATGGAGCGCTACTGGAGCCTGAAATGGCTGATCCAGGAAGGAATCTCGGAAATGCTGGGCACCGTGCAGCGTGAAAACTGGGTGAGCCTCGATTCTGTCCCGCTTTCGGTGAAGGTGCCTTCCCTCCCTGAAATGGCCGGGGGATCGAGGGTCAGACTCTCCATCCATGATATCGATCTGTACGAACTCGACTTCCACGCGAAATTCCTGGAGAGGGCATGATCATGCTTTCGGGTTCGGCGAGATTCGGGATTTCCTCCCTGGCTTCCGCCCTGATCCATGCATTTCTCCTTTTCGGCATCGTCTTC
>JAJZTT010000225.1 GCA_021848705.1 Pseudomonadota bacterium
GCTACTGCTGGACCAGTTCATGCGCGACGGATCGAACAGGAGGACGGACGAATATGGGGGATCGATCGAAAACCGCTCGAAATTCATCCTCGCAGTGGTCGACGCGGTGTGCGGAGAAATCGGGGCGGACCGGGTGGGCGTGCGCCTGTCTCCCGCGAGCAGCGTGAACGACATGAAGGACAGCGACCCGATGGCGCTTTTCACCCATGTCATCGGCGGATTGAGCGAGCGCAAGATCGCCTACCTGCATATGGTCGAAGGAGTGACCCGCGGCCCGCGCGAAGTGGAGGGAGTCGATATCGAAAGGCTCAGGAGCCATTTCGCAGGCGCCTACATCGCCAACAACTGTTATGACCGGAATCTCGCGATTGCTGCGGTGGAATCCGGCCGCGCAGATTTCGTCGCCTTCGGCAGGCCCTTCATTTCGAATCCGGACCTGGTGGAGCGATTGAAGCGCTGCGCTCCGCTTGCCGATCCCGATCCGTCCACCTTCTATGGCGGCGGAGAAGCTGGCTACACGGATTATCCCTTCCTCGGGGACTGACCATGGAACCCATGGGCTTCATCGACGAAGTCCATGGCCCCGTGGTCGACATCGACTGCAACAGGCTGCCCGCCCTGCATCGGGCGCTCTATGCGACCTTCGATCACGAGCGTTTCACCTTCGAGGTGCACCAGCACCTGGACGAGCGGCGCGCACGCGCCATCACGTTGCACCGCACCACGGGCCTCAAACGCGGCCAGCCGGTTTTTGATACGGGCGACGCGCTTTCCGTTCCGGTTTCCCCGGCCTGTCTCGGGCGTCTCGTCGATCTGTTCGGAAATCCGCTCGACGGCGGCCCGGCGCTCGAAGTATCCGAATTCCGCCGCATCCTCTCCCCACCCCCTCCTCTTGCCGAAACCAGCGCCACAGGCGGAATTCTGGAAACCGGGATCAAGGTCATCGACCTGCTCTGTCCCTTCGTTCGCGGCGGAAAGACCGGGCTTTTCGGCGGCGCTGGCGTGGGAAAAACAGTCCTCATCATGGAATTCATGCACGCCATCGTGCATCTTCACCGAGGCGTCTCGGTTTTCGCGGGGGTGGGCGAGCGGATCCGCGAAGGGCACGAACTCTGGCACGAAATGCAGGCGACGGGGGTCATGCCGCGCACCCTGATGGTGTTCGGTCAGATGGACGAATCGCCGGGGGTGCGCTTCAGGATCGGTCTCTCCGCCCTCACCTATGCCGAATATCTTCGCGACAGCCTCGGCACCGAAGTGCTGTTCCTCATGGACAATGTGTTCCGCTTCGTCCAGGCGGGAAGCGAGATCTCGGGACTCCTGGGCAGGATGCCGGCCACCGTCGGCTACCAGCCCACCCTGATGAGCGAAGTGGCGGAACTGCAGGAGCGAATCGTCTCCACTCGAAGCGGCAGCATCACCGCGGTGGAAGCGGTCTACGTTCCCGCCGACGACATGTCCGACCCCGCGGTGAGCGCGATCCTCTCCCACATCGACACCACGGTGATTCTGTCCCGCGACCAGGCTGCGAAGGGAATCTATCCCGCAGTTGACCCGCTGCTTTCGATGAGCCGGGTCCTCGACAAGTCCATGGTCGGAGCCCTTCATTACGAAATCGCATCGCAGGTGAGGGAGCATCTCGCAAGGCATCGCGAACTGGAGGACATCATCGCCATGCTCGGGATAGAATCGCTCTCCGAGTCCGACAGAAGGATCGTGCTGCGTGCAAGGCGCCTGCAAAGATACCTCACCCAACCCTTTCACATCGTCACAGAACATACCGGAATAACAGGAGAATCCGTTCCGATCCGGAAAACCCTGGAAGATTGCGAAGCGATCCTCTCCGGCGCACATGACAAAACCCCCGAGGAAACTTTCTACATGAGGGGGGCGCTCTGAACACTTTCGAAATCCGCTTTTGCGGTTCTGCGAAACAGGAATCGATGACGAAAGTGGAAAGCTTCGTGGGCCAGGACGATTCGGGAAGCTTCGGCATCCTTGCCGGACATGCCAGAATGATCACCGTGCTCTCGTACGGTCTTTCCAGATTCAGGCTGGAGGGCGATACGGACTGGACCTATCTCGCCCTCCCCGGGGGCGTGCTGCATTTCACCGAAGACATTCTCACCATCGTTACGCGCCGCTATTTCCTCGACAAGCGCTATAGTGAAATCAGCAGGAAGCTTCTCGAGCAGCTCGTCACTGAGGAGAAGGAGCTTGCCGCGATGAAGGAGAACATCGGCAGGCTCGAACAGGAGATGATGAGAAAGCTTTGGCAGATGGAAAGGGAGGGAGATGGATCCCGGTGAGAAGCTGAGGGCACAGGTGGAAATCCAGGCGAAGCGGATGAAACAGGCGGAAAGGGAGCGCGCATCGCTTCTTTCCCAGACCGTCCATCTCGGTACGCTCGCAGCCCTTTTCGTGTTGCCGGTGGTCGCGGGCGCCTATCTCGGAAACTGGCTCGACGAACAGGAAAGCGGCTATTCCTTCCGCTGGAGCGTGAGCCTCATCCTGCTCGGCGTGCTTGTTGGCGCGCTCAATGTCTATCTTTTCGTTCGGGAGAGGCCATGATCTTCCACCTTGGACCTTTCGGAATTTCAGAATCAGTGCTCCTCACCTGGGCGATCATGCTGTTTCTCGCCTTTTTCTGCCACTTCGCCACCCGGGATTCCCTGTCGCTTCCCGCAGTGGCGCTGGAAGGAATCGTCGATGCGATGGTGGATGCGATCGAGGACGTTGCTCCGGACAAGGGAGAGGAACTCCTCCCCTTCATCGGCAGCCTGTGGATCTTCATCGTGATCTCGAATCTGATCGGGATCGTTCCCGGGCTTTCTTCCCCCACGGCAGACCTTTCGGTGACTTCCGCCCTCGCCGTGCTGGTCTTCCTTTCCGTGCACTGGTACGGGATCAGAAGCGAAGGATTCGGCAATTACCTGAAGCATTACACGAGACCCAGCCCGATCCTGCTGCCCTTCCATCTCATCAGCGAAATTTCGAGAACCGTTGCGCTCGCAGTCCGTCTGTTCGGCAACATCATGAGCCTGGAAATGGCTGCTCTCCTCGTGCTGCTGGTGGGCGGTTTGCTGGTGCCGATTCCGCTGCTGATGCTGCACATCGTGGAGGCCCTGGTCCAGGCTTACATCTTCGGAATGCTTGCGCTAATCTATGTTTCGGGCGCGATGGAATCACAACAGAGGAATGCCCATGAGTGAAATGACCTGGTTCACCGTACTTTCCACGATCGGCGCGCTCCTGGCCATCGCCATCGGCGTGATGTTCCCAGCAATCGCCATGGGGAGGGCGATCAGTCAGGCGCTCGATGCGCTCGCCCGCCAGCCGGAGGCGGAAAAGTCCATCACGCGGACCAGATCG
>JAJZTT010000226.1 GCA_021848705.1 Pseudomonadota bacterium
TGCTCTACCACTACACCCTGATCAGGAACCGGGACCGGATGCGATGCTTCAGGGCTTTCCTGCATAACAACTGGGTGGGGGGGGCGATCTTCCTCGGGATCTTTCTCGACTACCTGTGACCGCTCGTGCCGGAAAATCGACCGCATGTCGGATCGCTCTTGCGTATCGAAACAGCCGCGACTAAATTGGGTTCACATGTTTTCGAAATCAGGAAAAGCCATGACGGTGAATCGGCAGGAATTGACAGCACGCATTTCGGCGAGGTATCCCAGCCTGACGGAGAAGGATATCGACCTCGCGGTCGGTCTCATCCTGGGGGCGGTGAAGTATGTCCTCGCTGGAGGCGGACGCACCGAAATCAGGGGGTTCGGCAGCTTCTCGCTCGCCCGCCGCGGCGCGCGAACGGCCAGAAATCCGAAGACCGGCGAGCGGATTCCGGTTCCGGAAAAGAACGTTCCCCATTTCAAGCCGGGAAAGGAATTGAGGGAGCGCATTTCGGGAAATGGAAATGCCGGAACCTGAAGTCCGGGTTTTTAGTTGAATTGATGTGAACCAGAGGAAAGGAAGAAACATGAACCGAAAAATCGTAGCGCTTTCTATCGTGTCCGCCCTTGCCTTGACATCCCTTCCCGTACGAGCCGACATTACGGCAGGCGGGGCGCTCGGTGCGGTTGCGGGCGGCCTGCTCGGCAGCCAGGTGGGACAGGGCAACGGCAGGATCGCGGCATCCGCCCTGGGCGCCGTGCTCGGTTTCAACGCGGGCCAGTCGGTATCCCAGCCAGCCTACGGCGCTCCTCCGGGGCAAGTCTACATGGCCCCCCCTCCCGTCTATGCCGCCCCTTATTACAGGGGGGGAGACGACGACGGCTACAGGTATTATCGCCGCGGGGATGACGACGACTGATTGCCGGGTCAACCGCTGACGAGAGAAAGGGCGAGAAAAAAGAGCATTGCTGCGAGGATCGCCGAAGCGAGATCGGCGACCCCCGGTTTCAAATCATCCAGTTCGATTCGCATATGACCTCCGAAAAGAAAGCCCCTGATACAATGTTAGTCCCGATTTCGGAAATTGCCATTTGCAAAAGAGAAATCCCATGATTTTGTTCAGGAAAGCCGGAATGGGCATCGCCCTGATGCTCTTCGCCATGAACCTGGCAGCTGATCAGGCTGCTGCATTCGACTTCTTTCCGAGGCATGCCTCCCATTCGGAGGTCGCAAGCCAGGCCGCCCCTGCCGCAGAGGAAGTCGATCTCCACAGTAAGGCCATCGTGGCATTCAGCCCGAACGGGGAAGCGACGAGCGTGGTCGTCGATGCGATCGGGCGCGCGAGAAGCCAGATCCTGGTGCAGGCCTACAGCTTCACCAGCAAGCCCATCCTGGCTGCGCTTGCCAGGGCAGAGGAGCGGGGCGTGGATGTCGAAGTCATCGTCGACAGGAGCAACGACAAGGGGCGCTATACCGGGGCCACCTACATGCGCAATCACGGCGTTCCCGTCTGGGTGGACGACTCGGTGCGCATCGCGCACAACAAGGTCATGATTTTCGACAGAAAATCGGTATTGACCGGGAGCTTCAATTTCAGCGCTGCGGCGCAGAAGAGCAATGCCGAAAACGTCCTCCTGGTCGAGAACTCTCCAGAGCTTGCCGCCCTTTACATGAACGACTGGAAGTGGCGGCAGTCCCTGTCGAGAAGGCTTCCCTAGCTTAAACCCTGAACCGCGCCACGACTTCCTGCAGGGTCGCGGCAAGGTGTTCGAGGTTGTGCGCCGTTTTGGCCGCTTCTTCCACGGACGCATTGTTTTCCTCGATCATCTGGGCGATCTTCTCGACGCTGTTGGCGATTTCGTTGTTCGCCACGCTTTGTTCCCTGAGCGCAGTGCCGATGTCGTTCACGGTCCCCACCACTTTCCGGGATCCGTCGTTGATGCGGCCGATTGCTTCGCTCGTCTCTCCCGCCTGCTGCATGCCCTGCCGCACCTGCTCAACGCCGAAGCGCATGCTGTCCATGACTCCAATGATGCCGTTGCGGACTGTTTCGATCACCGCTGAAATGTCCAGGGTGGATTGGGCGGTTCTCTCGGCCAGCTTCCTTACTTCGTCGGCGACCACGGCAAACCCCCTACCCTCTTCACCGGCCCTGGCGGCCTCGATCGCCGCATTGAGCGCCAGCAAATTGGTTTGCTCCGCGACTTCCTTGATCACTTTGACGATGTCTGAAATCTGTTCGGATTGCTGCGTCAGCTCCTCCATGATTCGCGAGGATTCGGTGACTGTCTTCGAGATGTCGCTCATCTTCGAGATCATTTCCCCGATGATCTTGCCGCCCTCCATGGACAACTCGCCGGATTCCGTGGAAATTTTTTCCGCATTGCTGGCATGGTCCGCGATCTGGCTGACGCTGACCGTCATTTCCTCGACTGCCGCAGCCATCGAGGAGGCTGCTTCGCTTTGGCTTCGCGAACTGATTGCGACCTGCCCGGCGGCAACGGATAGCTCTCCTGCAGCGCCCGAGACGCTTTGCGCATTTTCCTTCGCCTGCCGGATGAGATGGGCCAGATTGTCGTTCATCGTCTTGAGCGCCTGCATCAGCTTGCCGATCTCATCTCCCGATTCGACTTCGATGCGGGAAGTCAGATCTCCCTCGGCGACCCGCGCCGCCATTTCGACTGCTCGGTTGATCGGTCGGGTGATGCTGCGCGTCAGGTAGAAGGCTGCCAGCCCACCGAACAGGAGCGCAATGGCGGATATTCCGAGAACCTGGATCTTGCCCGACTGATAGCTCGTCTCGGCTTCCTGTTCTGCCTGCAGGTCGAGCCGCTCTTCCATCTGCACCAGTTCGTTGAGCCGGCCTATCCACTGCTTTTGCGGTTCCCTGAGGTCTTCCAGCAGGATTTTTGTTGCTTCCCCGTTCTTGTTGGCGAATCCCAGTTCGATGACCTTGTCGACCAGAGGTCTGTTGAGGATTTCCGATTGCCGGATCTGGGCAAGCAGGGACCTTTCCGCCTCGGTCGTTCCCGGAAGGGCGAACATGGCGGTCAGTTTTTCCCGTATTTCGTCGTATTTCTTGCGGTTTTCCTGGATCTTGGCGAGTTCGGACTTCATGTCTTCTTCTTTGGTCATCAAGATCATGTTGCGCACCAGGATCGCTCTTTCGTAAACCAGTCCGCGCATGGAAAGCGCCAGTTTGGTTTCGGCGATGCTGACTTTGACGATGTCTTCGAGGGTGTTCTGGATTCCGGCCATGCGGGCGATGCCGGTTCCGGACACGATCAGCATCAGGGTCAACAATGCTGCGAAACCCGCCCCGAGGCGGACGCCGATCTTGAATTGGGTGAGGTGCATGGGGTGATCCT
>JAJZTT010000227.1 GCA_021848705.1 Pseudomonadota bacterium
CATATCTTTTGCCTGCATTTTCGAATTTCAGCGCGGGTTCCAAGCCATCCTCCTTACAATTTGTTTCAATATAGCAGCCGCCAAAGCACTGTCTTTGTCATGGAAGGTGGTTTAAAATACGCACCTCATTCACCCGAAAAACGCCGACCGTGCCCCCTGAAAACTTTCTGGAAATCCGGGATCTCAACTTCGCCTACGACAAACGACCCATTCTCAGGGGCATCAATATGTCCATCCCCAAAGGCCAGGTCGTCGCGATCATGGGGGGGAGCGGCTGCGGCAAAACCACGCTCCTGAGATTGATAGGCGGGCAGATCAGGCCCACCCAGGGTTACGTCCAGTTCGACGGAAGAATCGTCCACGAACTCGGCAGGAGCGATCTTTACGAGACCAGGCGCAAGATGGGCATGCTTTTCCAGTTCGGCGCGCTCTTCACCGATCTCTCCGTATACGACAATGTCGCATTCCAGATGCGCGAGCATACCGACCTTCCGGAATCCCTCATCAGGGACCTGGTTCTGATGAAGCTCGATGCAGTGGGATTGCGCGGCGCAAGGGATCTGATGCCGAACGAGCTTTCCGGCGGCATGGCAAGGCGCGTGGCGCTTGCCAGGACGATCGCCCTGGACCCCATGCTCATCATGTACGACGAACCTTTTACGGGACTCGACCCGATATCGCTCGGGGTCATCGGCAACCTGATCAGGAAACTCAACGATGCGCTCGGCGCGAGCTCCATCGTGGTCACGCACGACGTGCAGGAATCCCTGCAGATCGTCGATTACGTCTATTTCGTCTCGGAAGGCGTCATTGTCGCGCACGGCACCCCCGACGAAATCAGGTCGTCCAAAACGCCATTCGTGCACCAGTTCATCCACGGCGAAATCGACGGTCCCGTGCCGTTCCATTACCCCTCTCCACCCTATCTCGAAGATTTGCAACTGGAGTCGCCCCATGCTTGATCTTCTGAGAAAACTGGGGCATACAGTCATAGACGCCGTCTGGCGCCTGGGTTATGCGGGGAAGTTCTTTTTCCTGACCCTGATCGGTTCGGGGATCAGTTTCAGGCGCTTCCATCTCGTCGTCCGGGAAATCTATTACACCGGGGTGCGCTCGCTCATCATCATCATCGTGTCCGGACTTTTCGTCGGCATGGTTCTGGCGCTGCAGGGCTACGAAACGCTGCAGCGCTACGGCTCATCCTCGGCGCTCGGAGTGCTGGTGGCCCTCGCACTGGTCAGGGAACTGGGACCGGTCGTCTCGGCGCTTCTTTTCGCAAGCCGGGCGGGTTCTGCGATAACGGCGGAAATCGGGCTCATGAAGGCGACCGAGCAGCTTTCCGCCATGGAAATGATGGCGGTCGATCCGATATCAAGGGTGGTCGCACCGCGTTTCTGGTCCGGCGTGATCTCCTTGCCGCTGCTCACTGCGATATTCAACGCGATGGGCATTTTCGGCGGCTACCTGATCGGGGTGGTGCTGATCGGGGTCGACGAGGGCTCCTTCTGGTCGCAAATGCAGGCCGGCGTCGATTTCAGGGAAGACATCATGAACGGGGTGATCAAGAGCTTCGTGTTCGGCATCGCAGTGACCCTGATCGCTGTTTTCGAGGGTTACGATTCGCCACCCACGGCCGAAGGCGTTTCCGGCGCGACCACACGCACGGTCGTCACTTCGTCCCTGGTCATTCTGATCCTGGATTTCGTATTGACCTCATTCATGTTTCGGGGAGTTTGATTCAATGGAACGCACAACACTGGATTTATGGGTCGGCATTTTCGTTGCAGCCGGCATGGCTGCAATTCTCGTGCTCGCACTCAAGGTGGGAAACTTCAGCCTGAACGGGTCCAGCACCTACCCGGTCTATGCCTATTTCGACAATATCGGCGGATTGAAGCCCAGGGCTCCGATCAAGAGCGCAGGAGTCGTGGTGGGAAGGGTGGCGGCAATCGCTTTCGACCAGAAACAGTACAAGGCCAGGGTCACGCTCAATATCGACAGGCAGTACCAGTTCTCCAAGGACAGCACCGCATCCATCTTGACCTCCGGGCTTCTGGGAGAACAGTATATCGGACTCGATACCGGCGCTGACGACCAGATGCTCAAGGCCGGAGACACCATCACGCTGACCCAGTCGGCCATAGTTCTCGAAAAACTGATCGGTCAATTCATCTTCAACAAGGCCGGATCGGGCAACCACCAGTAGAAAGGAAATCATGAGAAAACTTCTGACACTGCTGCTCCTCTTCCCGGTTCTCGCGTACGCGGAAATCGCGCCTGACGCGCTGATCAAGGATCTGGCCCAGGAAGTGACCGCCATCATCAAGCAGGAAAAATCCAGGCATTCCGACAGGAAGGCCCTGGCCGATGCGGTCGATGCCAAGATCATGCCCCATTTCGACTTCACCCGCATGACCAAGCTGGCGGTCGGCAGGGGATGGCGCGATGCGACCCCGGAACAGCAAAAAAGCCTGACCCAGGAATTCCACACCCTGCTGATGAATACCTATTCCAGCGCGCTGGAGTCCTACAGGAACGAACCCATAGAAGTGCTCCCCCTGTCCGCCGCACCGGATTCGAATCAGGTCATGGTTCACAGCCGCATCATCCAGAGCGGCAAGGCGCCCATCTCGATCGATTACCGGATGGAAAAGACCGGCCAGGGATGGATGATCTTCGACGTCTCGGTCGAAGGCGTGAGCCTAGTCACGAATTACCGCAGCACTTTCCAGACCGAGATCAGCAATTCCGGGATCGACGGCCTCATCAAGATGCTTGTCGACAAGAACAAAAAGCTTGAAACGGGCAAATGATCCAGCGCCGGGGCATCCGCATTTCGTTGGAAGGTCCGGTCACGGTCGGCAACGTCAGGAAAACGCTCGCTGAAGGACTGGCCGAAATCGAGGCAGGAGCGCTCGAGGTCGATCTCGGCAAGGTGAGCGCGGTGGATTCCTCCGCGATCGGCATGATGCTCGAATGGATGCGGGCAGCGAAAAAACGCAGGCAGGATCTTTCCTTTTTCGGCATCAATCAGGAACTGGCAAGCCTCGCCAGGCTTTACGGGCTGAACGGCCTGTTTCCTCAAGAGGAAACGGATTCTCCGAAATGAATCCGGCAATAGCGATCCGTCAGGCCAGCAAGCAGTTCGGCAGCCTCAGGGCTGTCGACTGCGTCGATCTCGAAATCGCCCAGGGCGAGTTCTTCGCCCTTCTGGGACCCAACGGGGCCGGAAAAACGACCCTCATCAACCTGCTGTCCGGGCTTTCCCGGCCGGATAGCGGCAGGCTTGCCATCATGGGATTAGACGATTTACAAGAATACAACTCGCCGCAGCCTTTGG
>JAJZTT010000228.1 GCA_021848705.1 Pseudomonadota bacterium
GATGGGCTATGATCCCTATGATTACTTCGACCTGGGTGAATTCGACCAGAAGGGCGCGGTGCAAACCTGGTTCGGATCGAAGGCGGATTTGCTGGGCCTGATCGGGAACGCGCACAAACTGGATCTGCAAGTCTATGCAGACCTCGTGTTCAACCACAACAGCGGAGCCGATGTGGAGGAATTCAATCCGATCAGCCGGCAGATGCGCTGGACGAAATATGATCCGAAGAGCGGAAAATTTCCGCGCGACTGGACCTGCTTCCATCCTTGTCGCTACGAATCCTGGGACGGAATGACTTTCGGCGACATGCCGGATCTTTGTCACCGCAATCCGGACGTGTATGCGGCGCTGATCGAAAACGCGCGCTGGCTGATCGAGGAAATCGGATTCGACGGATACCGCTTCGACATGGTCAAGGGGTATGGCGGCTGGATGGTTCGCTCCATCATGGAAATGAGGATGGTGCGGGGTGAAGCCGGAATGAAGCCATACGGCGTCGGCGAATGCTGGGACAGCGACCGCACCATAGACGAATGGCTGGACGAGACGAACGCGTGGTCCGACAATCCGGTGGGCGCATTCGACTTTCCGCTGCGCTGGAGGCTGCAGGCGCTATGCGACGATTACGGCTACAGCCTGCGCAACCTGGCAGAGCCGGGCGTGTTGCTCTGGGATCGTCCGGACCGGGCGGTGACCTTCGTGGAAAATCACGATGTCGCCAGAAGCTCCCCCGTCGTCAACGACAAGCTGCTCGCCTATGCATTCATCCTCACTCATGAAGGCTATCCCTGCGTTTTCTGGCAGGACCACTTCAATTACGGTCTCGGGAAGCCGGGAAGTCCTGAAGGGATCGAAGCGCTGGTGAATGCGCACGAACTTCATGCCGGGGGAGCTGCCCGGGTGCTTTACGCCGACGACAACCTCTACATCATGCAGCGCGAAGGCTCGGGTGAACAGTCGGGACTTGCCTTCGTTCTGAACAACAGCGCGAACTGGTCGGGCGCGAGCGTTGCGACCCGGTGGGCGAATACCCGGTTGAAGCCCGTTGCCTGGCACGGCGGGAGCGAAGAATCAATCCCGGAAGAAAAACGGACGGACGGCTCGGGAAATGCCAGCCTCTGGGCGCCTGCCCGCGGCTACGTAGTCTATGCTCCATGCGATTGACGGAGAATAGTCCAGCATCCCGGGGAATCCGGTCACTCTGCAAGCACGGCAGGAGGAGAATCAGGCCATGAATGCCCTTCTCGCCTCTTCACGCAAAAGATCTTCCCGCCCCGAATACCTTGGCGAGAAATGAAAAGGGACGACGGATTTCGCCCTTGCGAGCTTCCCCACTTTTCCCGCCTGCCACGCGGTGAGATGGCGCTTCGATTCGGAATGCGCACGGTCCTTTTCCAGGAACATCGCCTCGATGTACAGGATGTCGGCGCAATCCGCGAGGCGGATCATCCTGTCGAGGTTTTCGGGAGTGCAGGCAGCATCGGTTACATAGGCGATTTTCTGTCCCGGCACGATCCTGGCCGCTGGCCGGATATTCCCGAGTTCAACCCGGCCTTTCGGTGTTTCGATCATGGTGTCGTCCGGTTCCCGCTTCAATACGGCATCTTTCAAACTCCTGAGCCAGGGGCCTACCGATAAGCCCATCTCCTGCAGCCTGCTCTTCCAGATGTTCACATGGAATTTTTCTTCCACGGAAAAAGCGAGCGAGGAAATGCCGTGGTCCAGGCGTACATGGCTCACCCTGAAACAGGGATCTTCGTGCAGGATTCCCTCTTCGATCGGCTCCTCCCCGAAAAACTCGCCCCTGAAAATGTTCCTGCTGGAATACCGGGTCTTCAGGCAGACATCACCGCGGATCTCGTTCACGATGAAAGAAAGTTCGGGCAAATGGCTTCCTGCGAGATTCCATGTATAGGCGGAAAGCTTGGCTCCTACCTGCCCGGATATTCCTTCCGGGCCATAAATGCGAACCGATTTCATCCTGCCGAATGAGACCCGCAGGAACCGGTCGAAACCGATGAAATGGTCCATGTGGGCATGAGAAATATAAACCGAGGAAACCCTCAGCATCTTTTTCGAAGGCAGGAAGGAAAGGTCGCCCATGTCGAACAGGATCGCATCGTTCCTGAATTGAAGGTCGGTGAAAAGCGCAGGATCCCCTGCATCCCCGTTGACGAGACAGGAAAACAGAGCGGGGCGCATTCAGCACCTTGACCGGAGGCCACCCTCTCGGGCAGAAATGTCCGGGTGACGGATTTTCGGCGCGGTATTCATGATGAGTGTTCCGGTTCTTTCCCTTTTTCTAGAGGATGGCATTCGCGATTTCAAGTCCGTTGTTGCGGATCGGCTGCATTTGACTTATCTTTCGGCTTTCTACAGGAAAAACCATGCCCGGAACGCTTTATCTGATCCCGTCTCCGCTCGGAGAGGGCGATCCAGACGCCATTCTGCCGTCCGAAGTCAGGAAAAAAATTTACGGACTCGAAGTCTTCATCGTCGAGCATCCCAGGACCGCGCGCCAGTTTCTGAAGCAGATCGGGACGAAAAAACCGCTGCAGGAGCTGGAATTTCATGTGCTCGACGAGCACACGAAGCCCGGGGAACTCGCGGGCATGCTCGCCCCCCTTCTGGAAGGGCGGGATGCCGGAGTGATTTCGGAAGCGGGATGCCCTGCGGTGGCAGACCCGGGAGCGGATCTCGCGAGGCTCGCGCACGAGAAGGGAATCCGCGTGGTGCCGCTGGTGGGACCGTCTTCCATCCTGCTCGCGCTGATGGCCTCCGGCCTCGGCGGACAGCGCTTCGCCTTCCACGGCTATCTTCCTGTGGATTCGGAAGAGCTGGCAAAACGAATCAGGCAAATGGAAAAGGATTCGCGCGCGAGGCGCGAGACGCAGATTTTCATCGAAACGCCCTACAGAAACCAGAAACTCTTGTCCGCCCTGCTTCAGCATTGCCATGACGAAACGCTGCTTTCGATCGCGTCCGACGTCACGCTTTCCTCGGAAAGCATCATGACGAGGCCCGTGAGAGCCTGGAAGAAATCTCCTCCCGAAATCGGCAAGCGCCCCGCGGTGTATTTGATCCGCGCCTGATCGGGAATCCGGCGACCGTCCTTTCAGGCCCGGTTTTCCAGCAGCAGGCCGGGCACCCGTTCGAATTCGCGACATGATTTGACGAGTCCGGCTTGCACCCGAAGCAAAATACTGAATCAGCCGTTTTGCGTGTTGCCATCGGAAATGTCCGACTGGCATGATGGCGCGGTGATCGTTCGGCTTTCAGGGAAATGGGCATGACGCTGTCGTTGCGGATTTATGTCGGAGA
>JAJZTT010000229.1 GCA_021848705.1 Pseudomonadota bacterium
TCCGCCTTCCGAGCCAGGGTATCGTGCTTGCCGTTCAGGTCGCGGACCCTCCGCCGGCAGGTGTTCCGGCGGGGATTGCGGTCAATCCGCAGTTGGGGACGGGAATGGGTAATGAAGCGGGGGAATCGGGCATTGTTTCCCCCTCGCATGTTACGCCTGCATCGTACGCCCCGGCCAAAGCCGGGCCCTCCAGGAAGAAGCCGGGCGGAAATTGCTCGGCCGCCAATGTTTCGAATTCCGCGACCTGCAAAAAGACAACCGGGCACAAGAAACCTGTTCCCAATCATGCAGCAAATGTCGAAGTGCCCGGGGAATCCCGGGCAGTTGCAGGCGACGCACTGGCCGAATCCTTCCATGAACTGCCCTGGCTCGACAATTCCGGCATCGACAATGCGGGCCGCAGTCGCTCGGACAATCAGTATGCCCGGGAACTGCGCGGGTCAAGCGTGATGAGCAATCCGATTTTCTTTCTTTTTCCCTGAATCCATGCAGAAAGTTTTGCCATGATCGACTGGCTTCAAACATTGCCCAATATCGAGTTGTACATGCTGATCACGGGCATGGGCATCAGCGTATCGACCGTGATACCGATATTCGTTCGTCACCATTTCAAGCTCGATTACAACAACGAGTCCGTAGCCAAGGGAGCCGAGGAGGGGTTCAAGCTCGTCACTTCCCTTACCCTGCTCCTGTTGGCCTTCTGTCTGGTCAGGGCGCAGGAAGATCACCGCAATGTGGAAGACCTGGTCGCCAGGGAAGCCACGATCATTTACAAGCTGAATACCAGCCTTGGCAGCTTCGGTACGCCCGAGACTGCCGTGCTTCAGGGCAAATTGCTGCGCTATGCGGAAAGCACGGTCAGGGACGAGTGGCCGCTTCTGGCCATGGGAAGGCGCAGCAGCAAGGTCTCGGGTCTGCTCGAAGAACTGTCGGCAGGGTGCCGTCAATTGATTCCCCAGAACCAGACGCAGCAATTCGCCAGGGCGGAGATCCTCACCACCCTGACCCAGATGACGGATGTGAGAGAGGCTCGCCTTTCCGCATCCCATCTTTCGCTTCCGATCTATTACTGGCAGGCAATCTTTGCAGCCATCCTGCTGCTCGTGATCGTCGGATGGTTTCAGCATCCGCTTTCCAAGCTGGCGATTTATGTGGGCGGAGTCGTGATCGGAGTATCGCTGATCCTGACTCTTTTGATCATCACCGATGGAATTTTTACCGGGCAAAACCGGGTGAGCCCGATTGCCATCGAGCGCATGGTGCCGCTGCTCGGACCGGCGGCAAGGAACGGCGTTCACGGCAGCGCATCCTTTGATCCGACATGATGAAGAAAGAGCCGTCTCTCTTGTACAGGCTTCGCCATGAACCAGCCATGAAAATCAGGAATTGCGAAATGAGTATTTTCAAGAAAAGGGCAGGAAAACCCTTGTTTGCGGCGCTGCTTGCCCTGCCCGCGCTTGCGTCAGCGGGCCAGGCCGCCCCCGGGGCGGGTTCCATCCTGCAGCAAATCAGGCCGTCAGTGCCTGCCGAGCCTTCTTCCACCGGAACCGGGCTGACGATCGAGCATGAAGAAAGGGAAAAACTCCCTCCATCCGCGCCTTTCCTGGTCAAATCGATCCGCATCACGGGCAACACGGAATTTGATGCGACGACGCTGCACAACCTGGTAGCGGACGGAGAAGGAAAGAATCTCACGCTTGTCCAACTGGATACGATCGCTGCGAAAATCACCGATTATTACCATGCCCACGGCTATCCTCTGGCTCGGGCAATCATACCGGCGCAGACCATTCATGACGGGGAAGTCACCTTCGAGGTGATCGAGGCGCGCTACGGCAAGGTGCGCCTGGAAAACAGCAGCCGGGTGAAAGACGAACTGCTGCACTCCACGCTTTCGTCTCTTTCCAGTGGAAAAGTGATCGAACAGCAGCCGATGGACCATGCGCTGCTGCTTCTTTCGGATATTCCAGGGGTGGTGGTGGATGCGACGCTGTTGCCCGGCGAACAGGTCGGGACTTCGGATCTGCTGGTGCAGGCGGAGCCGGGTCCTGCCGCAACCGGGAACGTGACGCTGGACGATTACGGCAACCAGTACACGGGGCGGATCCGCGCAGGAGGCACGGTGAGCTTCGACAATCTCATGCATCACGGAGACGTGCTGAGTCTGAACGGCCTTTCGACCGGCTCCGGAATGAATTACGGACGGATTTCCTACGAATCTGTCCTGAACGGACATGGAACCTCTGCAGGCGCTTCCTATTCCACTCTGCACTACATCCTGGGTGATTCTCTTGCGAATCTCAACGGACATGGAACGGCCGAGGTGGGAAGCCTCTGGGGCAAACATCCATTTATCCGTAGCAGAAAATTCAATCTTTACGGGCAGATCCAGTATGACAGATTGAAGCTTCAGGACCACATCGATTCTGCCTCGATCCGCACCGACAGGCATCTCGACGATTGGACCGCAACCCTCTCCGGAGATTATCGCCATCTGGAAAACATCAACACATGGAGTTTCGCAGCAACCTCAGGGCGAGTCTCTTTCGACGATGCGACGGCGGGGCTGGCAGACGCTGCGACTGCGAAAACTTCCGGTAGTTTTGCGAAGTGGACTGCCAATTTTGCGCGTCTGCAGGGGCTCGGGGAGAAATATGTCGCCTATCTCGCGCTTTCCGGTCAGTGGTCCGGCCAGAATCTGGACCCTTCGCAGCAGATGGTGGCGGGCGGCCCCTACACGGTGCGGGCGTACGACATGGGCGCGCTGTCCGGGGACGAAGGGGTTCTCGGCACGTTGGAATTGCGGAGAGACTTCGGAAACTACCATGGAAAATGGCAGGGCATCGTCTTCTACGATACCGAGCATGTGACTGTGAACACAAATCCATGGGTGGCCGGGGCGAACAGCGCGACGCTTTCCGGTGCAGGTTTCGGAGTGAACTGGGAGGGCATGAAGGGCTGGAGCATGAAGACCTATCTGGCATTCCGGAGCAATGCAACGCAACTGGTTCCCGCGGCACCTTCGTCCCGCTTCTGGGTTCAGTTCGGGAAGGGATTCTGATCGATTTGCGCGATCAGTCCGGAACATTTTCAACACACTGCTTCGCCATGTCGAAACTTATGGCCAGGTCTTCATGCGAGGACTGTCCATCAGGCAATAGGGAGGATTCATGAACCATATATACCGGCTGATCTGGAGCCACGTGCTGAATGCATGGGTGGCGGTCTCTGAAAACGCGAAAGGTCGTGGAAAATCTTCCGGAAAAGGGATCGTCCTTGCCTCCCTGCTGCTTTCCCAG
>JAJZTT010000036.1 GCA_021848705.1 Pseudomonadota bacterium
GGATGTACTGGTAGATACCGGCCTTGTTCACCCCGTCGATGATGTCTTCGGTATCCGTATAGCCGGAAAGAATGATGCGGACCACGTCCGGGCGGTCCCGCCTCACCCGTTCGAGAAAGGTGACGCCGGTCTCCCCCGGCATGCGCTGATCGCAAAGAATCACTTCCACGCTGGAATTTTCGAGCATCTCCGCTGCCTCTGAAGCTGAAGTCGCGGTCAGCACCTCGAATTCCTCTTCGAGCGTGCGGCGGATCGCTTCGAGCGAGCGGACCTCGTCGTCGATCACCAATATCGTGGGCAGTGGCGGCATCAGCAGATTCTCGGCAGTGGTTCTCCCGTCAGCCAGTCTACCACGCGCCTGCCGCCGAATGCGGTTTCCATCTGCACGAAGGCGTGCGGATCCTCGCGGACCTCGCCGATGATCGCAGCATTTTCCCCCAAGGGATGTTCCTTCATGATGGAAAGAATCGTTACCGCATCCGCCGCGCTGCAGATCGCGACGAGCTTTCCTTCGTTGGCGACATAAAGCGGATCGAGCCCCAGCAGCTCGCAGGCGGCCAGCACTTCGGTCTTCACCGGAATGTCCTTCTCGCGGATCAGCATGCCGACCCCGGACTGGCGGGCGATCTCGTTCAGGGTCGTCGCGAGCCCCCCTCTTGTCGGGTCCCGAAGCACATGAATGCCGGGTGCCTTTTCCACCATTTTCGCGACCATTTCGTGGAGCGCAGCGGTGTCGGATTCGATCGCGGTCGCGAAGGTAAGATTTTCGCGGCTCGCCATCACCGCGATGCCATGGTCCCCCATGGTGCCGGACACGAGGATGACGTCCCCCGCCCTCGCCCTGTCACCGGAAATCTCGACCCCATGAGGCACGACGCCCACCCCGGTGGTGGTGATGTAGATCCCGTCCGCCTTGCCGCGCTCGACCACCTTGGTGTCGCCCGTGATGATAGGCACTTGCGCATCCCGGGACGCTTTCGCCATCGATTTCACGATGCGATCGAGGTCGGCCAGGGGAAATCCCTCTTCCAGGACAAAGCTCGCCGCAAGGTAGCGAGGGCAAGCGCCCGACATCGCCACATCGTTGATGGTGCCGTGCACACTAAGGCTTCCGATGTCGCCTCCGGGAAAGAAGATCGGGGAGACCACATGGGCATCGGTTGCCATCACCATTTTCCCGGACTCCACCGTGAACATCGCCTGGTCGTTCATTTTGGCGAGCCATTCGTTGTCGAATGCAGCGACGAAAAGCTCTTCGACGAGCTGCGCCATCGCCCTTCCTCCGCTGCCGTGGGTCATGTCGATCCGTCCGCCCCGGATATCGAGCGGTTTCGCATAAAATTTCCGCTTCATGTCGTCCTGTACCTGCCGAAACTGTAATGTGCCGCGCACGCGCCCTCGCTGGAAACCATGCAAGAACCCAGGGGATTGTCCGGCGTGCATGCGGTGCCGAAAACCCTGCATTCGTGGGGGCGCTTGAGTCCGCGCAGGATCGCGCCGCACTCGCAGGCCTTGTGGTCGGAAACCTGGCGGGTTTTTATATCGAAACGCAATTCCGCGTCGAAATCCGCATACTCGGCTTTCATCTTTCGTGCGCTTTTCGGAAGATGCCCGAGGCCCCGCCATTCGAAAGTCTCGCGCAATTCGAAAACTTCTTCCATCAATGCTTGCGCCCTGAGGTTGCCCTCCTGGGTCACCGCCCGCGTGTATTCGTTGTCGATTTTCGCTTCCCCCCGGTTCACCTGCCGGACCAGCATGAGAACGGACTGCATCACGTCCAGCGGCTCGAATCCCGCGATCACCATGGGGATGCGGTGTTTTTCCGCGACATAGGCGTAGGGTTTCAAGCCGATCACGGCGCTCACGTGCGATGGCCCGATGATGCCTTCGAGCGGCACGCCGGGAGCATCGAGGATGCCGGAGAGCGCGGGCGGCGTGAGAACATGGTTGCAGAAGATCGAAAAGTTATCGAGTTTCAACGCCTTCGCTTCCCTTGCCACCAGTGCCGTGGGCGGCGTAGTGGTCTCGAATCCGATCGCGAAGAAAACCACTTCGCGATGCGGGTTCTTTTTCGCGATTTCGATCGCATCCTTCGCCGAATACACCATGCGCACGTCCGCGCCTGCCGCCTTCGCCTTGATGAGGCTCATGGAATTCGATCCTGGAACGCGCATCATGTCGGCGTAGCTCGCGACGATCGCGTGTTTCGAGAGCGAAATCGCATCGTCTACGCGCCCGATTGGCAGCACGCAGACCGGGCATCCCGGACCGTGGATGAGCTCGATATTCGATGGCAGCAGATCCTCCAGGCCGTAGCGGGAAATCGCATGGGTATGGCCGCCGCAGAATTCCATGAAGCGGTAGGTTCTTGCCGGGTCGACTTCGTTCGCGATTTTCCCGGCAAGAGACCTTGCGAGTTCGCCGTCCCTGAATTCGTCCACATAGGGGATCATGGCGACTCCATTTGTGCGAAAAGCGCGAGGGTTTTCAGCGCCTCTTCCTCGTCGAGCCTGGAGAGCGCATAGCCGACATGGACGATCACGTAGTCGCCCACGGATACGTCGTCGACGAGTTCGAGCGAGATTTCCTTCTCCACCCCGCCGATATCGATCATCGCGCGGCTGTTTTCCAGTAAGGACGATACCCTGGCGGGAACGGCTAGACACATGAACCCACTCCTTTTTGCATGACGACATAACACTGGCCGAGGCTGATTCCGCCGTCGTTGGGCGGCAGTTTCGATGCCTCGAATACCTTCATCCCGGAGTCCATCAGGCGGCGCCTCAGTCCGGAACTCAATACCGTATTGAGAAAACATCCCCCGGAAAATACCACATCATGAATTCCGGTTTTTTTTCGCTCGGCCAGCACCCATTCGGAAAGGGCGGCAATCAGCGTGGAATGAAATAGCGCAGCCCCGCGCATCGCATCCTTTTCCATGGCAAGCACGAACAAAAGCGGCAAAAAATCCAGCACCCCGTTTTCAATCGAAAACCCGGACTCGAGTGCAGGAATCTCCCCGTGCAGGGTGGCAAGCATTTGAAGCCTCATCGCGGCCTGCCCTTCGTATCCCATTTTTTCGCACACGCCAAGCAATCCCGCAGCCGCATCGAAAAGCCTTCCGGCGCTGGAAGTTTGCGGAGAATTGAGGCCCTTGTCGATCATGCCAAAAAGCGCTTTCCCTGAAGTTCCATACCTTTCTGATACGAGATCTTCCCTACCCAAGGCATGCAGCGCACTTGCCGCCATCCGCCAGGGTTCTCGTGACGCGCGATCCCCGCCCGGAAGGGAAAGCTCGCGAAAATGCCCTGCCCTGGAAAATCCTTCCGGACCGACCAGAAGAAGCTCTCCTCCCCACAACCCGCCGTCATTCCCGAGCCCCGTGCCATCCAGGGCGAGCCCGATCGCAGGACTTGTCAGGCCGTGTTCTGCCATGACGGCGGCGACATGCGCATGATGGTGCTGAACGCCAAGATGCGGGATTCCGCGACTCGATGCGAATTCCCGGGCGAAGCGGGTGCCGTGAAAATCGGGGTGAAGGTCGGATGCCACGAATTCGGGGGTGACGCCCAGAAAATCGATCATGCGGAAAACGGTTTCCTCCAGCATCGCGCAACAGGAAGCATTGTCCAGGTCGCCCACATGCTGGGAGACGAAGGCTTCGTCGCCCCGGGTGATGCAGACGGTATTCTTGTAGAATCCGCCGAGCGCCAGGATCGCCGGGGCGGATGCCGGAAGCTTCACGGGGACCGGGACATATCCCCTTCCCCTGCGCAAGAAACCGGGAGATTTTCCGCTCACTCTCATCACGCTGTCGTCGGCCCGAACCAGGATGTCGCGGTCGTGCAGGAGGAAACCCTCGGCGATTCCCATGGCCATCGCTTCCTCGTTGGAAATGGCGATGGGTTCCCCCCCGGAATTCGCGCTGGTGGCAACTAGGACCAGTTCCTGTGGAGAATCGAGCCACGAAGTTCCGGAAGGCCTTCCTGCAGCCTCATGAAAAAGAAGGTAATGAAGCGGCGCATAGGGGAGCATCGCGCCGATTTCGGCGACATCATCGGCGACCCCGGGCAATTCATTTTTTTTCCGGAGCAAAACGACCGGGCGCTCCCGGGATTCCAGAAGACTTTTTTCACTCGCCGACATTTCCGCATATTTGGAAATGGAAGCGCAATTGGCGAACATTACCGCAAATGGCTTCTCTTCACGGCTTTTCGCCGCACGAAGACGGGAAATCGCCTCAAGATTTTTCGCGTCGCAAACGAGATGGAATCCGCCCACTCCCTTCACCGCGAGTATTTTCCCTTGCCCGATCCATTCGAGCGCAATTCGAACCGCATCCCCCTGCACCTCTCGGCCCTCATCGTCCAGAAAGGAAAGCTTCGGCCCGCATTCCGGGCAGCAGGTGGGCTGGGCGTGAAAGCGCCGGTCGGAAGGGTCTTCGTATTCGGCTGCGCATTGCTCGCACATGGCGAACTTCGCCATCGAGGTATGTTTCCTGTCGTACGGAAGCCTGTCCGTCAGGGTGTAGCGCGGGCCGCAATGGGTGCAGTTGATGAAGGGATGAAGATAACGACGTGAGTGGTGATCGAAAAGCTCATGAAGGCATTCTTCGCAGACCGATACGTCGGGAGGAATATGGGTCGCAATCGGGCTGTTTCCGCTGGGAAGCACGCTGAAGCCCTGCATTTCCGGAGCCGGAAAGTCTTCATCGGACTCGATGCGGTCGATCCTGGATAAGGCCGGGCTTTCCAGTGTGAGCCGTTCGAAGAAGGAGTCCATTGCGGACTCTTCCCCACTCACCGAGATTTCGACGCCGGATCCGTCGTTTCTCACCCAGCCGGCAAGCGAATGTTCGCTTGCCAGGCGCCAGACGAAGGGGCGAAAACCCACCCCCTGCACCTGCCCGTGAACCCTGAGCCTGCGGGCATTCATTTCGGAAGGTTCTCTCCGATCCAGGAAAGCCACCGCCCGAATCCCTCTCCGGTTTTCGCGGAAAGCATCATGATCTCGATTCCCGGATTCACCCTTCTCGCATATTCGCTGCATTTTTCGACGTCGAAATCGAGGTGAGGAAGAAGATCGATCTTGTTCAGGATCATGATCGATGCAGCGGCGAACATGTCCGGGTATTTCAGCGGCTTGTCCTCCCCTTCGGTGACCGACAGGATCGCAATCTTGCAGGCTTCCCCGAGATCGAAGGAAGCGGGACAAACTAGGTTGCCCACGTTTTCGATGAGCATGAGACTTCCCCGCTCGGGAGCCATCTTTTCCAGGGCATCGCCCACCATCTGCGCATCGAGATGACAGCCTTTTCCGGTGTTGATCTGGATGGCGGGCGCGCCGGTCGCGCGGATCCTGTCCGCATCGAGGCTGGTTTGTTGATCCCCCTCGATCACGGAGACCGGGATTTTGCCGGCAAGCTCGGTGATGGTTCGGGTGAGCAGCGTGGTTTTGCCCGAACCGGGGCTGGAGACCAGGTTCAGCGCCAGGATGCCCTTCTCCGAGAAAAAATGCCGGTTGGTTGCGGCATAACCGTCGTTTTTCGAAAGAATGTCGCGCTCCACCGCGACCAGGCGACTCTGACTCATTCCGGCGACATGGACGCCCGCATGCCCCATTCCGAAATGAAGCCCGCCCTTCACTTCCCTGTACCTGCCGTCAGGCTTCCTTTCACTGCATCCGCATACCGTGCACATGGATTCTCCTATTCGACTTCCAGTTCCTTCACCCGCATTTCCGTCCCGCCAGTCACCTGCAACTGGAAGCTTCCGCAGTCGGGACATGGATCGTATCTCGCGCAAATGACCACACTTTTACCGCATTTCATGCACCATGCCATGCCCGGCTGATCGATGATTTCGAGCCTGGCATCTTCGGCCAGGGTGTTTTTCATCACCACGTCGAAGCAAAAGGTCATGGCATGCGGATCGACCCCGGAGAGCGCGCCGATTTCGAGCCATACCGTTTTCACTTTCGAAAAACCTGCGCTTCTCGCATTATCCTTCAGGATATCGAGAACGCCCTGCATCAGCGACATTTCATGCATTATTTATCCTCAGTTCGAAGCCCGTGCATGGATCGAGCGAGAGTATCAACGCTTCCGCAATCTTCCCGAGATCGCCCCCGGCATCGAGCCCCAGTAGCCCCCGGGCAAGCGCACCTTGCGGATGGAAATTCCATTCCGTCGGAGCGAGGATTCCGTATCGGGAAATGCGCCCGTCTTCGATCCGCACCGAATGCAGCAGTGCGCCACGGGCGGATTCCACATGATCGGGCCCCGCCCCCCCTTCCTCCAGTCTTCCCGGCAGGCCGGCAAGCTCCAGCATTCTCGCGACGAACCTTGCAGGCACGATGTTCGCAATGCATTTGACCATGGGATGGGAATGCATTCTCGCAAGCGGCCCGGTCTCGCAAGGCGCCCCATGCAGATCGGGCCTCATCGCGAATCCGGGCTCGGTATCGAGCCGCATACGAAGGCTTGCGAAATCGGCATTTTCAGCAAGGGCATGAAAACCCTCCCTGCCTCCGATTTCCTTCAAATGATACACCAGCCTCGATACCGGGCAATCGGGAAGTGCCCCGATGTCTTCCATGGCCAGAAATTCTTCGGGAGATACGCCGAAAACATGCTCGCGGAGATGCTGGCGTAGTTTGGCGGCGATGCCTCCGATATCGGGTAAATTGACTACAGTTTCCGGATTACCCCAGTAAAGATCCGGGAAAGACGCCGAGATTTCCTTGCGAATCATTGCAAATGCTGCACGATCGCCGAAAATACCCAGATAATCCGCCCAATCGATGTGAATTTTCCAGAGATGCTCGATCGCGGTCTCGAGCAGCACGCTCCTCTGCCAGAGGATTTTCCTGGATCGCGAAGGATCGAGACCCAGCGCGAGGGATACCGCCTTCATCGCCGCCACCGTTTGCGCCCTGGCGCAGACGCTGTAGAGCATCGGAATGAACGAGATCGCACGTTCCGGCTCCATTCCGATGAAGAGCGAACTCGCCCCCACCTTGCGTTTCGATGTCACATCGACCCTGTCGACGACGCCGTTCCCGGTCGTGACCCCGACGAAAATCTCAGCTTCGACCTGCATTTCCGAACGCCCCCAGCAGGAAATCCCGTCTCGAAACACCGGAATCGGCGCCCAAGATCTGCTTCAATATCTCCAGCGCGGTTTGTCTTGCAGCTTCCTGGTCGGCAAACTCGTTCATCAATGAAAACATCGGGCAAAAACGGTAGTGGCCGACCGCGGGCTCGTAGGCGTGCAAAAATTCGAACTCCCCGCAGGGAAATTTCACCCGCTCTCCCAGGCCCGGCAACAGCATCAGGTTCATGAACCAGGGCGTGACGAGGATGCCGAGCTGGTTGCCTCGCCAGGTCCTGAAACCGACCGCCTCGACGCTAAGCCTGTCGTTCATCAGCATCACACCCGCCATCCTGGTTTCGCGGATTTGCCTGAAAGCCGCTTCCAGTTTCTCCCGCATCAGCCCACAACCCTCAGGAATCCCGACTTTTCCGCGTCGCAAACCGGGCAGCGCCAGTGTTCGGGTAGCGCATCGAAGGGCGTTCCCGGCGGAATCTGCCACACATCGTCGCCTTCCCCGGGATCGTAGACATGCCAGCAAATGCGGCATTCCATGGTCTCCTCAGTCATTGCCGACCCAATCGATGATCTCAATCAGGCGCTCGCAGCTGTCTTCGAGATCCTCCCGTGCCGCCATCGCAACGCCAGGTATGTCCACCACTTCGATGGTGTCGAGTATGAGCGCATCCTGGGAATTGAAATAGCGCACACGCCAGACCTTGGACATCGCCGTGCTCTCGATCCTGCAGTTGCCGTAGCCGCGAGACAGGATCACGATGTCGCCGCGCCCCAGAACATTGTCGAGATGATCGATATCGGCCCGGTTCATCGGCAGCAGCGAGAGGTTCACCACATGAAGTTCGTGGTTTTTCTCCACCGATTTCGCAGCGATCTCGGCAAGCACGGAAGGGGAATTCATGACGCCTTCCGGATGCGAAGCGGGCAATCGAAACGCTGCCGACTTCCTCCGCCTTGCGACGACTTCAGGAAAGGGGCCCACTTCGATTCGCACATCTTCTCCCTCGCGGATCTGCCATACGCCTGCGAGAACGGATTCCTGGATGCTCACCCCATCCATCCTGATGCTGACTTCCCCCTCGCCGAGCACCTGCCCGACCTGCGCCCTTTCCTTTTCCGAAAGAGCATTGAGCGAGATCGGCGAATTCGATTTGCCCTGTAGTGAATCCAGGATGAAAAACAGGACGGCTCGCGCGCCTTCGCTCATTTCTTCCGGTTCCGGAAGAATCGGGGAGCGATATACGTTCATGTCCTTGGGCATCTGCAGATAAGCGAGTTCATCCTCCTCGCGAGAAAACGCCCTAACCGGAATGCCGATCGGCTTCATTTTGCCTCCCTGTTTCAGTTTGCCACGATCCGGATCACGGGCCTGGCCGGCTTCGAATCCAGAATGAGCGAAATTTTTTCGACAAATTCGCTCCAGTCACAAAGCCCCGTGAGCGCACCGAGGTATTTTCCATCCCTGATGAATACGGTCGCGGGCCATGCGGAAAAACCGTATTTCGCCTGAAGCCTTTTTTCCGCCGATTCACAGACCAGCACCAGGGAAAAGCGTCCCTGGAATTTTTCGACGAGCTCCGGGAGGATGACGGCAAGATCCCGGCTCTCCGGATAACGCACCGAGTCCCCTGGAAAGAACAGGGCATGCGTGCCGTAGGCAGGCTCCGGATTCTCCCCTTCGATCACGGCAACGCAGTTTTTCCTGAGCCTTGAAATTTGCGGACTCATCGATTCCCCCTCAGAAAATCAGGAAGTTGCGGCTCGCCCAGATCGGGGAAGAGCGCGGAAACATCTCCACCGCGCATCGCAACTTCCAGCGCATCGAGCGCTTCAGTCACCATGAGAGCACGATCCTCGTCGATGATTTCACGCGCCCAGTCGAGATGGGCGAGCAACCAGTCGCCGATTTGTACCTTGCCGACCAGCAGGGTATCGAGGCGGCGCACTTCCCCCCTCCCCTCGCACAGCGCAAAAGTTCCTTCCAGCGCGCACACTTTCATCGGGATGCCGATGCACATCAGAGTCCATCCCCGGACAGTACGCGGGCATCCCCGATCCTGCAGGCATCCTCGGCCCCGGGGCGTCCCGATTCGTAGGCTTCGATTCCGAGTCCGCCGATGTTGAGGCATTCGGACGAATCTAGCGGGCTCTCCCTGCGGGTTCCCTTCACGCCCCAATTTTCGAGCGCATCGAGCGCGATTTCCAGGCATTTTGCCATGCTCTCCTTCACGACCGTCGTGAGGCTTCCGCCGTAATCTTCCATGTCCTTGGGCTGCACGCCGACGAGCAGGATTTCTTCAGGATATTTTCCGGTGAGCCTGGCGGTTGCCAGCACTTCCTGGAATCCGTTCTGATGCAGACTCATTTTCTTCGCGAGCAGGAAATTGGGCACTTCCTCGTTCCGAACCGCCTTGATTTCGCCGGGTTCGAGCCCGTAATCGACCGCGTCGAAAACCAGCATTTTTTCCGCTTCCTGAACATGATGGACAAGATAGAGTCCCTGCGTTCCCCCATCCATCAGCACCACGTTTTCCGGAAAAGTCCAGCCTTCATGGAGCGCCTCGACCATGCGAACGCCGAATCCCTCGTCCGCCCAGAGCAGGTTGCCGATTCCGAGCACCAGGATCATTTTTCGTCCTTGAACATGCGATAGCCGCTCACCATGGTGCTGATGATGCTCTGGCGGGACATGATGTCTTCGCGGATTGCCACATAGACATGCATGATGACGAAAGTGAGTAGCCACCACATGCCGAGGTGATGCCAGGTATGCACGTCCTGCCCCTGGCCGAAAAACGGCACCACCCAGCCGAACAGTCGATCGGACCAGCTGCCATATCCTTCTCCCTGCGAATACAGGGCAAAACCGGTGAAGATCATGAAGACCGATCCAAAAGTGACGAACAGGAACATGAAAAGCTGGGCAAGCGGATTGTGGCCGACATATTTCTTCGGCTCGCGCACCAGGAAAAGATACCAGCGGATCTCGTACAGCACTTCGCTCCACCAACTGGCGCGAAAAACCGGCAGGGTGAAAAGCTGGCGGGCATGATGGTTGCCGACGAACGCCCAGTAGATGCGGCCGACGAAACCGATCGCAAAAACGTAGGCCGCAGCGAAATGCGCGAAGCGGATATAGCCCATCAGGAAGCTCGAACTCGCTTCCCCCGGCTGGGTGGGGAACGGGCTGCCGATGAAATACCCGGTTGCGGCGAGCACCAGAATGGAAAGCGCATTCGTCCAGTGCCAGAGGCGCAACGGCGCTTCGTAGACGTAAACCACCTTGTTCGTTTGCGTCATGACGGGCTCCTTTTCAGCGAACCTTGACCGAAGTCATTTCCCGGCCTTCCGGACTCATCAGGTGGGTCGAGCAGGCAAGGCACGGGTCGAAGCTGTGCAGCGTCCTCAGGATTTCCAGAGGCTGCTCGGCATTCGATAGCGGCGTATTCAGAAGGGAAGCCTCGAATGCGCCGATCTGTCCCTTGGGATCCCTCGGGCTGCCGTTCCAGGTGGTGGGAACGACGCACTGGTAATTGTCGATTTTCCCTTCCTTGATCCGCACCCAGTGACCCAAAGCGCCGCGCGGCGCCTCGGTGAATCCCACCCCCTTCGATTCTGCGGGCCAGGTCTTCGGCTCCCATTTGTCGACATTCGCAGTCGCGGTATCTCCCGCCTTGATGTTGGCAACGAGCTTGTCCTGGAAGTGGCGCATCTTGTGCGCAGCCCAGGAGCATTCCAGTCCCCGCGCCGCGGTGCGTCCCAGGGTGGAGAAAAGCGCGGAGACGGGAAGATCGAGCTTCTTGAGCACCATGTCGACCGGCTCCTTGAATTCCGGGTTGTTCTGCGCATAGCCGATGACATAGCGGGAGAGCGGTCCGACTTCCATGGCGTGCCCGCGCCAGCGAGGCGCCTTGATCCAGGAATATTTCGCAGATTCGTCGATCTGCTCGATATTGGTCTTCGTTCCCTTCGACTTGCCGCCCAGTTCGAAGTGAGGCTCGGTGACGCCGTCCCAGGGATGCAGCCCGCGGCTCTCGTCCGGGTACCTGTACCAGGAATGCGTGACGAATTCCTGGATCTGCCCGGGATCCTTCAGGTCGACCTCGTGGACATGGGAAAGATCGCCGTTGATGATCGCGCCGCGCGGCAGGAGCAGGCTGGAAGCGGAATAATCGTTCGCGTGCTCGGGGATGTCTCCGTAGGAGAGCATGCTTTTTCCCGACAGGCCGCCGCCGTAATTCCAGCTCTTGTAGAAGGAGGCGATCGCGAGCAGGTCGGGAATGTAGACCTGATCGATGAAGTCGATGGTCCGGTCGATGATCGAGGAAACCATGTCGAGCCGTTCCATGTTGACCGGGGCGCCAGCGGCAAGATTTCCGTCCAGATTGATCGCACAGGGAACTCCGCCCACCAGCCAGTTTGGATGGGGGTTCTTGCCGCCGTAAATGGTGTGGATCTTTACGATTTCCTTCTGGAAATCGAGCGCTTCCAGGTAATGCGCGACTGCCATCAGGTTCGCTTCCGGCGGCAGCAGGTACGAGGAATTGCCCCAGTAGCCATTCATGAAGGGGCCCAGTTGGCCCGATTCGACGAATTTTTTGAGACGCGCCTGGATGTCGCGAAAATAGCCGGGAGAAGAAAGCGGCCAGGAGGAAATGCTTTGGGCCAAGGTCGAGGTCGCCCTGGGATCGGCTTTGAGCGCGCTCACCACGTCCACCCAGTCGAGCGCGTGGAGATGATAGAAATGCACGAGATGATCGTGCGCATACAGCGTGAGCTGCATGATGTTGCGAATGGAATTGGCGTTTTCCGGAATGCGGATGCCGAGCGAATCCTCGACCGCCCTCACCGAAGTGAGCGCATGCGTTCCGGTGCAGACCCCGCAGATGCGCTCGGTGAAGGCCCATGCATCCCTGGGATCGCGCCCCTTCAGGATCACTTCCAGTCCGCGCCACATGGTTCCGGTGGAAACCGCGTTGGTGATCACGTTTTTGTCATTCAGATTGACCTCGACGCGCATGTGTCCCTCGATCCGCGTGACCGGATCCACCACCAAGCGCTTGCCGCTGTCGTCGAGCTTGAAACCCTGCGTTTCCATGACTATTCCCTGCCTCCCTGATCATCGTTCCTGTGGCCTGCACGCCTGATTGCGCTCGCCGCCGCATGCGCCGCGACCGTGGCGCCCACCACGCCTGCGACCGTGCCGCCTATCCTGTCCGCATTGCCTTCGATCCCGAAAGGATGGATGGTGGTCAGACGATCGTAGAAGGTGCCCTTGTCCCAGAAACCGTCCTCGGAGCAGCCGATGCAGCCGTGACCGGACTGGATCGGGAAGGAAGTCCCGTCGTTCCAGCGAGTCGTCGAGCAGGCGTTGTAGGTGGTCGGCCCCTTGCAGCCCATCTTGTAAAGGCAGTATCCCTCGCGCGCAAATTCGTCGTCCCAGGCTTCGACGAACTGTCCGGCGTCGAAATGCGCCCTCCTGTAGCACTTGTCGTGGATCCGCTGGCTGTAGAACATCTTCGGCCTTCCCTGGCGGTCGAGTTCGGGAATGCGCTCGAAGGTCAGCATGTAGGCGATCACGCCGGTCATGACCTCCGCGATCGGAGGGCAGCCCGGCACCTTGATGATGGGCTTGTCGGTAATCACCTTGTGGATGGGTACGGCCTGGGTCGGGTTGGGTTTTGCAGCCTGCACGCATCCCCAGGAAGCGCAGGAACCCCAGGAGATGATCGCCTTGCAGTCTTTCGCAACCCGCTTCAGTTGTTCGAGATAGGGTCTGCCGGCAATAATGCAGCTCATTCCGTCCTGGTTCAAGGGCGGATTGCCTTCGCAAGCGAGGATGTAGTTTCCCTTGTATTTCGCGGTGATCTCGTCGAGGATGGCTTCGGCCTGGTGTCCTGCAGAGACCATCAGGGTGTCGTCGTAATCGAGCGAGATCATCGAGAGAACGACATCCTTGGCAAGCGGATGGGCCGAGCGGATGAAAGATTCCGAGCAACAGGTGCATTCGAGACCGTGAAGCCAGAGGACGGGCGTCCTCGGCTTCGATTCCATCGCATAGGCGATTTTTCCCGCGAAGGTCGGGGACAGCCCGAGTGCTGCCGCGGTCAGGCTGCAGAATTTGAGGAAGCTGCGTCGACTGATGCCCTGTCGCCGCATGACATCGTAGAAGGTTTCGAGCTCTTGCATGGCGCCGGTTTCCTGTGAACTGGATAACCATCCACAACAATTTCCATGCCATGCAGACAGGAACAGCGAAAGTCTTTGGATTCAGTCAATTGTCAATCGGGGCGGAAAGCATCTCATGGAAACCATGTTTCCGGCACGAAAACGTGGTTTCCATCTATCTTGCCGGAAGCGAAAGAATGAAAAGCGCACCACCCTCCGGATGGTTCTGCGCGACAAGATTTCCGCCATGACGCTCGACGATGCTGAAGCTGATGGAAAGACCCAACCCAACGCCCTTTCCGACAGGCTTCGTCGTATAGAATGGATCGAAAATCCTGCCGAGCATCGCAGGCTCCATCCCCGGCCCATTGTCGCGAAATTCGAGAACCCACCTCCCTTTCTCGAGCTTCCCGGAAATGAAAAGATGAGGCGAAGACTGCCCTTCCGTCGCATCCAGAGCATTCTGGACGAGGTTCACCAGAACCTGATGGATCTGCCCCTGGGTACCCAGCATCTTCATTTCTTCAGGAAGGTCCAATGTCACCTCCATGCGCGATTTCGCATCGCGAGTCGCCCAATGAACCGCGCTTTTAACGACTTCGGAAAGATCGAATTCCCTACCCTGTTCCCTGTCGATCGCAGAAAATCGACGTAGATCCTGAACGATGTCGCGCGTTCTCTCTGCCCCCTCGACCGTTCCCTCGATGAGCGGCCCGAGATCGGCGAAAATCCTGTCGATACCGAGTTTTTCACGAAGTTCCAGGCATTTTTCCGGAGAAGCACCGGAATGGATCGCATCGAGATAGGTGGCAAAGCGCTCGCGGTAGCGCTGCATGGCATACACATTGCCAAGGACGAAACTGATGGGATTGTTGAGCTCGTGAGCGACACCGGCGACGAGACGACCCAGGGAAGCCATTTTTTCCGATTGCACCAGTTGCTGCTGGGCAAGCTTCAGTTCCTCGTGCGCCCGATTGAGCTCCCGATAAGCCCTGTGAAGTTCGCCAAGCGGACGGCCGACCAGCACCACACCGGCCTGACGCCCCTGCGGGTCGAAGCGAGGGGTGCAATTGAAGGCCACCGGAACCTCCGCTCCATCCCTTGCCAAAAAGCGAACTTCGCAGTCTTGAACGGAGCGTTCGCGCAGCATGGAAGAAAACGATTTGCCATCCGTGCCGAGCAGCGCCATCAGCTCCAGACCCACGATTTCCTCGCGGGCGCGCCCCAGAAGTTCGAGCATGGCCCGGTTCACTTCCTCCACCCTGCCGTGCCGGTCACAGACGACGAGAATGTCGGACATGGCCGAGAGCACGCTCAGGATGAACTGCTGCGCCTCTTCCAGCGCGGCATTCTTCTGCTCGAGTTCGACCTGATAGCGCAGGACGTCGTTGTAGACCTCCTCCATCCTGTGGATGACCTCGAGCCATCCCGCCTCGCCTGCCGCATCGAGCCGCCCAAGAGAGCGCCCGACCTCTATGGCGTTATTTTCGAGTCTTTCGGCCATGATCGGTGGATACGAAAATTGATGTCCAGTATAGCTGCAAAACCGCCGCGTCGCCCCGGATTCTCATGAATTCACCCGGAGCGTGCTATGCTCAACAGGTCGCAATCGAGACCAATCCACTTCGGAGGGAAGCAGGGATGTCCCCGCGTATTCATCTTGCCAGAACGCTGGCCAGAATCGAAGCACTGTTCGGAAAGGGGCTCGTCCTATCCATTCTCGCGATCGTCGTGATCGGCGTTGTGATGAGCGTCGCAGCACTGGTGTTCATGAGCTCAGCCACTCCCGACACCATCACCCTCGCAAGCGGCCCGAAAGGCAGCATTTTCTGGAAAATTGCCGAAAGATACCGGCTGATCCTGGAAAAACAGGGAGTCACCGTCAAGGTCGTGGCCACCGAAGGCTCGATCGACAACTTCCGGAGGCTCTCGGATCCGAAATCCAAAATCGAAGTCGGATTCGTCCTGGGAGGAGAAGCGGGAAAGGATGAAGTGGAAAACCTTTATTCCCTCGGCAGCATTTCCTACCAGCCTCTCATGATCTTCTACCGGGGAAACAAGGTCGATCTGCTTTCGGACTTCATCGGAAAAAGGATCGACATCGGAGAGGATGGCAGCGGCACCCAGGTCCTCGCCCGCGCTCTTCTGAAGGCGAACGGATTCAGGTCTGGCGACGGCACCATCGCCATCCCACCCGGAGATGCGGCGAAGGAATTGCTTGAAAACAGGGTGGACGCAATTTTCCTCATGGGGGAATCCGCTCCGCTGGATGTACTCAGAAAGCTGCTGCACACGCAGGGCATTCATCTTTTCAGTTTCGTGCAGGCCGACGGCTACACCCGCAGGATCCGCTATCTCAACAAGCTGGAACTTCCCCGCGGATCGCTCGATCTTGGCAAGGACATCCCCCCCGACGACATCCTGCTCGTCGGTCCGACCGTGGAACTCGTCGCAAAAAAGTCGTTGCATCCCGCGCTTTCCGACCTGCTGCTGGAAGCCGCCCGGCAAATACACGGCAGGGCCGGGTTGTTCCAGAAACAGGGGGAATTCCCCGCCCCGATCGAGCACGAATTTCCCATCAGCCCGGATGCGCTCCGATATTACTCGACCGGAAAGAGCTTCCTTTACCGGACCTTCCCTTTCTGGGTGGCAAGCTATATCGCGAGAGTCCTGGCACTTCTGCTCCCCCTCCTACTGCTCCTGGTACCCGCATTGAAGTTCGCCCCGACCATCTATCGGTGGAGAATCGAATCACGCATCTACCGATGGTACCGGGCGCTGCTGGAAGTCGAAAGGGAGGCCTCGCAGGCCAGTCCGGAAAGACGCGAGGAGATCCTCAAACATATCGACAGCATCGAGGAATCGGTGAACAGGATCACGGTCCCGGCATCCACCGGAAACCTGTTTTACGAATTGCGCGGCCATATCGGCTATGTCCGGGAGAGGGTCAGGGATGGACAGGAATGATCGTCGAAAAGTAAATTCCATGGCGAGGCGCGGTCAAATTCGGTATGATGTCTCATTGCCCGAACGGCCCGAACATCATTTGAACGAAGATTCGCTGCAGTGGACAACTCGATGAAAACAAACGGCATGGCGGAGAGTGGGGGATTCGAACCCCCGAGAGACTTACGCCTCAACACGCTTTCCAGGCGTGCGCCTTAAACCACTCGGCCAACTCTCCTGCAAGAAGATTGCGAAGAATATACCAGAACGGACCGCATGGCAACCCTTATGGAATACACAGGTAGCAAAAAATGCAGCAGGCGGTGAACAGGACTACGATTTGCAGCGTGGTATTTCTCGACATCGTCGAATACTCCAAGAGATCGGTTGCGGAGCAGATCAAGCTCAAGAACCAGTTCAACGCCCTCATTTCGGTCGCGATCCGCAACGTGCACCTCACCGACAGGATCATTCTCGACACAGGAGACGGTGCAGCCATCAGCTTTCTGGGCGACCCGGAAGACGCATTGCTCACTGCGATAAAGCTCCGGGATGCGGTCATCAGCGAAAGGGACATGCCCTTTTTCGTGAGGATCGGCATCAACCTTGGTCCGGTGAGGCTGGTGCAGGACATCAACAAGCAACCCAACATCATCGGCGACGGCATCAACGTGGCGCAGAGGGTGATGAATTTCGCCAAGCCAAATCAGATCCTGGTTTCACGTTCCTTCTACGACGTCATTTCCTGCGTGACGGACGAGTATGCAAAGCTCTTCGAATATGAGGGATCCCGCACCGACAAGCATATCCGCGAGCACGAGATCTATGCGGTGAAAAGCGAGGCGAGGCAGGACGACGCGATGAAAGCCTCGTTCAAGCATGCCGATGGCACCGCGCAGCCCGCGTCAAGGCAAGTCTGGTGGAACGATCGCAACATCCTTGTCAGGCGCGTGTTTCCCGCCTCGACCATCCTCGCGATCCTGGTCGCAGTGATCGTAAAGATGACCGCTCACGAGGCGCCCAGGGAAATGGCCCCATCCCCTCCACTCGCCGAGAAACCGGAACCAGCCCGGATTGCAGTCCAGTCCGCGCCAGTACCGCTTGCAGCATTGCAAAAATCGGCGCCTGCTCCAGTCGAAAAGGCGCCCGAGCCCGTGAAGAAGGCGGCAAAACAGCGGCATGATGCCAGGAAAAAGGAAACAGCCGAAATCGCTCCCGTCGAAAATTCGACGCTGATTTTCAAGATCATGCCCTGGGGCGAAGTCTACGTGGACGGTTCGAAACGTGGCGCGAGCCCGCCGCTCAAATCCATCCATATCAAGCCAGGGCATCATGAAATCGAGGTCAGGAACACCACCTTGCCCAGCCATTCCCAAACAGTTGAAACAAAGCCCGGCGAGCAGGTTATAATCAGCCATACATTTTAGGGCGGGGGTTGGATGAAAAAGGCAGGGATCATGATGGCCGCCATCCTGATCTGCACCGGGTGCGCAGGGATGGGAAAAACGCAGGCGCCACGGAG
>JAJZTT010000230.1 GCA_021848705.1 Pseudomonadota bacterium
CAGGCAGCGGTCGGCGTAGATGATTGCGGCGCCCGGTTTGGCTTCGCCGAATTTCAGGGTCGACAGAAATTCCAGATCGAGACTGGTCGCTTTTTCGGGTTCATAGTTGAAAATCCATGCGGTTTGACGGTTGAGCCCGAGAAGGTATGGAGTATAAGGGTTCTCCATGCTCGTCCGTTCTTCGTCGGGAATGCCTTCGCTGTAGGCGACATAAGAGCGGATGGCTTCGACTCCAGCCGCTTCGTTGAGCATTTCGTTTTCAAGGAAAATGGGTTCCCCGATCGTGTAGTAATCGAAGCCGCCGCCAAGACCTGCAACTTTTTTGTTTTCCTCACCGTAGCCGGAAATCACCCGGCGCACCCGTTCCGCCGTGATGGTCTCTGCGTAGTCCATCGTCTCGACCAGGATGAAGCGGCGGTTTCCGCCATCCTGGGCGTTGAGTTTCAGGACGGCATGAGCGGTGGTTCCGGAGCCTGCGAAGGAATCCAAGACAATGTCATTATTTGAAATGGCAATCTGAAGAATACGTTCCACTAGCGAGATTGGCTTTGGCGTATCAAAGGATGTACTGTCAGGGAAGATAGCCCGCATCTCATTTTTGGAAGATCGATTGCTCCCTACAATTTCTTTCTTCCAAAGCGTCCGCGGCACGAGATCGGCAACCTCATTCACGTACCTCTTGATGCTCGGGCGAGCATCGCCAGTGGGACCCCACCAAATCCGCCCATCAAGATCTAACTCTCTTAACGTTTCTTCGGAGACTCGCCAAAATCTACCGGGCGGTGGGGAAAATTGACGACCAGTCGGACCTGTTATCGAAAAAAGTCCTTTTGAATATGGTTTATTAGCATAGGGATCTCCCGGAATCCAATCACCTCTGGGATCGTTATCAGGATTCTGGTATATCGAATTAGCTTCTTCTGTTCGGGCAAGCCTGGCAGGAATCCAGTCCGTCTGTTTGGAGTAAACCAATATGTAGTCGTGATCCGTCGAAAACTGTCTCGCCGAATTCCGTGGAGAGTCAGCTTTCTCCCAAATGATGGTCGTTACGAAGTTTCCAAATCCAAATATCTCATCCATCAAAGGGCGCAGGTGTCCAACCTCGTTGTCGTCGATGGACACGAATATCGCACCATCTTCGGCCAGAAGCCGATGAAGGAGTTTCAGCCGTGGATACATCATGCAAAGCCATTTGTCGTGCCGGGAAAGATCTTCTCCTTCCTTCCCGACGACTTGCCCCAGCCATTTCTTCAGCTTCGGATCGTTGACGTTGTCGTTGTAAACCCAGCTTTCGTTGCCGGTATTGTAGGGCGGGTCGATGTAGATGCAATTCACCCGACCTTCGAACTCGGGCAGCAGGCTCTTCAGGGCTTCCAGGTTGTCGCCGTGGATGATGCGGTTGGCGGTGCTGTTTGCGGGCGAGCCTTCAGGCGCGTCGAAACGGCTCCGCTGCCTGAGCACGCGAAACGAAACCTCGTGGTGATGGTTGATGACCTTGTCTTTTCCGACCCAGCTTAACGTTGGCATGCGGCGCTTGTCTAGTTCTGATATGCGAAATGACGGATATTTTGCCGCGAAACGGGCCTTGTGTCATGTGTGGCCGCCTTTGAAGCCCGGAAGGAGATCGTACGGCGACTGGACCGCATATCCCTGAAAATTGCAAGCTTGCGAACGCAAAAGTCAATCGCAACATATTGTTTAGGCAATGCTTTAAATCCAGGAAATCAGATTGTTGCGTATGGGAAGATCAAGTCTGGCTTTCGTGGCAACCTTGGGCACCGGCCCGGCTCACCAATGGGAACATCTCCGGGTGGCGGATGGATTCGACTGCCAGATCGATATCCAGTTCCGGCCAGTAAAGATGGCCTGACGAGGGAAGTTCGACATGAAGAATCTTCCCGACCACAGCATCCCTGAACCATGGGAACTCGGCAAAGGGTAGGAAAAGTTCTTCCCCTTCCAGTAACAGCCAGAAGCCGTGCTGTGAGATGTTGGTGACTTCAACTGGGGAAGTGCTTATGCCAAGCGCTACGGATGTCATTCTCATGCTCCTGAACAAGACGTCGGGCATCGTTGATTTCTCGCGGAGAAAGTCCGGTGAACTGGGCCAGATCGATGGCCGGTTCGAGCCAGAACTTTGCTTCGCCGTTCTGTCCTTGAACATGCACCCTCTTCCCCTCACGCGGGAAGAAGTGGAAACGAAAACCGCCTTCACGAAAAACTGTCGGGCTCATGAATCAATCATACGCTCCAGGTTCCCTTGTGGATATAGTCAGGCGACGCCGGGAAGTTTTTTCCGTCTCCTGAATCAACCCGTAGAGCCGGCCTGTCCCGATGAGTAATCCTCCCATGCCCTCGCAACCCGGGCATATCGGCAAAAACCCGCTTCGCAGAACCAAACCGCGCCGATCGCATCCAATCCTTATGCCCAAAATGGAGAATTTCATGAAGAGCACGATTTTCGTTTTGTTCGGGGCGGGAGGAGACCTTTCCTGCAGGCTGATCGTTCCGGCCCTTTACAACCTGCATCTGGATGGGCATCTTCCGGAAAATTTCCTGCTGCTGGCGGTCGACCGGTTCGACGCGAGCGCACAGCCCGACTACCGCGACTGCATTGCCAGGCATTCGCGGCGAGGAGCACCGGTCGACGGGCCCTGGACGGCATTTTGCAACAAGATCAGGCCTCTTTCCGTCGACATCACGAATCCGGACAGCTTCGGCAAAATCTCGGAAATGCTCGCAGAGTGCGAAAGGGCATGGGGCGAGCAGGCCGAACAGATCCATTATCTCGCCATTCCCCCCTCGCTCTTCGGTCCGGTCACGTCCGGCCTCGGCGCCTGTGGGTTGGCCGCAAACCGGGAAAGGGCGAGGATCGTGGTGGAAAAACCGCTCGGGCACGATCTCGATTCATTCCGGCAAATCAACGACATCCTTTCCAAATATTTCGAGGAGCGGCAGATCTTCAGGATCGACCATTTCCTCGGCAAGGAGACGGTGCAGAACATCCTGGCATTGCGCTTTGCCAATCCGATGTTCGAGCCGGTATGGAACCGCAGCTATATCGATCATGTCGCCATCACCGTTGCCGAAACCCTTGGCGTGGAACACCGGGGAGGATATTACGAGAAGGCCGGCGCGCTCAGGGACATGGTGCAGAACCACCTCATCCAGCTTCTCTGCCTCGTCGCCATGGAACCCCCCGTCGCCTACGAGGCCGACGATATCCGGAACCGCAAGCTCGACGTGCTGAGGGCGATCCGTCTCATCGAAAGGGACGAAGTGGCGGAA
>JAJZTT010000037.1 GCA_021848705.1 Pseudomonadota bacterium
ATCTGGTCGCATTTCGCATCGAGACAGCGCGCGAAAGGGAAGCCGCCGATTCCCTGGGAATCGCGAAGGACGACCATGAACTGGCAATCAAGTCCTATCGCGCAGGGCTTTCGGAATACCGCCGGGTCCTCGAAACCGAAGCAAAGGTCCTGAAGGCGGAAGGAACGCTTGCACGAATCCGCGAGAAAAGGCTGGAGGCCCATGCAGGTTTGATGCTCGCCCTGGGAGGAGGAACGAAATGATCGATCTCTTGCGGGAATGGTCCAGGAAAGATGCGCCCACCCTCGCCCATGTCCTGAAAATCCTTCTGGCAAGCCTCCTCTCCCTGTGGGTTTCCCTTCTTTTCGACATCGATCAGCCCAGAACCGCGATGATAACAGTCGCCATCGTCATGCAGGCCCATTCCGGCATGGTGCTGGCGAAAAGCTACTACCGGATGATCGGCACTGCGGCGGGCATCGCGGCTTCCCTGTTGCTGGTCGCCCTTTTCGCCCAGGAGAGAATCCCCTTCCTCGTCTGCATGGCGATCTGGATCGGACTGTGCACGGCAGGTTCGGTGATTTTCCGCAACCACCAGTCCTATGCCTTCGTGCTCGCAGGATACACCCTCTGCATCGTCGGGCTGCCCGCCACCTTGCATCCCGGGAGCGCCTTCGAAATCGCCATGGACAGGATCTCCGGCATCGCGATCGGGCTGCTTTGCGCGACCCTGGTGAGCGACCTGGTTTTCCCGAAAAGGATCGGCGGGGTGATGCTGGATTCGGTGAGAAGGCGCTTTGCCGACTTCAGCGGACTGATCCGCGCCTCCTCGATGGGCGAATCGAACCAGAAAGAGCAACTGATGCGGCTCACCGGGGATGTGTTCAGCCTGGAAGCATTCCGCGCCTCCTCCGTGCTGGAAAGCGACGAATCCAGATCCCACCGTCTGCGGCTCGGCAGGATGAACGCGGAATTCATGGAGGCCTCGACCACCCTGCATTCCCTGGGAGAGCTGCTCCGCAGACAAAGGAGGGGGGGATTCCATGCCACAGCCGATGCCCTGGAAGGGATTTTCCGGGAACTGGGCTCCGCGCTGCTCCTGGAAGGAAGGCCTGCCGAAATGGAAAAAGAGGCCGCCAGGGCGGCTGCGCAGATCGCGAATTTCCGCGAAAATCTCGCCGGATCGGTTTCCGCCGCGAGGAGTCATGCGGATCCTGACAAGACCGGTTTCGATGCCGGAGCGCAACTGCTCGCAAGACTTGCCGAAGAACTTCATGCCTATTCGAGAACCTATGCCTCCCTCTCCAGGAAGAGAAACGAAGTGGATGCGCCCGCACTGGGCGTCCGCTTCGATCCGCTCGCAGTCTCCCTTGCCGGCGCGCGCGGCGCGCTGATGCTCGCCATCATGTCCATGATCTGGATCCTGACCGAATGGGACTCCGGGATCGAAGCCATCACGCTCGGGGTGATTTCGAGCACGCTCTTCGCAACATCCCCTGCTCCGGCCAGGACCATCGGCCAGTTCCTGACCGGTGCCTCGATCGGGGCCGCGCTCGCCTTCTGGATGAACTTCTTCGTCCTGGACCGGGCGCATGGATTTCCCATGCTCTGTCTCGCCCTCTCTCCAGGGCTCGCTCTCGCCGGCTGGCTCTCCGCGAAACCGGAGCGGGCGGTCACAGGGGCCGGGACCTTCATCGTCCTCCTGATGCACCTGGGTTTCGGAAACCGGTATGGCGCAAATCCCGCAGCATTCGCCAACGACGTCATCGCGGACTTCATCGCGATCCTGTTCTCCGGCCTGCTCTATTCCCTCATCGATCTTTCCGGAAGCGGCTGGTCTAGAAGGCGCACGTCTTCGGCACTGCGCGCACTGGTGGCCGAGGCCTGCCGGGAACCGCTTGGACTCAGGAGGGAAAAGCTCGAAATCGGCGCGAGGGATCTCGTGCAACGAGCAGGAAGCATGAGGCGGATCGCAGATCCGGAGGACAGGATCGTGGTCGAATGGCTGTTCTCCACCCTCGAAATCGGCCATGCCGCGATCGCGCTGCGCGAGGATGCGGGCGATTCCACAGCCGGGGTGCTCGATGCGCTCGCCTCTCTTTTCGATTCCCCTTCCGGGGCCAGGCGGGAAGCCGCGATACGCGCCATCGAGGAAGCGGAACAGGGGCTTCAAGCTGAGAACCGGAAGGAGAAAAAACTGAAGATCCACCTTCATCTGCTGAAAACCGCGCTGCTCGACGGTGAATCCGTGATCGCGAGGAACAATCCATGATGCCGAAGGAAATCGCCCTGTTCGATGCGCTCGTGCCGTCCCTGGTACCGGCATTCCTGGTCGCGAGCCTCCTGATGCTCCTTCTGGACAGGGCATTCGCGAAATCCGGGCTCTACCGCAGGATCTGGTATCCGGCGCTGTTCCGTGCATCCCTTTTCTTCTGCCTCTTCTTTTCGATCGGGCTTTGCATTTACTGAAAGGACTGAAATGAATACCAGGCTGATTTCCAGGATCGCGATCACTTCGGTGATTTTCCTCGCTGCCATCCTGCTCGGACGTTTGCTGTGGGTCCGCTACATGGATTCTCCCTGGACCCGGGACGGCAGGGTCCGTGCAGACGTGGTCGACATCGCTCCGGATGTCTCGGGACTGGTGGTGGAGGTGGCCGTCCGCGACAACCAGCATGTGAAAAAAGGGGACCTGCTCTTCAGGATCGATCCGGAACATTACCTGGACAGGGTGGCCGAAGCCCGTGCGCAGGTACAGGCGAGACACGCCGAGCTGGAACTGAAGCAAAGGGAGGCAAGGAGGCGGGTGCTCGCCGACGACAGGGTGGTATCGCAGGAAGAACGTGAAAACGCGGGACTTCTCGCATCTGGCGCCAACGCAGCCTATCTTGCCGCGAAGGCGAAACTGGAGGAAGCGGAGCTCGAACTTTCGAGAACCGAAGTGCGCTCCCCCGTCGATGGCTGGGTTTCGAACCTGCTGGTGCGCCCGGGAGATTTCGCCCATGTCGGTGCGGCAGAACTCGCCGTCATCGACAGAAATTCCTTCTGGGTTTATGGCTATTTCGAGGAAAACAAGGTCGCTCACCTGAAGGCGGGGGACCCTGCCAGAATCCGGCTGCTCGGCTCCGGGAAAACCCTTTCAGGGCATGTGGAAAGCATCGCGCACGGCATCTCGGACCGCGACAATCCGTCCGATTCCAGGCTGCTCGCCAACGTCAATCCGAGCTTCAACTGGGTGCGCCTCGCCCAGCGCATCCCGGTGCGGATCCGCCTGGACGCAATTCCTGCGGATGCCGATCTGGTCGCCGGAATGACCTGCACGGTGACCGTCTCCCCGCAAGGCCGTTCCTCGCCGCACTGACTTCCCGATCGGGAAATGCTACACTGAAATCAGTTTCGACCCTGAATGGCCTGGCAAATGGCTCCTGGAAAAAAGGAAACGGGCGAGTCACTCGCCGACATCGCCAAGACCGATGTCGCAACCCCTCCCGCGCAAGACGGAATCGGGAACCAGTACGCCACCCTGGCCGGCCATCCCGAAGCACTGGGCGATCATTTCCTTCGCACGCTCGTCAACACCCTGCCGGACCCGATCTGGCTCAAGGACCCGGAAGGAATCTACCTCACCTGCAACACCCGTTTCGAAAGCCTTTACGGGAGGAGCGAGCGGGAGATCGTTGGAAAGACCGACTACGATTTCGTCGCAAGGGAAGTGGCCGACTCATTCCGCGAACACGACAGGGAAGCCATCGCCGCAGGAAAACCCAACGTCAACGAGGAGTGGCTGACCTTCGCCTCGGACGGCCACCGCGAGCTGGTGGAAACCCTGAAGACGCCCATGTACGACAGGAGTGGCCGGCTGCTCGGAGTGCTGGGCATCGCACGCAACATCACCGAACGGGAAAAGGCAGAGCAGGCCATCCGGGAGCTGAACGAGGAATTGTCGGCGACGCTGCAGGCCATCCCGGACCTGCTTTTCGATCTCGACGAGGAAGGCCGCTATCACGCGGTATGGGCACATGCACCGGACCTGCTCGCAGCGCAGCAAGCCGCCCTGATCGGCAGAACCGTGCATGAAATGCTGCCCGGGGAGGCCGCCGCAGTCGTCATGAATGCTTTGCGCGAAGCGGGCGAAACAGGCTATTCGCACGGACAGGTCTTCCGGCTCGACCTTCCGCGAGGCAGGAAATGGTTCGAGCTTTCCACAGCGTCGAAAAAAGCGACCGATTCGCGGAGCAGGCATTTCATGATGCTCTCCCGGGACATCACCAAGCGCATCGAAACCGAGGCTGCACTGCACGACAGCCATGTCAGGCTGGAAGGACTGTATCGGCTTTCTCCGATGGGGATCGCGCTGACCGACATGGAAGGTCATTACCTGGAATTCAACGACGCATTCCGGAATATCTGCGGTTATTCCGCAGAAGAACTCGCCGGTCTCGATTACTGGAAACTGACTCCGCGCGAATATGAGGAAAAGGAGGCGGAGCAACTCGAATTGCTCCGGACTCGTGGAAATTACGGCCCATACGAGAAGGAATACATCCGCAAGGACGGAAGAAGGGTTCCGCTCAGGCTGAGCGGGGCGCTGATCCACGGCAGCGACGGTCGGCCGTACATCTGGTCCATCGTCGAAGACATCACCGATCGCCGCTTGGCCGAAGAAGGGTTGCGCATCACGGCGAGCGTTTTCGACAACAGCCAGGAAGCCATCCTCATTACCGACGCGGACAACCTCATCACCGACGTGAATCAGGCCTTCACCCGCATCACCGGCTACCGTAGGGAGGAAGTGATCGGCAGGAATCCGAAACTGCTCTCCTCGGGCCGACAGGACAGCCCCTTCTACAAGTCCATGTGGCGCGAACTGGCCGAACGCGGAGCGTGGCGCGGAGAAATCTGGAACCGGCGCAAATCAGGCGAAATCTATGCCGAACTGCTTTCCATTTCCGTCATCCGGGACGAACAGGGAAAGGTTCGCCGCCATGTCGCGATCTTTTCCGACATCAGCCACATCAAAGCCTATGAAGCGGAACTGAGCCGGGCGGCCCGTTACGATGCGCTGACCGGGATCCCCAACCGGGCCATGCTCGCGGACAGGATGAAGCAATCCTTCTCCCAGACCCGCAGGGAAAAGAACATGATGGCGGTGTGTTATCTCGATCTGGACGGCTTCAAGTCCATAAACGATTCGCTCGGCCACGATGCGGGGGACATCGTGCTGATCGAAGTCGCACGCCGCATCTCGGAGACCATTCGCGGTAGCGACACCGTGGCCCGCCTCGGAGGGGATGAATTCGTCATCCTGCTGCTCGGCCTCGACCAAATCGAGGAATGCACCATTTCCCTGGAGAGGCTGCTCGGCGCGATCTCCATGCCGATCACGGTCAAGGGCAGGATGGTGACGGTCGGAGCAAGCATCGGAGTGAGCCTTTATCCCCTGGAAGAAGAAGACCCGGACACACTGCTGCGCCATGCCGACCAGGCCATGTACACGGCGAAGCGGTCAGGAAAGCACCGCTACAACATCTACGATCCCTCTCTCGACGAGCGCGCGAAGAGCTACAACGAATTCCTTTCGAGCATCCACCATGCACTGGAATCCGGGCAATTCGAACTCCATTACCAGCCGAAAATCGACCTGAAATCGAAAAAACTGGTCGGCGCGGAGGCGTTGATCCGCTGGCGCCATCCAGAAAGAGGACTGCTTTTGCCTGGAGATTTCCTGCATGCGGTGCAGAACACCGCACTCGATTCGAGTATCGGGGAATGGGTCATCGAAACCGCACTATCCCGGCTCCGGGAATGGCGGAAGGAGGGGCTGGACATCGAGGTGAGCGTCAACCTCTCGGCCCACCATCTGGAATCGACGGGTTTCGCGGAAATGCTGGGGCAAAAACTCTCCCTTTATCCCGATCTTCCCCGCGGCAAGTTCCAGATCGAAGTGCAGGAAACCATCGAACTGAAGGATGTCGAATCCGTCCGCGAAATCATGGAGAACTGCCGGAAGCTGGGCGTGAAATTCGCGCTGGACGACTTCGGAACCGGCTATTCCTCCCTCTTTTATCTGAGCCATCTTCCGGTCGACGTGCTGAAGATAGACCAGTCCTTCGTTCGCGACATGCTGGAAGACAAGGGGGATCTCGCCATCGTGCAGGGCATCATCGCGCTGGCACGCTCCTTCGGCAGGGAAATCGTCGCAGAAGGAATCGAATCGAAGGAGCATTACCGAACCCTCGTCAGGATGGGGTGCAGGGTCGGACAGGGTTACGGCATCGCTTCGCCGATGCCGGCAGAAACGCTTTCCGGGTGGAAATTCAAAAAAAACCGCTGATCCAGGAAATTCAGATCTTCTCTGTGTAGGAACACTTCCCGCATCCCCAGTACATCCCCTGCCTGCCCGTCTTTCTCTTCATCTTCGCGCCGCAGGACGGGCAGGTCGGAGAGACATAGTCCCCCCTTGTGGCGAACTCAAGCAGCCTTCTTTTCGCTTCTTCAGGCATGTGGAAAATGTCGGCGAGCATGGCTTCCCCGGTAATCAGCGTGATCGGATAATCCTTCGCATATTTTTCGGCCTCCATGGTGTAGCCGTTGACCGTGATGAAGATACCGCGCATGATCCTGTTCCCGACCAGCACCTCGATGAATTCCTCGATCTGCCTCACGCCCACCGGCGCCCTGCTCCTGCAAAGCACGAAGGCTTCGGGTCTTGCCGCCTCCCCCCGGTAGAGGCGAATGTCTGCGACATTCTCTTCACCCAGTGGCTGCGTCTCAGCCCGGAATCCCCGCAGCTTGTAGATCTCTGCGCAAAGTTCCTCGAACCGTTTCCATTCTATGGTCTGCAGCAATTCGATGGACCATTGTGTCGGCCTGCAGGCATGTTCCGTTTCGGTTCCGGGGGAAAGACTTTCCTTCAGTTCCTTCCCTCTCCAGGAGGAATCGGCAGGAGCAATCGAGGGATGGATCAGACGGATGAGCCTCGCCGTCGCACCGGCGAGGGAGGCGATCGCGAACGGAGCGGCGAGCAGGAATGCGAGGATCCGGGATGCAGCGTCGAACCCATCCGCATGCGGCTCCTTCTCCAGAAGGGCGGGCAGAGCCCACCAGAAAAGGATGAATACCGCGATCGAGAATGCCGCATTCGCTTGCCACGGATAGGCCCGCATCCACTTCCAGCCGCTTTTGCCCGAACCGTTCTCCATCGCTTTCGCCAGGTCATTTCCTGTCCGGAATTTTACAGGGAAATGACGCAAAGGGCACTTTGCGATCGCCTCTCCTCACATCTGCCGGAATAGATAGGCATGGCTGCGGCTCACGGCGATTTTCTCGGGGCGGTCACGCAGGGTGAGCGTGATCTTGCCGGATGGATCGTGATGCGCTGCGATCACCTGCCTCGCGTTCACCACGATGCCGCGATGCACCTGCCAGAATTCGCCCGGATCGAGCCTTGTTGAAAGTTCCCGGAGCGGCGTTCGCAGCAACAGTTCGGATTCCCTGGTGAAAACCGCGGTGTATTTGTCCAGGGACTGGAGATAACAGACTTCCCCCACATCGATGAGCCGCACTTCCTGCCCGACCTGGGCACGCAGCAGACGAAGCGGTTCCTCCTTCCGGGCCAGGAGCTGCTGCAATTTGGAGAGCAACAATTCGGGCGCATCCCGGCACTTGAGGCGCGCGACCGCTCGCGCGAGCCGCTCCTCCGATACCGGTTTCAGCAGATAATCCGCCGCTGCCTGCTCGAAAGCCGCCACCGCATGGTCTCCATAAGCGGTGACGAACACCACCCGGCACGCAGAAGGCGCAAACCGTGCGGCGTCGAGACCGCCCATCCCGGGCATGCGGATGTCGAGAAAGGCGATGTCCGGCGCAATCCTGGAAAGCGCATCGGCTGCCGCCTCCCCGTCGTGGACGACGGCAGCGATTTCGAGTTCCGGCCAGAGCAGCGAGAGGCGCCGCCTCAGGTCTTCGGCGAGATGGATTTCGTCTTCCGCGATCAGCGCCTTCATACCGGAACCTCCAGGATCGCGACGCCCCCCTCATCGCTTTCGAGAATCAGCCTGCCGGCTTCCCCGTAGATCGCGGCAAGCCTCGCCTTCACGTTGGCGAGGCCGGTTCCATCCGGATTTCCCCCCCTACCCGGGGCCGTCGTCGCGAACCGAAACGGACAGCCGCCCGCCCGTCCTGTGCGCCGAAATCAGCAGACTCCCGCCCTCCAGTTTCGGTTCGATGCAATGCCGGACCGCGTTCTCCACGAGCGGCTGCAACAGCATGGGCGGAAATTTCGCCTCGCGAGCGGATGCGCCGGCCCCGATTTTCCAGGAAAGCCGTTCGCCGAAACGCACCTTCATGATTTCCAGATAATTTTCCAGCATGTCCAGTTCGTCCCCCAATGTGGTCCTTTCGCTGCGCGTACGCGCCAGCGCGGCCCGCAGCCAGTCGTTCAACCGGTCGAGCAGGTGCCTCGCGAGCACGGGATCGGAATCGATCAGACTGCCCACATTGGCGAGGGTGTTGAACAGAAAATGCGGCTCGATCTGCGCCTGGAGGAGCTTCAATCTGGCCTCTACCTCGCGCCGCTCGATCTCGCTTTGCCGCAATTTCCTCTCCTTCACTTCCGCGTCGAGCTGCTCGATGCGCTCGGAAAGAAAATAGGTGAGTCCGCCGATCCCGCCGAAAAAAAGCCCGATCACGGCCGCCACCCGGATTCTCGGATCGCTCCAGTCCCCTAGCCCGGTAAGCGAGGCGCCCAGGGTCACGCCGAGGAAAACGCTCGCCGGAAAGGAAAGTGCGAGCCAGCGCCGATCCGCAACCTTCCAGGCGACCAGCGCATTGACGACCTGGATGGAAATGCCGATGCATTGCGAAAAAACGAGGTTGACCGTGAAGCTTCCGCCGAAGGAAACGGCGGTCAGCAGCCCGGCGATCGCCGTATTGTAGACCAGGGAGGAGAAGGTCGAAATCAGCAGGTTTTTTCGCATCATCGCATTATGGTTCCGCTTCTAGGGGAGGGCAACCCTGATCCCGAAGGTCAGACTCGAACGCACGAAGACGGAAAATTCCTGCCTCCCCGGGGCAAAGGATCCCAGCGCGAACAGGGTAAGTCGCGTGTTGAGCGGATGTTCGGCATAAGCGGAGAGCTGGATCCCCCCGTCGTTCAGGCTGCGCACGGCCATCAGCCTGGAAAATCCATCGCTTTCCATAGGATTGCCCTGCCAGGCGAAATAAAGGTAATTCCTGCCGAAAAGCGGGATCGCCGCGGAAGGAGGGAAAAAAGCGGAAACCCTAGCCGACCGGATATTTTCCGCGCCGACTGCATGCCCGTAATGCAGGTATTCGACGTAGAACGTGCCCCCTTCCTCCCCGGTACGCGAAGTACCGGCCAGCCAGTCCGTGTTTCGGGCCGCTTCGTCATAACGCCTGCCGGAACCAGCTTCCCCGTAGAACATCCAGGAGTCGTCGCAGGTGTATTGACCGTACAGACCGAGAAACGGGCCGGAAGACTGAATGAATCCAGCAGCCCAGTCCTCGCCCCTCCTGTCCCATTTCGCGAGCCAGCCTTTTCCGACATTCATTCCATACCCGGAGCCGGCGATTCCCGCGACGGAGAAGGAGTCCCGCAAATCAGGCGTCCAGGATAGTTTCGCGAGATCGATCCCGGAGAGTTCGCGCACCGGATCGCTGCGCCCGTTGTCGAAATAATAGGGGCTGGAAGGGGAGCGGAACTGCGCAGGACCGAAGTTGAGCAATTCCCGCCCGAGCGTCGCGTTCCATGCGCCCATTGCCTTGCGAGCCCGCCACTGGCCGAGATAGGCTTCCCTTCCCCATGGACTTTCTCCCAGGATGGGGCGGGCGAAAAAGGAAAGCCCGTCCTGCTCCGCGTTCAGGTTGAAGCGCGCCTCCCGGGTATTGCCGGTGGTCGTGGCGGAGGAAAATCCCGCCCGGATCATGCTTTCATATCCGTAGAGCATGGCGTCCCAGCCCGAACAATCGGCCTTGCGCACCGCAAGGAGCATCGCGAGCGTCAAGCTCCACCTCCATTTCATTCGATCTGCCCGAGGTCGAATTCTGCGGGAGAGATTTTTTCGATCCGGACGGATACGAATTCCATCACCGTTTCGGCTGGCGTGAGCGCATCCCGGATGATCATTCGGCTGACGAACGGGATGCGGCGCCCGCGGTATTCGATTTCGTTTCCATATTCGAATTGCGCACTCTTCAGGAGCTTGCCGCTCACCGAATAAAATTCCGCCCTGACAGCGACCGTCCTCTCCTTTGAAACCCAGTAGCGAATCCGGTCGTACGTGGCGCTCCTGTTTTTTGCGGCAAGGTCGAGCCGGAAGCATGGCTCCCCGTTCACTTTGTCCTCCCCGCCCGAGGATGCTTCGTATTCCTTCGCATAATCGGTCGCCGCGATGTCGCCGTTTGCCGCCTCCCCACTCATGCGCAATCTCGGCGAAATCGGGATGGGCTTGGAGAGCCCGGGCCGGTAGAGCCACATGTTCCGCCCCACCTGGAGCAGCCTGGATCCGCGAAACCGGGAAGGTTCGAAGGTTTCGGCGACGCTCGCATCGTCGGTCGCCTTCACGAACAGGCGCTGCGGCTCCTCCTGCCTGTTCCCGTTCCTGGAGGAGAGGCGAATTTCCCATTCGATCCCAGGCAATCCGCCTCCCCGGGCATGGTCGGATCGCGCGAGCAGTTCCTGCGGATCCGGGGAAGCAAAGGCTGTCTTGCACCAGAAGAGAAGCGCCAGAAACAGAAAATCAGACATGGCCGAGCGCCTCCACGATGGGCTTTCCTGCGGCGCGAGTCGCGGGAAACAGCGCAGCAGCGCTTCCCACCGCGAGCATGACGATCGCGGCAATTGCGATTTTTCCGGGATCGAGATCGACTTCCAGCGGCACCCTTGCCGAACTTCCGGGCGGAATATAGGAAAGATGCGCGGCATTGACGCCTTGGCGCACCAGAAGCGCAAGCGCGAATCCCGCAATGACGCCGACCGCGGAGAGCAGGAATGCTTCCATCGCGAATAGGCGCACCACGCCCAACCGCTTGAGGCCGATCGAGCGCAGCGTACCGATTTCCCGTGTGCGCTCGATCACGGTCATGCCCATGGAATTGGCCACGCTCATCACCACCACCGTCAGCACGATGGAAAAAATGAAGCCGAAGATCGTGTCGAACATGCGGTGCACCTGATTGTAGAAATCAGACAATTCGCGCCAGGTGCGTATCTCCACGTCGAATCCCGCCGCTTTCAGTTTTTTCCGGAGGCGGGCCCGAACGATTTCGGATTTTCCCGCGTCGTCGAGCAACACCGTGATGCGGTCGGCCGAGTCTTCCGCGTCGTACAGGGATTGAGCGAAGGCGAGCGGCATGAAGACGAATTTGTCGTTGCTTCCCGCGTTCCCCGTATTGAAATCGCCGATCACCGAGGCATCCAGCGCGTTGGCCTGACCGTTTTTTGTAGCCGTAAGCAGTTGAACGACCGATCCATTTTTCAGATGCAGCATGTCTGCAAGTCCGCTGCCAGGAAGGATCCCATCGGGCCTTGAATCATCGAGCTTCACCGAACCCTTGAGCGTTTCCGCCGCCTGCGGAGAAATCCCGTCCGCGACAAAAATGGTGCTGGCCCGCCCGTTGCTGATCAGACCGGAAAGAGACAACCGGGGCGCCGAGAATTCCACATCCGGATCTGCATTCAGGATCTTCGAAATTTTCCCGACCTCCTCGCCCGTGAACAAGAACCGCCCCGGGTCGAGCTTTCCCTCGCTTGCCGAACCGCGCTTCCACAGGGAAAGATGGCCGAGCATCCCGGCGTGGATCGCCTGATGCGCAAGCCCGCGGTAGACATTGCGGGTGTATCCGGCGAAAAGAGAGATCGAGGCAAATCCCACCGCGATCGCTAGCAATGTTGCGATCGTGCGACGTCGGTTGCGGGAAAGCCCCCGCAAGGCGAGTCTGCAGAGTTTCATTGCCGCACCTCGTCCTGTTCGATCCGTCCGTCCCTGAGCAACACCCTTCGGTCGACCCGGTCAAGAAGGCGCGAATCATGGGTGGTGAAAACGAAAGTGATCATGTGCGCCCGGTTCATCCTGCGCATCAATTCGATCACCTCCCTGCCGTTTTCCGAATCGAGGCTCGCTGTCGGCTCGTCCGCGATCACGAGGCGGGGATTGGCGATGAGCGCACGCGCAATCGCAACGCGCTGGCGCTGGCCGCCCGACAGCCGGTCAGGACGGAAGTCCGCGAATCTCGCGAGCCCCACTTCCTCCAGGATGTTTTCAGCGCGCAGTCTCGCATGCGCCTCTCCGCGAAGTTCGAGCGGAAGCATGACGTTCTCGATGGCGGAGAGCACCGGAACCAGGTTGAAATTCTGAAAAACGAAGCCGATCCGGCTCGCCCTGAATTCGGTGAGTTTTGCATCCGAAAGTGCCCGGGTGTTTTCCCCCTCGAAATGTAATTCACCGGAAGTCGGAGAATCGATGAGTCCAATGAGGTTCATCAACGTGGTTTTGCCGCTCCCGGAAGGTCCCCAGACGGCCAGGAATTCGCCCGGATGAATGTCGAGCGTAACCCTGTCGAGCGCATCGACCGTGGTTTCCCCCAGGAAAAATCGCCGTCCCGTACCGACGAGTCGCAAAAGCGGAGTCGAATTCATGTTCCCTCACTTCAGATGGATGGTTTCAAAGACGACATCGTCGCGGAGTTCGAAAGCGGCTTTCTCGAAGTCCGGAGCGAGAAAGACTCTGCGGGCATCGTGCGAGAAACCGTAGGGTTCGACCGGAAAACCTGCAAAATTCCGGTCCAGCCTGCCATTGCCGTTTACGTCGTCGAATGCGGAAACGGCATAGCGACCGGAAGGCAGTCCGGCAAAATCGACGCGCAGCCTGTCGCCATGGGCGACTAGACTCGTTCTCCTCGACGCGCCTTCTGCATGTTCGCTGCCGAAACCTCGGGCCGAATCGTAGAGCGCCACCTGCACCGAGCTTCCGGGGCGGCATCCAGTGATTTCCAGTTGCAGATCTCCTGCCTCGGCACAGCAGGCGCAAAGCGCCATCATTGCTGCGAGCTTCATCGCATCCCCCTGTTGTTCGATGGGTGAAATGTAGCCGCCAGCGCCCATCCCGCCCATGGATATGCGACGAAAGGTTGAAAATGAGGGATGAAATGCAAAAAGAAGGGGGCGGACGACAAGGAAAACTTCGTCCAGTCCTGGTACTGGACAGCATCGGACGAGACGCACTGGGGATCCTGATGCTTTTTGGCCCGGCTGGCTGCAGCCCGGGGATTGCAACTTCTGAGCGGGCTTGGTTTTGACTTTCCGGAAGAGTAGGATTAAACAGGAAAGGGAAGCTGCAGAGTGCTGCCTTTGCGCGGCAGTGTAACGGACATTCGTAATTTCAGATACATGACGAATCACCAAAGGTTTCCACTCCATATCGGATCGAGTCTGATTTTCATTCTCGTCTCCTTGATCAGCGTCGGTTCAGCCTTCTTCTACAGCCTGAACCGCATCCATTCCATCGAATCTCGCGAACATTTGGAGTCCATTTCCAGGGCCAATGCCGGCATCGATGCGCAGGCCGATCTTTTGCTCCTTCAAAAGGCCATGATGGATTTCGCCCTGTCGGAAGGAGATGCAGCCGGGTTGGCCCGGATTCAGCCCCTTGAAAAGAGGTTGCGTTCCGACATCATCGCGACCCTTGGCGAGGAAAGCGCGGAAATGGAGCATCTTCTCGACCAATGGCATGGTTCGCGAGCGAGGTTGATCGCATTGGAGGGGCACCGGAGCCCGGAAATGGAGCAGGAATTCAAGGCGGCCGCCGAATCCTGCGGCAGGCTGGCGAACCGGCTGAGCCTCGTTACCGCGCAAAACCAGCGCAAACTGGAGAGAATCGGAAGCGAACTGGAAAGAAGCTATTCCGACACGATACGCGCAGTCTGGTGGATCTGGGGGGGAACGGCTGCCTTCAACGTCTTTTCCGGCATCCTGTTCATCCGGAAATCCGGAAGGGCGATGGACAAGGACAGACAGAATTCGAAAAAGCTGCTCGAAAGCGAGGAAAGGCTCAAGCTCGCGCTTTCAGGCGCCGAAGAGGGGACCTGGGACCTGGACATCCCCTCGGGGCGCCTCAATTTCGACTCCCAATGGGGGAAGCTTCTCGGATATTCTGAAGAAATGGCTATGCCGAAATCCCTGGAGGAATGGTCCAGACTCATCCATCCTGAAGACAGGGAAAGGGTTCTGCGGTCCATGCAGAACCACGTCGATGGAAAATCGCCGGAGTACAGCGCGGAATACCGCATCCTTTCCAGGCCGGGCAGCATGAGATGGGTGCTCGGCCTTGGCAGGGCCGTGAGTTTCGACTCGGATGGACGGGCGTTGCGCGTGGTCGGAGTGACGCGAGACATCACCCAAAGAAAGGAAAGCGAAGAGAAGATCTGGCAGCTTGCACACTACGACACTCTGACAGGGCTTCCGAATCGCGCCCTGTTCTACGAGCGCCTGAAGCATTCCATCGCCCTGGCAAAGCGCCGCGAACAGAAACTGGCCATCCTGTTCCTCGACCTTGACGGATTCAAGGCGGTGAACGACCTGCATGGCCACGATGCGGGGGACGAGCTGCTCCGGGAAGTTTCATCCCGCCTGACAAAAACCATCCGTGGAGAAGACAGCGTTTCCAGGCTGGGAGGAGACGAATTCACTTTCATCCTCGAGGACATCAGGCGGGGGGAGGATGCGGGAAGGGTCGCCGGGAAGATCCTCCATGCTCTGGCAGAACCCGTCGTAGTGCTCGGGCAAAAATGCAGCATAGGCGGCAGCATCGGAATTGCAGTCTTCCCGGATGATGGCGAAGAACTCGAAACCCTGGTGAAGCTGTCCGATCAGGCCATGTACACCGCGAAGCAGGCCGGCAGGAACAACTTCAAATTCCACGCATCGTAAGGAAGCCCCTTCGAAAAATGCTTCGAGCGAATGATCGAAGGCAAGGGCGGGCTCGCGCTCTTCATAAGGGTCGATCGCAGCGAGCGACTTCCCTTGCATCCTTTTCATGGCCGGCGCTGCCACGCCGCTTCCTCTCCGCTAGTCTATAATCAGTTCATTATATTCAAACTCGGAATGGGCATGGATCTCGCAAGGCAGGCTTATGAAAAGGCTTCCAAATATGAACTGGCTTATGGCTGCTGCCCGCAATGCGTACTTGCAGCCATCCAGGAGACCGTCGGTTTCGTCGATGACGCCACCATCAAGGCAAGTCACGGACTTTCCGGGGGAGGCGGATTGACCGGAAAGGGAATTTGCGGCGCCCTGGCAGGCGGCCTGCTGGGACTGGGAGCGAAGTTCGGACGGGATCACGAAAGGTTCGAAAAAGGACGTTTCATCAACAACTTCATGAAGAGCAGGGATCTCATCGAACGCTTCAGGGAAAGATTCGGCGGAGTCACCTGCGAGGAACTCCAGCAGGAATTCACGGGACGCACCTACGACATGTGGGATGCGGGGCAATACAAGGCCTTCACCGATGCGAGGGGTAGCCGGTGCGCAGATGCTGCGGGAACGGTTGCGAAATGGACCGTCGAGATGCTGGTCAGGACATCTGCCTTGAACCATCATGAGGATTCAAACGGCCCCGGCGAAAAACACGATTCCCCTGGCGCATGAGGCGGCCTGTTTTCCGTGCCTGAGCGCTCGTTTTTTGGCTTTTGAAATTTCACTCATGGAACCCCGCGAATTGTCTGCATTGGAACATTTTTGTTACAATTTTCCCATCAAGTATCGCAATCTGTGACCGATAATCAGGTGGTGAGGCAATTCGGCCTGCACGTACAAATCAAGGAGGACTCAATGAGCGTATCTTCGATCAGCACGACACCGACCAGCACGATGCTGCCGCAGCAGCAGGTTTCCGCTTCCAGGCCGCAGGACAGCGACGGGGATTCGGACGGATCCACGGGCGCGGCGGCTCCTGCGAAACCCACGGTGAACTCGATGGGGCAGCAGGTCGGCACGACGATCAGCACCCAGGCCTGACATCCCGGGAGCGGCGAGCCCGCTCCCTTTATTTCATCAGATCATTCCGTGGATTTCCCCTTCCCTTTCTTCGGAAGAGGCCATGCCATTGCTCCAGAACGCGTACTTGGGCGCATCCTTCAGCGCAAGCCCCATCTTCAGATACAGCACGACGCTTCTGGCGGTACCTGCCCGTAAAGAAGGGAACATCAAGGCTTCCCGACATGCAGTCATGGAACCTGGTACCGCACCCACCGCCTGCAGATGCTCAAAGGGCGCAAAAATCCCAGTCCAAATTCCGGACAAAAAAATCCTGAAAATTTCCCAAAAAGCTCTAGTGTGAAAATCACAAAGGCAGCCGCACGGAAGATATCGGCTGAACGTGGTGGTTGTGCGACTGAAACTGGGTGAAAGAGAAAATCTGCAATCCAAAATGTGGGATTGTTAGACTTGCCCCCAGCAAGCTTACGGAAGGGAAATCAATTTCCGAGAAACTGGTCAGGCTCTATGTCGGCCTGCCTGAGAATGGCCCGGAGCGTCTCTTCCGGCATGTCGCCGGGATGGTTGGGAATGGTAGTGTAGCGATTGGTTTCAGGATTGTGCCATGGAGCCCGCAGCCTGACGATCGAATTCGAAGCCGAGTTGCTTCAGCCGCTTTACGATCTCACGGTATCTGAAACCGGAGAGTCGCCCCATCAGGCATTCACGATCAGCGGATAATCGAAAACATCGAGCGCAGCCGGCGGCTGCACGACATTCTCCTGGGCTTCGAGCAATTTCTTCGCCACGTCCCGTGCGATTTCGATGGTTTCCTGAATCGTGCCCCCCTGGGCGACGAGCCCCTGAACATCATCGCTGGTCGCAAGATAGACTTCTTCCGGCAACTTCTCGATATGCAGATTGACAATCCGTTCCATACTTTCCTCGTCGTGGAAATTCATGAAGGGATTTTACACCTGGAAAATAAATTTATCCCTACATGTTCCCGGCCTGGTAGCGTCTCCACCGTCTCCAAATGGCGCACCCCGATTCGGCTGAACAACAAATGCACGCACTCCACCAACACCGGATAAGTCGTCATCAGTGGCTCGCGATTGTGCCGGAAAAATTCGCGACAGCGCGCGTGGTACGCATCGCCCCGGTCAGCCAATGCCAGCCATGCGCCGGTATCCATCAGTATCATGACCGGGTTCCGCATTTGGCCGAGAAATCGAGCCGGTTCTTATAGGTTGATGAAAGCTGCTCATCTGTTTCGATGCACCCGACGAATCCCGCAGCCTCCAGCGCCTGAAAGAAGGCCGAATCACCCGTCGGTGCCTCGGCAGTGACGTCGACAGGTGATGACGGCAACCCATGCCGCCGCTTGACGAACTGCACGAAGTCCAGCACCTCGGCCAATAGATTTGGCGGCAGAGTCGCCAACTCGGATTCAATTTGGCTCGGCGTGGTCATTACGCACCCCTTTCATGTTGTTGACATTTTCGGCGAACAATTCGCCTATCGTCGCCGACATGTATGCCTGTGTCAATACGCGACAAGAGCGCATCAACAATGCTCCTTGCGCCAGCGGAAAACCTCCGATCTGAACTGTGTGGCTGCGACGACTGGCGTTGGGTGCGAAGGAAAACGTCCAATCAAAAAAATGCAGGAATGTGAGACCTGGTACCGCCTCTCCGCCCCATCAACTCTGCCTG
>JAJZTT010000231.1 GCA_021848705.1 Pseudomonadota bacterium
CCCCGGGGATGAAATAAAAAGCACGGGTGCCGAAAGCAAACCTGGCGTGTGTGTTGTTGATCTGATTTTCCCCAAAGCGATTTCCGACCAGGAAAAAGTTGCGCTCACCAAAATCCTCAACGGCTGTGATGCTGCGCAGCCGATCCTCGACGAGATCGAAGGCGCGATTGCCAACAAGACCTGCAAGAGCGTCCTGCCGTTCGGGTTGTCACTTCACAAAGCCTGGATCAAAGGCACATTCGCCCCGAGCCTTGGCGTTGCGGTAGCAAACAGGCGTGAGTCCGGGCAGTCGTATGCCGCGGTCCTCGCAAGGAAGACCATGGACCTGGATCCCGAGGCTTGCCGGAAAGGCTTGGCGCTGCTGGAGTCCATTCGAAAGAAAAATTCTTCTCCGGACAGGAGTTCTCCGCTCGCTGCAGAATCTTCGAGCCCAGGGGCTTATCTGTCGGCGAACGAGGGGTGAGGGGATTGGGCAAGGCAATGCAGCTCGAGCTGTTCGGGAAGGGTCAAATAAGGCCGCGCCCATTGCAGGTCGAGGAGATTGCAGAATGTTGTTGGGCTGGATACCGGGCTGGAATGAGCCTGACGGAAATAGCCGCCCAAACTGGTGTCACTCGACGCGAGGCGGCTGGGCTGGCGCTGGTTTACCGTGATGATGACCTGTGCGCGATCTTGCACGAATGCAACTCGATTTCGACGTTTTTCGAATTTCTGGGTGTCTCGCCAAAAATCCGGGAAACGGTTCTGGGACTGCTGAAAGACGGGAAGATCACCAAACGGCTGATCGAAGCGGCAAAGCGGAAACTGGAAAAGAAACCTGTCACGCGGAGGCTCAAGCTCGTGAGGGTGTCGAGGCCGGTCCCGGATGCAAGTATTGCCCCTGAAGACAAGATCGGGGATGAGTCAGGCTTCATGCCGGGGTTTTTCAATCCCGTCCGTAGCAGCCAGGATTTTTTCGAGTTTGTCACCTGAGAGGTTGTCATGGAAGTTAGTCTGGATGAACTGCTGGTCGTGAAGACCGGCACAGCGAGAATGGAATTGGAGAGGGGGAGGTACATCCTTGGGCTCGCAATACGGATGACGGGGAGGTGCCGTGATGCCGGAAAAATCATAGAGAAACTCGGGGCGCGGGATGATTTCGTGCAGCAAGTCGCGCTGGTTTTGACCATGGTTTTGGCTGGTGAGCTGCAATTCGACCCTTTGCGGGGTATCAGTTTTGAGGGATTTGTATTGAATCAGGTGAGGATCGTGGCGAGGCGCAACTGCATTTACTCGGACAGGTCTGGACGCGCATGCGATGTATCCGATGAAGCTGCCATCGATGTGGAAGCAGTTCCCTTGGCGCAGCTAACCTCGCTGGAACATCTTTCGCCACGGGAACGGATTTTTGCCCGGTGCAGTACGGGCGGATTGGCAAAGCTGATCGGACAAACCGACAGAAACGTGAGGCTTGAAAGAGCCAGGATTTCGAAAAGATTGCGGGAGGGGGTGGCATGAAAGTGGTCATTGCGGAAAAGCCTACTCGGTCTGGAAAAACATTGCAGCGTACTTCGGTGCGTCAAAACCGGAGAAGGGGATTTTTTGTACACAGGATATATGGAAAATTTGTCGAGCATGGCATGGAATCCATCGCTTCTTCAGAGTGTTATGGGGCTGAATTGAATGTAACCAGGACTGACCCATACGACTCGATTTCAAAATTTCCGCTCCTGCTGAATGGAGATGTAAATAGTTCAACAGCCAGGATATCCAGAAAATGACCACCAACAATCTTTACCTGAACGCCCGTCGCGAGTGGGACGAACGTTATGGCGATTCCTTGTCCAGAGCAAGAAACTGGCGCATTGCCGCGATCATCTCAATGGGTGTCGCCGGGATTGCCGTAGCAGGGGTGGCCTATATCGGGGCGCAGTCAAAAGTCCAGCCGTTCGTCGTCGCGATCGACAGTCTCGGCAACCCGATCGCCATGGCGCGTCCTTCGAGTGCTGGCGGCGTTACCGATCGCATCATCCAGGCGCAGATCGCGAACCTGATCTGGAATGCCAGGACGATCCTGTCCGATCAGGTGGCGCAAAAAGTCCTGCTTGAGCGTGTCTATGCCTTCCTTTCAACCGATTCATCGGCATACCTGAACGACTACTACAAGAACCACTCGCCGTTCAGCGACGGTTCGACAGCCAATGTCGAGATTAACAGTGTGTTGCCGATAAGCAAAGACAGTTATCAGATTAACTGGACCGAAACCCGATTCCAGAACGGCCAGCCCATGGGCCGCAGCCACTGGAAAGCGTCAGTGTCCGTCGGGACTGACAAAAAGCTGGCCGACAAGCCCCGGATGTCGATCGACAACCCCTTGGGCATCTACATCAAATCGATTACCTGGACGCAGGTTCTCGGCAACCAGTAACGGCAGGAAAAACCATGCGCACATCCATTTTGACTATCCCTATCCTTCTGGCCATCTTTATCTCGGCCGCCCACGCCGATCAAGTCGTGGAAGTTCCGTTGGGGCATCGTGTCGAAGCCAGGGACAGCACGGAAATTTTCAATTCCAAGAGCCAATATGCCGACACGATTACCCCTCACTCGATAGAGCTGGCTTCAAAAACCTGGGCATTGAGCGGAAAAGCGGAAATTCTGGTGGGGGATGACGGCGAGGTGATGTACGCCTATGGCGCGTCGAGACCGATCATTACCTGCTCCCCTTTGCACATTTGCGTCATCAAACTTCTTGTGGGCGAAAAAATCACCAGCTTGAGCATAGGCGACTCCATCCGATGGAGAGTTCAGTCGACGACTGCGGGAAAGGTTCCGGTCGTGGTGGTGAAACCTACCGCCGTCGGGATTGCAACGAACCTTGTTGTCACCACAGATCATGGACGGGTGTATTACTTCACGTTGCGATCCGACAGGAAGGGCGAATATGTCCCTGAAATTGCATTCTATGATCCCCAGCAACTTGTCGAGGTCGTCAAGCGGGAATTTGATCAGAAAGCCGAGGTCAACCAGAGGAAGAAGGATGCAGCCGTTGCGACATTGCCAGCCATCGATCCCGCGACGCTGGATTTCGATTACTCGGTAAACGGCGATTACGGGACCATCAAGCCTGTTCGGGTTTTCAGCTCTGCCGGGCACACCTACATTCAGATGCCTGAAAACATGGGCTACGGTGACGCCCCCGCAATCTTCGTTGTCACTAACAACGAACAGCAACTGGCGAATTTCCGGCTTGTCGGTGCGTACTACGTGATCGATGGAATTCCACAGGAGATCAAAC
>JAJZTT010000038.1:0-15248 GCA_021848705.1 Pseudomonadota bacterium
AGCGAAAGGGCTCGAATCCGATTTCAGGGTGCAGCGATACGAAAGCGAGGAAGCGCGCGCGAGACTTGCCGTCACGGAACTCGAGGAAGAGAGCAGACTAATCCGGGCGCAAATCGCCGCGCTTCTCGGAAAACCGCCTGAAGCAGGCGAGAAAATCGGGCCCAGAAGGAATGTTCCGCCCGCCCTGCCCGATTCGATTCCGGCAGACAGGATCGGACTTCGCCCCGACATCCTCGCCCAGAAGCTCAGACTGGAAGCATCCCGTCACCGGGTCTCGGTCGCAAAGGCCGAGTTCTACCCGAACATCGATCTTTCCGCGTTCGTCGGCACCCAGAGTATCGGCTTCGGCAACCTGCTCAAGGGGGGAAGCCAGATCAATTCTTTTGGCCCCGCCATCCATCTGCCGATTTTCGGGGGCGGGCAGTTGAGATCGAACCTCAGGGAAAAATACGCCGAATACGACATCGAGGTCGAACAATACAACGGCATGGTGATCGGGGCGATGCGCGACGTGCATGCCGCAAAGGTTTCCCTGGACTCGGTTACCGCAGAAATCGCCGAGCAGCACGAGGCGCTTTCCGCGCTGAAAAAGGCGCACCGGATCGCAGTCGCAAGGTTCCAGGCCGGGGTCGGCGACGAACTTTCCGTCCTCGAGGCCGAATCGCCAATCCGCGTCGAGCAAAATGCCGGGACGGATCTCGAGGAAAAACGATTTCAGGCAGTGCTGTCCATGATCAGATCTCTGGGCGGCGCGCCAGACAACCAATTCGGGGTGAAAAATGGCGGATAGACAGAACGGTTCAAGACGAAAACGCATGCTGCTCGGGCTGGGCTCGGCCTTTTCAATCGCAGCGGCGGCTTATTCGCTCTACTGGTTCGGATACGGGCAGTATTTCCAGAGCACCGACGACGCCTATGTCTCGGGCAACCTCGTACAGTTGATGCCGCAGGTTTCGGGCAATGTCGAATCGGTGTTCGCGGATGAAACAGACCGGGTTCAGGCGGGAGAAACGCTGGTTTCGCTCGATCCGACCGATTCCAGGATCGCGCTCTCCAAGGCTGAAAACGATCTTGCCGAGACCGTGCGCAGGGTGAAGCAACTCTACGATGCCGCCTCCGAGCTCGGCGCGGAAGTGAAAACCAGACAGGCCGAATATGACAAGGCGAAAGCCGATCTGGAAAGGAGAAGGTCGCTGATCGGGGCGAATGCGGTTTCGAAGGAGGAACTGCAGCATGCACAGAACGGCTTCGATGCGGCCAAGGCAGCGCTCGATGCGGCAAATCACCGCCATGCCTCTTCGCTCGCTGCGGTTGCGAACACCACGCTAAACACCCATCCTGCAGTGCTCGCTGCCGAGACCAGGCTGAAGGAGGCCTGGCTCGCCTGGAAGCGCACCACCATCGCTTCCCCCGCATCGGGCTTTGTCGCCAAGCGCTCGGTGCAGGTCGGAGAACGCATTGCGCCAGGAAATTCGCTCATGGTGATCGTGCCGCTCGACCGGATCTGGATCGACGCGAACTTCAAGGAAGACCAACTGAGGAGGATCCGCATCGGCCAGCCGGTGAAACTCACTTCGGATCTCTATGGAAAGAAAACCGTTTTTCACGGCAGGGTGCAGGGAATCGGGGCCGGAACCGGCAGCGTGTTTTCCCTCCTTCCCCCGCAGAATGCGACCGGAAACTGGATCAAGGTGGTGCAGCGGCTTCCGGTCAGGATCGCGCTCGATCCCAAGGAAATCGAAGCGCATCCATTGAGGATCGGCCTTTCGATGATCGCGACAGTCGACACGCATGACGAAAGCGGCCCCGTTCTGAAATCCACGCCTGGAGAATCGGCCACCGACTCGACGGGGATTTATGATGGCGGTCAGGAGGAAGCGGACCGGATCATTTCCAGGATCCTGAGGGAAAACGGCTGATGAAGCCCCCCATCGAAGGCGCATCGCTCGCCCTGCTCACGCTTTCGCTCTCGCTTGCGACCTTCATGCAGGTGCTCGACACCTCGATCGCCAACGTCTCCATCCCGACCATTGCCGGAGACCTCGCGGTGAGTCCTGATCAGGGAACCTGGGTGATCACTTCCTTCGCCGTGAGCAACGCCATTTCGCTTCCGCTTTCCGGATGGCTCGCGAGGCGTTTCGGGGAAGTCAGGCTTTTCGCAGCGGCCACCCTGCTCTTCACCCTGGCCTCCACCCTCTGCGGCCTTTCCACCAGCCTGCCCATGCTGGTCGTTTTCAGGATCTTCCAGGGCGCGGTGGCCGGACCCATGATCCCTCTCTCGCAAAGCCTGCTGCTCGCCAACTACCCTCTCGAGAAAAAGGGGCTGGCCCTTTCTCTTTGGTCGATGACGGTGGTGCTCGCGCCGATCTTCGGACCGATCCTGGGAGGCTACATCACCGACAACTACAGTTGGCCGTGGATCTTCTACATCAACATCCCGGTCGGGATCCTCGCGACCTACATCACCTGGCAACTACTGAAAGAGCGAGAGACCGAAACCGAGAAACGCCCGATCGATGTCGTCGGTCTTCTGCTGCTGGTGGCGGGGGTGGGTTCGCTGCAACTTCTCCTCGACAAGGGAAATGATCTGGACTGGTTCGATTCCGCGACCATCGTCACCCTTGCAGTGATCTCCGCAGTGAGCCTTTCCTTCTTCATCCTTTGGGAGATCACCGACGAACATCCCGTTGTCGACCTTTCGCTCTTTTCCGTGCGCAATTTCTCGATCGGGACCATTTCGATCAGCCTTGGCTACATGACCTTCTTCTCCGGAGTCGTGGTCTATCCGCTCTGGCTGCAGACGCAGATGGGATACACCGCCACCTGGGCCGGACTTTCCGCCGCCCCGATCGGCATCCTCTCCGTGATCTTCTCCCCGATCGTCGGCAAGAACATGCACCGGATCGATCTCAGGATTCTCGCGAGCTTCAGCTTCCTGGTATTCGCCGGCATCACCTACTGGGCCGCCTCCTTCAACACAGGGGCTTCCTTCTGGCAGCTCACATTGCCGAGATTCTTCCAGGGAATCGGCATGGCCTGCTTCTTCATTCCGCTGATGTCGATCCTGCTCTCGGGACTGCCTCCCGGCCGGGTTGCGAGCGCCTCCGGCCTTTCCAATTTCCTGCGGGTGCTGGGAGGAAGCTTCGGCACTTCATTGAGCGTCGCGCTCTGGAACCGGCGCGAGTCGCTTCACCACAGCCATCTCACCGAGCAGATTTCGCTTTCAGATCCGGTGACCCAACACACGCTTTCTAGCCTGCATTCGATCGGCATGCCAGAAATGCCTTCCTTCGCACTGGTGGAGAAAATGGTCGAAGGCCAGTCCTACATGCTCGCGGTGAACGACATTTTTCTCGCATCCACAGCCATCTTCCTCGTGCTGATGTTCTTCGTCTGGCTGGCGCGCCCTCCCTTCGCGGCGGGAAAAGCGCCGGGCGGAGAACACTAGAATATCAGAATGAATTGATGCACAATTCCTGATTTGGAGTCTGCAATGCCCTACTTCGTCTACAGGATCGAATCCCGCCCCGTCATGAGGCTCTCGAAGCTGGAATGTTTCGCCTCATTCCGCGAAGCAAGCGCTCACGCAAAGTCAGCCCGGGCAAATCTTCCGGAAGGAACCGCAATCAGGGTGATTTTCGCCGAGAACGAACTCCACGCAGAGGACCTGCTCTGTACCGCCCGGGAAGCGAAATTCACCGGGGAAGACGACTGAACTGCCCTTTCGAAAAGGCGCTTCTTTCGCGATGCATGACCTGCGAGAGGGCGGTGCGTCATCTCCTGGCAGAGCGCGAGACCGTCTCCTGCGATCTCCCGGGCGCTGCGCAAACCTGCAGGAAGCTGCACGAACTGCTGAAGGAAAAAATGGTCTTCGCCCTGAAACTCACCGGTGAACCGCTCCCCCACGGCAAGGAAATCAGGCTCGAATGCGGCGGCTTGCAGGGCATCCGGAAAGCGCTCGGCGCAGAGGAAGGGATTGGGGTGAGGACGCTCGTGCTGCTTTCAGTCGAAACCTTCGGCGACCTCGATTCCCTTCCCTATCCGGAAATCGTGAAATCCGTTTCCTCCTACGAGCCCCGGCCCCGCCGCAAGTGAACGTATTCTTCGCAATATTGCGTAATCTCCGCTGAAAGCCGGGCGATCGCCCGGTTGGCCGCGATCACGCCCCCATAGGGATCATTGCCCGGGCAGGGCTCCAGGATGTCGAATTTTCTCGCCTTGCCCTCGCCCACCTGAGCGCGGACCACGAGATGGATGCGGCTGGAATGCCCGGAAAACTCCTGCCTCAGCATCACGATTTCGGTATCGAGTTCCAGATCGGCCGAGGATGGGGTCGGCGCAATGCGGGAGAATTTTTTCGAAAGAGCCTGTTCCAGGACAGGCTTCAGCATTCTGGAAGGGGAAGCCACCCAACGGTTGCGAAGAAAATAGCGGATTTCGTGCGGCTTCGTCGTGTAGGCCATTTCAGGCGTTTCATAACCGGGATTGGCCTTCGGTCTCCCGACATGAATCGCGAGCGGCAACAGGGGAGCGGAAGCAGTCTCGGGAATCGAAGGATCGAGGGAATACAGTTCCACATGCGGCGAAGCACAGGAGGCAAGGAGGAGGCTCAGCAGGAATATTCTGAAATTCATGTCATTCACCGGGTCCGGGTTTCCCTGCCGATCTTCCATAAAGCAGCAGGGATGGGTTTCTTTCCAGTTCCCTGGAAAGCCTTTCGAGGGAATCGGAAAGATCTTGCAGTTTCAAGACCAGGGAACGGAATTCGGGCATGGCGTCGTCCATGTGGCCGACGGTCTTTCTGGTCGCTTCGCTGGAACGTCTCACGTCCCTGGCCATCTTCTGCACGTCTTCGGCCGCCCTGTCGAATTTCGAGACGAGCATCGGCAGGGACTGGCTCGCTTTCTCTCCGTTGGCGATCAGCAACGATGCATTCTTCAGACCGGAATCGATCTCTTTGGAGCGCCTTGCGAGCGTATCGCTCAGCCTGGCAAGATTGGTCAGCGCTTCCGAAAAATGCTTGCGGTTGTCCTCGCCGAAAGTGCTGTTGAGATTCTGGATCGATTCGTCGAGATGGGCGAGGATCGGTGTGACCGCGGTGTCGAGCCGGGTCATGAGGGAAGGCTCGGAGCGGATCACCGGGTATTTTTCCCCATCCTTCGCCTCGAGGACGGGGGAATCGGGCTTGCCTCCCGACAACTCCACGGCCGCGATGCCGGTGAGACCCTGGCTTTTGAGGGTAGCGACGGTATCCCTGCGAATGACCATCCCCTTCTCGATTTCGAGGAGGAGGCGAACCGCTTCCGGACGGTCCGGAGCGATCGAGATCTCCTTCACCTTGCCCACCAGCACGCCGCGGTAACGGACCGGCGCATTGGGGTTCAATCCGGCGACGGATTCCTTCATGTAGACGAGATAGTGATCATAGCTCTTGCGGTATTCCGCGCCCGCGCCGAGCCAGATCACGCCGCCCACCAGCGCGATTCCGAGCAGGATGACGAAAATGCCGACGATCGTATAGTTTACTTTTGTTTCCATGAACGATCATTCCAGATTCTGTTAAAAATGCCGGCGAATGAAACCGTTTGCAAAGTCACCTTCCGATTTTTCCAACCCAGAATATTATACTAGCTCGGTTTCGCCAGGAACCATCGAGCGCAGGATTTGCTTGCGATCCACAAGAACCGCCGTTTGCTGTCCCGGCATGACCCGGATCCTGCATGCCACTGGATGGGCACAAAAAACTGGGCTTTCGATGGCCGCAAACCGGTGGAAGCGATCAGGGGCTACGGTTTCGCGGGACTGCTCATGGAAGGGGGTTGGGGGTTGAACCTATGACTTGCGCCCCATTTCCGGCTTCGCGCACCAAAAGGACTTCGGCCTAAAACAGCGGAGCAATTGCGCCTGGCCGCGCTTTTTCCCAGGGTCAGCAGCGAGATCGATCTCTTCAACGACAACGAATGGAACGGAGATGCGCTGCCTGACAGGCTATTTTACCTGACCTTCGACGACGGCCCGACGAAGGTGGGCGGCACGACCGACGAGACCATGGCCATGCTGGATGCGCAAGGGAAAAGCGCGGTGTTTTTTGTGCTGGGGGAAAATCTGCAGGACAGATTGAAAAGTTCCAGCGCGGGCGCTCTGGCAGGATTCGATCGAGCGCACAAAATCCCTGATCGATGCAACGCTTCCAGGAAATGCCGTGGCGTTGTTTCGCCCCCCTTACGGTCAGCGCAAGCAGGACAGCGGCGCATTCTTCCGCTCGCAATCCCTGCATGTCGCGCTGTGGAATCTTGATTCTCAGGACTGGAACCGGCATGTGAGTGTGGACGACATCATCAATCGCATGCTCATGCTGATCAAGCGGCATGGAGTGCTCCTGTTTCATGACGTGCATCCCAAGGTAAAGGTTGCCTTGCCGCTGATGCTCAAGGCGCTCGGCAATTCGGTAAACTGGGGCGACTGTCACCAACTGGCATCGATGAAACCTGAGGAACTGTCAGTGGAGGGAAATAATCCGTAGGAAACGAAAGATCCTTTTCCATGAATTTGCCACGCTACGTCGTTACTGTGCATCTTCAGTCCGGAATGGTAACCGGTGCAGCGCATATCGACGCGAGCATCTATAAATAATTGGGAGTACCGGGCGGAGGGGAAAATGAGCGTGCCGAGATTTTTCAGGATGTTCTGGGTGATGCTGCTGGCCGGCATCCTTGGCGCATGTGCCACCGTTCCGATGGCGCCGCAGGAGCAGGATGCCAGAGCCAAAACATTCAATGTCCAGCCCGACAGGGCGGCTTTGTACATCTTCCGCAATGAAAATTTCGGAGGCGCGCTTCTCATCGCCGTTTCAGTGAATGGAACGACGATCGGTCAGACGGGGCCGATGACCTATATCAGGCTTTCCCTGAAGCCTGGAAAATACTCCATCAGTTCGTACGGTGAAAATGTTTCCACCCTGAGCCTGAACGTGGAAGGCGGCAGGAACTACTATGTCTGGCAGGAAATCAAGATGGGCATGTGGTCGGCCAGGACCATGCTGCAAGAGGTGAACGAGAATAATGGACGCTCCGGCGTCGGAGAGTGCAAACTGATGGCAACGAGCGCCGGCATGGAAAATTTGGCACCGCTCGGGGAGCAGACTGAGTCTTCGCACACCGCAACGGTGCAGCCCGAACCGACCGTACCCGAGAAATTGCGCGAATTGCAGAAGCTGCGAAACGACGGGGTCGTTTCGGAAGAGGAATATCAAAGAAAGAAAAAACAGCTTCTGGAAAACTACTAGCTTGAAAAGCTGGCTAGGAATGTATCTAAGTAGGAGTGATCGCTCTGATTATCGCCACCGGATAATCAGGATTGGAGGCTCAGATCTTGATATTGCCAACCTTTTTTGCCAGTCGGTCGAGTTTCTTGCAACTATAATTTTTCGTGACCTTGGTGTCGGGAAGATAACGAAGAGATCGAGCCATGTGTTGGTCTCGATTTTTTTTCGACTTGACCGGCGAAGTGCCGAGATATATTCTTTTGATATATATCTATTGAAGGGGTGAAAATGCAAACTGCTCGAGTATTCTGGTCAGGCCGTTCGCAGGCAGTGCGGCTTCCCAAGGAATACCGTTTCGAAGGAAAGGAGGTCCGCATCCGCCAGCATGGGGCATCCATCATTCTGGAGCCGATTCCGGCGGACTGGGCTTGGCTGGATGTCCTGGCTGGTGCTCTGGATACCGATTTTCAGCAGGCTGCGACCGAGCAGCCGGCCATGCAGGAATTGCCTGACCTCGACAGGCTTTTTCCCTGATGCGCTTCCTGTTCGATGCAAACACGGTCATTGCGTTGCTCAACGACCCGAGTGGGCCGGTTGCAAGGCGGGCTCGCCAATATCGGCCATCCGACATCGTCCTTTCGGCCATTGTCAGTCATGAACTGTATTTCGGCGCATTCAAAAGCCGGCGCCGTGACCACAACCTTTCCATCGTTGCCGGGCTGCAATTCGAGGTTTTGTCGCTGGATCAAGAGGACGCGCGTCATGCAGGCGAAATTCGCGCCATGCTAGGTGCATCCGGAACCCCCATCGGTCCCTACGACGTGCTGATCGCTGGCCAGGCGCGTTCGCGCGACCTGGTGCTGGTGACTCGCAACCTGCGCGAGTTCAGCCGCGTGCAGGACCTGAAGGTCGAGAACTGGGAAGAGGGCTGAAGCCAAGCGCAACCGGAAAAATGAATATCGGTGGCTAGGGGTCAGGTCTTGACATTGACCATTTGTACTATACTGCGGAGATGAGCAGACCATTACGACTGGTATATCCCGGAGCGGTTTATCACATTACCTCGCGAGGCAATGCTCAGGCCGCGATATTCCTAGACGACGAAGACCGCGATTCGTTTCTCGCAGTGCTGGCGGGATGCGTTGCACGCTTCGGCTGGGTTTGTCATGCCTATTGCCTGATGGACAACCATTATCACCTGATCATCGAAACGCCTGATGCCAATTTGTCGGCCGGGATGCGCCAATTAAACGGAGTATACACCCAGCGATTCAATCGCCGTCACCGGAGATCCGGGCATGTTTTTCAGGGGCGCTTCAAGGCTATTGCGGTGGAGCGAGACAGCTACCTGCTTGAGCTATGCCGCTATGTCGCACTGAATCCCGTTCGCGCAAAAATGGTTCAGGACGTCAGCGAGTATGCGTGGAGCAGCTATCCTGCGACAATGGGCGGAGTCCCTGCGCCCTCCTGGTTGCAAACCGATTGGGTTTTGAGCCAGTTCGGCAAGAATCGCAAGGCTGCGCGCCGGAGATATATGGAATTTGTGGCTGATGGCGTCGGGAATGCCTCCCCTTGGGGCCAATTGAAAGGTCAAATCGTTTTAGGCAGCGATCGATTCGTCGACGAACTGCGGTCTTTGCTTGTCGAAACGAGCGGGCTCAAGGAAGTGCCGAGTGCACAAAGATTGATGAATCGCCCCTCACTCACGTCACTTTTTCCGTCCGACTTCAAGATGAAGAAGGCAGAGCGGGATGCGGCGATTCGCAAGGCTTGCATTGAATTCTGTTTCAGCATGGCGGAAGTTTCGCGTGCGGCCGGAGTACATTATTCTACCGTGAGCCGGGTGATCAAGGGTGAAAGGTGATCAATGTCAAGACCTGACCCTGATTTTGCGAAAGCGTGAAGAAGTGTTGCATCAGGTGAATCCGCAGCATCGATGACAGCGGCTTCGGCGGACGGCCTCCTTTCGGGCCTGCCTTCGAATAATGCGGTTCGATCAGTCCATTCAGCCGATCCCAGGGTACGACTTTTTCCATTTCCTCCAGAAAAACTTGCCGCCGCGTCGCCTTAGGCTTCCTGAAAAATCCGGATTCCGCCAGACTGGTTTGCCTCATCTGCTGCCTCTTCCCCACAATTCACATTCAGATATTATCTCACGACGTGATTGCTTGAGTTATTCAGAATTTCCTTAATGAGCGCCTGCCGATTTCAGTAGATCACTAATATCAGGGCTATTCGCAAGCATAAGCGGTGTTTTTCCGTCTGCTTCAGCAGCATTGATGTCAACACCGCCTGCTTTCACAAACAGCTCCACCGCCATTTTGTCGCCTCGCTTGATTGCATCCATGAATTGCTGCTGATTGAAGTAGGAGAGACCCATTTCCGTCAGCTCCTTTCTTGCCTGAAGTCTCGGGTCATCTGCGGAGGGCATGCCGTAAGCACTCTCGTGAATTTCTGCATTTTTCGCCCTGATCATATCCAGTTTCTTCTGGAAATCTGGGCTGTTAATCGTTGCATTCAGCTTTTGTTGAAATGCTTGCAGTTGCGGAGGCAAATTGCTTACTGCCAACCCCGGAGACTGCCCGGCAAGATTGGCTTGTTCTGTTTGGGTGAGTGCGGGAGCCGGATCCTTTTCTACTGTCTTGCCATCCATCTGGGGGTAAAGCTCAACGAGCTTCATATCCGCTTTGGTTGATTTCATATTGGCTTCGAAGCTGTCCAACGTATCCTTCATGAATCTGCTTGAGTCACCCAGCCCTACTGCCTTGGTAAACAACCGACCTAAGGCTGCGCCTACGATGTTAGTGTCGCCCCCGCCAGATGATTCCCGGAACTCACCGTAATAATCAACCCGATAACCATCCTTGTATTGAAATACGCATGCCTTGGAACCTGTGATTTCACCATATTGAGACATGCTCGAGTCCAATGCCGAAACGCTGTAAATTTCACCTGTGCAACGTGGGTAGTATGTTTCCACTCCATTAGTGGATATTTTTTGAAGGATCATTCGCGGAGCCCCAACAGGCACCGTTTGAGGTGGAATACCTTCGGAAGTGTTGGCGTTTGATGCGTATTTTTTTATGGCAGAAGTCAATGCTTGTTCGATAGCAGCAGCTGGTATCGAAGCAGGCCGGATGTCATATACGGCAAAGGTATACTTGTAATTATTCGAAGGTGTTAAGAAATCCGTGATGCCTGCAAGGGCGGAATTGGAAAAAATACAAGATGCAGCTAGCCCCAACAAAATGCTTCTTTTCATTATGCTCCCCTAATCATTGTCTGATGACCTGAATTGCTTAGGTCTGAGTCTCTGCAAAATTTCGGGAAATGAACCGGATAGACGCTAACAGCTGAATCGAGTTGCTGGCAGTCTCGCTATCATAGGGTCATACCCTTTAGACCGAAAACTTTGCGTCCCTATCTTTCGATAGGTATGCCTTTACATTTGTAAGAATATACCAAGACACCTTACACAAAACTGACAAAATTATTGCAAGTGATCCTGAATTCGTGTCTTAACCTCCAGGATATTACAATAACACATTGATGTTATGAGATAATACCACATCGCAAGCCTTCACCCATTCGAACCGTTCATCCCTTCCTCAATTCCTCCAGCAATTCAGGGTGTTTGTCCAGCAGCTTGAAAAGGTTGGTCACGGCGGGTAGAGGCTTCGCTTTGCCGTGTTCGTAGCGGGAAAAAGCATTGGGGCCGCCTCCCGTAATTCTGGCCGCTTCCATCTGAGTCAGTTTCAATTTTCTCCTGATTCTTCCAAGTTCCGCCGCCTCCTGCGCATCGATCGTGGATGCGAATTTTTCGATTACTTCCGCAAATCTCGCGCCCTCGCCTGCGTCGAATTCCACCTCGAGGCAATTCGGGCAATGCCAGCCACTGACGGCAGGAACTACCGTGCGATGCCCCCTGTATTCATAGGGCACGTCTTTCACGGCGCGTTCCATTTCGCCCTTTTCGCAATTCAGGCATGTTTTCGCCATTTCACTTTTCCTTGAACTGGATCACGATCGAACCGTCTTCGCGCATGGTCACCTTGACGTAGGCGGACTTTTCATCAGGTGTCGCAGGATGATACACATCCTGCCATATGCCACTGGAAGCATGAGTCGTCATGCTTTTGTAGAAGTCTCGCCCTTTCATGCTGCATACGACCTCGACTGCCTGCTCGGCATTCAGCCCCATCGCTCGTGCGCCGATCAGCGCCGTCGCCGTGAAGGCGTCCGCGCCGCGCAGCTTCACCGCTGCCTACACCGCAACAAGGTCGTAATGTGGTTTCCGCTTCTCCATTTCAATATAACCTATAAGGTTAGTTTATTCAACTGAAAATGGTTGGATTCAGCTTCAGAATAGATGATATGGAACGGTTGGCGCTCTCACTTTACCTTCATTCCTTTTCAGGGAACGCCAAGTGTTCGTCGATGCGGTTGTTGGGGGGTGAACGGGAAGATTGGTTTGCTTCGATAAGTGTCCATTTAAAATACGTGGACACCATGCTCTTACAAACGAAATTACGGCTCAATGCGGAACGGCTAAACGCTTACGATTCAGGACTTATTTACTTGCCTGCTCCCGGGCCGCTCTGCCCCTCGGCCCGTAAAAATATTCACGGATGAGCGGATCTTCCGATTTCGAAAGCTCCTGCATCGTCCCCACCCCGAGCACATGCCCACCGCCCATGAAGGCCACCCGGTCGGCAACATGCCAGAGCAGATCCAGATCGTGGGTGACGATCACCATGGTGAGCGGAAGCGACTGCTTGAGATGCAATACCAGCTCGTCGAATCCGCTTGCGCTCAAGGGATCGAGCCCGGCGGTCGGCTCGTCGAGAAAAAGCAGTTCCGGATCGAGCGCCAGGGCACGGGCAAGCGCTGCACGCTTCCGCATGCCGCCGGAAAGCTCGTCCGGATACTTGGTCCTTGCGCTTTCCGGCAACCCGGCCAGCGCGATCTTGATGGAAGCGATCTCGTCGACGAGATCCCGGCTCAGCATGGTGTGTTCCCGAAGCGGCAACCCCACGTTTTCCAGAACGTTGAGCGAACTGAAGAGCGCGCTTCGCTCGAACATCATGCCCCATCTTTTCCGCAAGTCGAGCGCCTCTTCCTCCGATAGCCCGGTGATTTCCCGCCCGAATACCCGGATCGATCCGGAATCGGGCTTCTGCAGCATGATGATCTCGCGAAGCAGCGTCGATTTGCCGCACCCGCTCGACCCTGCAATGGCGAACACCTCTCCTTTCAGGATCTCCAGATTCACATGATCATGCACCACGAATCCATCGAAGCTGGTGCAAAGATCGGTGATGCTGACGATCGCTTCCTTCAAAGGTTCACCAGGCTGAAAATGACCGAAAAAATCGCATCGGCGACGATGACGTAAAAGATCGACTGTACCACGCTCCTCGTGGTCTGCATGCCCACGCTGTCCGCACCGCCCGAAACCTGGAACCCCTGGAAGCATCCCACCACGGCGATGATCGCAGCAAAAACCGGCGCTTTTCCAATCCCGACGAGGAAGGCGGATACGCCGATCGAGGAGCCGAAACGGTCGATGAAGTCAGTATAGCTCACGCCGAGCTCGAAGGAGGCCATCATCATTCCGCCAAGCACCCCCATGATGTCCGCATAAACGGTGAGCAGCGGCAGCGCGATGAGCAGCGCGATGATCTTGGGAAGGACGAGTTGTTCCATGGGCGGAATGCCGATGGTCTTCATGGCGTCGATCTCCTCGGTCACCTTCATGGTGCCGATCTGGGCGGTGAAGGCGGAACCCGAACGCCCGGCGATGATGATCGCAGTGAGCAGGGGGCCGAGTTCGCGAAGCATGGAAAGCCCGACCAGATTGACCACGAAGATGTTCGCGCCATATCTTGCGAGTTGCTCAGCGCCCTGGTAGGAAATCACCACCCCCATCAGGAAGGAAAGCAGCCCTGCGATCGGCAGGGCATCGAATCCCGCATGCTGAAGATTGTGCAGGATCGGCTTCCAGCGCATCCTGGAAGGGGATACCAGCGATCTGGCGAGGTGGACGGAAGCTTCCCCGATGAAGGAAAGCATTTGCTGAAATTTCTCGAACCCGCCCCATCCCGCGCGTCCCGCCCTTTCCAGAAAGCCCCGGGCCGATTTGCCGACCGGGCCTTCGACCTTCATCCCGGAAACCATGGAAACGAGATCGGCATGCTCCCGTTTCATCCCGATCGTCGCGATGCCTCCGAAATGTTTCGAATAAACCCAGGCGCCTGCCGTATCCATCGATTCGATGCCCTTCGCATCGATTTCTTCCACCCCTTCCAGGGAAATCTGCCCGAGCCGGCCTTCGGAGTCGGCGAGATCGGCTGCATTCCATTTTCCGGAAAGCCTGAGAAGCGCCCCATCCCGCTCCATGCTAGGCATCCTCGCTCTCCAGCGCGGCATCGATCATCGCATCGGGCAGGGATTTGGCCGGTTTCACGCCGAGCTGGCGGATTTTCTCGGCGCTCCTCACCAGGTTTCCGCGTCCGGAACCGAGCTTCTTCCAGGCATCCTCGTAGGCGTTTTGCGCCTTCCCGAGCCTCTCCCCCACTTCCTTCAGATCGTTCATGAATCCGACGAACTTGTCGTAGAGCGCGCCTGCCTGACGTGCGATTTCCTGGGCATTACGGTTCTGATACTCGTATCGCCAGACATGGGCGATGGTGCGCAATGCCATCAGCAGCGTTCCGGGATAGACGATGAGGACGTTCTTCTCCAGCGCATCCTGGGTGAGCGAAACGTCGTTGGCCACCGCAAGGGAATAGGCCGACTCGATGGGAACGAACATGATGACGAAATCGAGCGTTTCGAGATCGTGGATCCTCTGGTAATCCTTCCTTCCGAGCCCCACCATGTGATTGCGCATCGAAGCGATATGCTGCCGGAGCTCGTGCTCCCGCTCGAGGTCGGTCGCGGCCGCGCAGTACCTTTCGTAGCTCGTCAGGGAAACCTTGCTGTCGATCACCATGTGGCGGCCTTCCGGAAGATCGATGATGACGTCGGGCCGCAGCTTTCCCCCGGATTCGCCGACATAATGCTGCTGCACCCGGTACTCCCTGTCGCGTGCGAGTCCCGCCATTTCGAGCGCCCGTTCGAGGATCATCTCTCCCCAGGCACCCTGCGTTTTCGAATCCCCCTTCAGCGCCCTGGCGAGATTGGTGGTGTCGGTGCTGATTTTTGCATTCGCCTCGACGAGCTTCGAGATCTCGGTCCTGAGCGCCACCCGCTGCTGCGTTTCGCTGTCGTGGACGGATTGCACTCTCGATTCGAATTCCTTGAGCTTTTCCCCGAGCGGGCCGAGCAGGATGGAGAGCTGTTCCTGATTCTGCCGGGTGAATTTTTGGCCGTTTTCCTCCAGCAGGCCGTTCGCGATCAGCCTGAACTGGTCGGACAGCATTTCCTTCGCCTGACCGAGCAGTTCCAGCTTCCCGGAAAATGAGGCCCGCTCTCCTTCCAGCCCGGCCTCGAGCCTGGCCTTTTGCGCGAGCAGATCGGCCCTTTCCGCCAAAAGCCCCTTCCTTTCCCGCTCCGCATCCTGAAGCGCTTCCCCCAGGCGCGCCGAATCGGCCCGTGCATGGGCGCACTCCGCCTCCAGCGAGGCGATGTGCGGCTGCAATTGTGCCCGGACTTCTGCCGCTGCGACTGCCGCCCTGCCGCGCAGGACCAGCCAGGCGGAAACGCAGCCGATGCCGATCCCGGAAAAAAGCGCCCAGTACAATCCCATGCAACCACCTTTGAATGCGACAAAAAAAGGGTTATAATGCCCGTTTCACCTTGCCTTACCGTCTTCGCATGGCGGAAGGCTTCAACCCGTAAGGAGAATCCATGCGACATTATGAAATAGTTTTCATCGTCCATCCAGACCAGAGCGAGCAGGTTCCCGCGATGATCGCACGCTATCGCGGCATGGTCACCGCCCGCGAGGGGAAGGTGCACCGTCTCGAAGACTGGGGACGCC
>JAJZTT010000038.1:15258-17677 GCA_021848705.1 Pseudomonadota bacterium
GCCGCCAGCTGGCCTACCCGATCCAGAAGATCCACAAGGCGCATTACGTGCTGATGAACATCGAATGCGACCAGGAAGCGCTGGACGAACTCGAACACACCTTCAAGTTCAACGACGCGATCCTCCGTCACCTCACGACCAAGATGAATGCCGCCGTCACCGAACCTTCCCCGATGATGCGCGACGAGAAGGCCAAGGCTGTTCCGACCGAGGAAACCAAGGCCGCCTAAGTGGAAAGCAACTGCCTCCGCATCTCCGGCAGGCTTTCGGATGCAGCGCCGCTAAGATACACCCCTGCGGGGATCCCGGTTCGCGAATTCAGGCTGAAACATGCCTCGGTTCAGGAAGAAGCCGGAATCGGACGGAAAGCGGAATTCGAAATCTCCTGCCTGGCGGTGGCGGATGCGGCACTGGGCATCTCGGACAGGGAAGCGGGAAAACAGGTCAGACTGGAAGGCTTTCTCGCAAGGAAAAGCATACACAGCGCCGAACTCGTGCTTCATGCAAAACAAATTGAATTTATAGGATAAAATCATGTCTCGTCCATTCAAGCGCAACGACAAGAAAAAAGAAAACGCGAATTCATCGCGCAACCTCTTCAAGCGCAGGAAATTCTGCCGCTTCACCGTCGAAGGAATCAAGGAAATCGACTACAAGGATGTCGAACTCCTGAAGGATTTCATCAGCGAGAACGGCAAGATCATCCCCTCGCGCATCACGGGCACCAAGGCGCATTACCAGCGCCAGCTCGGCTCCGCCATCAAGCGCGCGCGTTTCCTCGCGCTCCTGCCCTACACCGATCTGCACTGAGGAGTTTTGTCATGCAAGTAATTCTCATGGAAAAAGTGACCAATCTTGGCAAGCTTGGCGACATCGTCAAGGTCAAGGATGGCTACGCACGCAACTTCCTGATCCCGACCAAAAAGGCGAAGCGCGCAACCGCCGCGAACATCGCCGAATTCGAGGAAAGGCGCGTGCAACTCGAACAGGCCCAACAGGAAATCCTTGCCGCGGCACAGGATCTCGCCGCGAAACTCGAGGGACTCACGGTCCGGATCGCCCACAATGCAGGCGTGGACGGCAAGCTGTTCGGCTCGGTCACCAATGCCGACATCGCAGCCGCGCTGATGGAACTCGGATACGAAGTCGAGAAGTCTTCGATTCGCCTCCCGGAAGGCCCGATCAAGCAGACCGGCGATCACTCGATCACCGTCGCTCTCCATGCAGATGTGACCCCGAGCATCAACGTGACGGTGTCCGCTGCCTGAGGCCGCGCTTCCTGCGTGCATAAAAAGGGCTGATTACGGCCCTTTTTTTGTTTCAGGATGCATCTGGAGCAAACCATGACCATCGACATCGAATCGATCAAACTGCCACCCCATTCGGTCGAGGCCGAACAGTCGGTGCTCGGCGGCCTGCTCCTCGACAACAATGCATGGGACCGCATCGCCGATCTCGTCAACGAGGCCGACTTCTACCGGCAGGACCATCGGCTCATTTACCGGCACATTGCCCTTCTCATCGGCAGGAGCAATCCAGCCGATGTCATCACCGTCTCCGAATCACTGGAAAGCAGCAAGGTACTTCAGGATGCCGGCGGAATCGCCTATCTCGGTGCTCTCGCACAGAACACTCCATCTGCAGCGAACATACGAAGGTATGGAGAGATCGTTCGCGAACGGTCGGTGATGAGGAAACTCGCCGCAGTCGGTGCGGACATTTCCGAATCCGCCTACAACCCGATGGGGCGTTCGGCCAGCGAACTGCTGGACAGCGCGGAAGCCAAGGTATTCGAAATCGCGGAAGCAAGCGCAAGGGGAAAACAGGGATTCGTCGGCATCCAGCCGCTTCTGAAGGAAGTGGTCGAGCGCATCGAGGTGCTCTACAATCGCGAAGAAGAAAGCGATGTCACCGGAATCGCAACCGGATTTGCGGACCTGGACCAGAAGACTTCCGGACTGCAGCCCGGCGATCTCATCATCGTGGCAGGACGCCCCAGCATGGGAAAAACCGCATTTTCACTGAACATCGCGGAAAATGTCGCGCTTTACAGCAAAAAACCGGTGGCTGTATTCAGCATGGAAATGGGCGGCGCGCAGCTCGCCATGCGGATGCTGGGCTCGGTGGGCAGGCTCGACCAGCACAAGCTGCGGACCGGGAAACTGGCAGACGACGACTGGCCAAACCTCACCCACGCGCTCGGCAAGCTCTCCGAAGCGCCCATCTTCATCGACGAAACCCCTTCGCTCAATTCGGTCGAACTGAGATCGAGCTCCAGGAGGCTGCACAGGCAGTACGGAGAACTCGGGCTCATCGTGGTCGACTACCTCCAGCTCATGTCCTCGGTTTCTCCCGGGGAAAACCGCGCAACCGAAATCTCGGAAATTTCCCGATCGCTGAAGGCGCTCGCCAAGGAACT
>JAJZTT010000039.1 GCA_021848705.1 Pseudomonadota bacterium
GCCTATGTCGGCTTCCGAAGATGTTGGCCGGTTCCACGTTTTCAAGCGCCAGCAGCGGATATTCACCGAATTTTCGTCCGTCCAGGCTCACCTTCACCACGCCAACCTGCTGGCCAGCCATGACCGGGACGACGAGCGGCTGCCGGGTTTCCACAGTGGCCTTGAGTCCGGATTCGTCCCCCTTGGGAACGGTGACATAGAGGTCCTGTGCGAAGCCCGCCTTCAGGGAATTCCTCTTTCCCTTCCATACCCTCAGGGTGGTCACTGCCTGCCCCTTGGCGTAGAGCAGGACGGAATCGTAATACTGCAGCGCGTAATTGAGCAGCTTCTGGCTTTCCATTGCCCGGCCCGTGTCGGAATGTGCTCCGACCAGGACTGAAATCAGCCTCCTCTTTCCGCGTCTGGTGGAGGCGACGAGGCAATAACCAGCCGATTCCGTATGTCCCGTCTTCATCCCGTCGACATTGGGGTCCAGCCACAGCAGGCGGTTGCGGTTCGGCTGGGTGATGCTGTTCCAGGTGTATTCCTTGATCGAGAACAGCGGATAATACTCCGGATAGTCGCGGATGAGGGCGGATGCGAGGATCGAAAGATCATGCACCGTGGTGTAGTGTTCTGGATTGGGAAGTCCGGTCGCATCAGCGAAATGGGTGTTCTTCATTCCGAGGCGCTGCGCTTCCCTGTTCATCATTTTGACGAATGCGTCTTCCGAGCCTGCGATTCCTTCTGCGAGCGCGATCGCTGCGTCGTTCCCGGACTGCACGATCATGCCGTGCAGGAGGTCATTCACCGTCACCGGCTTCCCGGGAAGCAGGAACATTCTCGATCCCTCGGCATGCCACGCATGGATCGAGACCGGCATGGTCTGGTCCGGCTTGACGAGTTTCTGGTGCAGGGCCCCGAAAACGATGTAGGCGGTCATCAGCTTGGTGAGGGATGCCGGTTCGATCCTCAGGTTGTCGTCGTGGCTTGCGATCACCTGATTGCTGTTGAAATCGATCAGGGTCCAGGCCTTCGCCTCGACGAGCGGGGGAGGGGGGATCTCGAACGGTCTTGCGAGGAGGATCGCCGGGAGGAAAAGGAGCAGGGCGAGGAAGCGCTTCATGATCGGAGGCGGAGCAAAAATCCGATTATACACGGTAGGGGTCGGGGTAACCCAGCTTCTCCAGGATGCATTTTTCCATCGCTTCCATTTTGTTCGCTTCTTCCTCTTCTTCGTGATCGTATCCCTGGAGGTGCAGCACGCCGTGAACCGTCATGTGCGCATAATGCTCTTCCGGGGATTTCTCCTGTTCGGAGGCCTCCCTTTCGATCACCGGGGCGCAGATCACGATGTCGCCCATCAGCGGCTCCTGGTCGTCGTAAACGAAGGTGAGCACGTTGGTCGCATAATCCTTCCCCCTGAAATTGCGGTTGAGTTCCAGGCCTTCCTCCAGGTCGACGATGCGGATGGTGATTGCGCAAGGCATCTCGACTGCCGCTTTCACCCATTTTCTGAACACAGTCCTTTTCGGGATGTCCCCGGCTTCGGATGCATATTGCACGCTCAGGCTGAATTCACTTTTCATAGGACTGGTAGGCGTTGACGATGAGCTGGACGAGCGGATGGCGAACCACATCCTCGGACTGGAAGAAGGTGAAGGAAATTCCCGGCACCTTTCTGAGCACGGCAACCGCTTCGTTGAGGCCGCTTTTCTGTCCCTTCGCGAGATCGATCTGGGTGATGTCGCCGGTGATGACGGCACGGCTGCCGAAACCCATCCGGGTGAGGAACATCTTCATCTGCTCGGGCGTGGTATTCTGCGCCTCATCCAGGATGATGAAAGAATGGTTGAGGGTTCTTCCCCGCATGTAGGCGAGCGGTGCCACCTCGATCGCGCCGGATTCGAATAGTTTTCCCACCCGGTCGAATCCCATCAGGTCGTAGAGCGCGTCGTATAAAGGCCTGAGATAGGGGTCCACTTTCTGCACCATGTCTCCCGGAAGAAATCCCAGGCGCTCTCCGGCTTCGACGGCAGGCCTCACCAGAACGATCCTTCTCACCCATTCCCGCTCGATGGCATCCACCGCGGCGGCAACCGCCAGATAGGTCTTCCCGGTTCCTGCCGGACCGATGCCGAAGGAAATGTCGTGTCCCTGGATCTTCGAAATGTATTCGGCCTGGCGGGGCGTCCTGCCGTGCAGGTTGGATTTGCGGGTGAGCAGCACAGGCATTTCCGGGGATTCCTCGGACTTTCCGCGCGCGGTGAGTTCGACGAGACCCAGTTGTACTTCCTCGATGTCGAGCTCGCGCCCCTGGGTGAGCGCATAGAATCGTTCGAGCGCTGAAATTGCGAGCCTCTCCCTTTCCTCTTCTCCGCTCACGGAAAAAAGCTCCCCTCGCCTAGAGATCGAGACCGAAAGCGCGACCTCGATCTGCCGCAGGTTTTCGTCGAGCGACCCGCAAAGGCTGGATAGACGGCGGTTGTCAGCGGGGGTGAAGGAGACGGATTTCAATTGGATTCCAGCGTGACGACCTCGCCTCTCAGCGAGTGGGGAAGCGCCTCGGTGATGGTAACTTCGATGAAATGCCCGACGAGTCTGGGGTTTCCGGAGAAATTGACGATCCGGTTGTTCTCCGTTCTTCCTGCGAGCTCGGCCTCGTTCTTCCTCGAAGTTCCCTCGACCAGGATCTTCTGTCTGGTCCCGACCATCTTCTTGCCGATTTCACGCGCATTTTCCTCGATTTTCGCCTGCAGCCTGGAAAGACGCTGGTGCTTCACATCAACAGGCACGTCGTCAGGCATCGATGCCGCGGGCGTCCCGGGCCTCGGGCTGTAGAGGAAGCTGAAGCTCGAATCGAATCCGATCTCCTCGATCAGTTTCATGGTTTCCTCGAAGTCACGGTCCGTTTCCCCGGGAAAACCCACGATGAAGTCCGAGGAAAGGGATATGTCCGGGCGTACAGCCCTGATTTTTCGAATGATGGATTTGTATTCCAGCGCCGTATAGCCTCTCTTCATCGCCATGAGGATCCTGTCGGAACCGGACTGCACCGGAAGATGCAGATGCCCTGCAAGTTTTTCGTGAAGGTACGCGTCGGCGAGTCGCTGCGTGAATTCCCTCGGATGGGAGGTTGTGTAGCGTATCCTTTGCAGGTCCGGGATCGCCGAGAGGCATTCGATGAGGTGGGCGAGATCGGCGATGTCGCCGTCTTCCATGTCTCCCCGGTACGCGTTCACGTTCTGCCCGAGCAGGGTGATTTCCTTCACGCCTCGCCCGACCAGGTCTTCGACCTCCAGGAGCACGTCCCTGAACGGGCGCGATACTTCCTCTCCTCTGGTGTAAGGGACCACGCAGAAGCTGCAGTATTTGCTGCATCCTTCCATGATCGAAACGAATGCGGAAGCGCCGTTCACCTTCGCAGGAGGAAGGGAATCGAATTTCTCGATTTCGGGGAAATCGATGTCGATCTGCCGGGTTCCGGAATCGATCCTTTTGCGGATCATGGCGGGCAGCCTGTGAAGGGTCTGCGGACCGAAAACCAGGTCGACATAGGAAGCCCGCCTGAAAATGGATCCGCCTTCCTGGCTCGCGACGCAGCCTCCCACCCCGATCAGGAGATCAGGGTTCTGTTCCTTCAAAAGCCTGATCCGGCCCAGTTCGTGGAAGATCTTTTCCTGGGCCTTTTCCCGCACCGAACAGGTGTTGAGCAGGATGACGCCGGCTTCCTCCGGGTTGTCGGTGATTTCGAGGCCGGATTCAGCCAGAAGAAGGTCGGCCAGTCTGTCGGAGTCGTACTCGTTCATCTGGCAGCCGTAGGTCTTGATGTAGAGCTTGTTCGACACCTTCATTTCAACTCTATGAAAAACCAAAAATTATATCTCAATCCACCTTGCCGAGCATCTGCTGGGCACTCTCCCTGAGATCCTCGAATTCGAGCTGGCTGAGGCCGAGATGCTCCAGGGCGCAGGGGATGCATTTCCCGCTTCCTCCTTCCTCCGGAAGCTTGTGCAGCGTGCGATGGACATTGTTCGCCAGCATCGCGATCGCAACCAGGGTGGAAACCTTCGGGGAGGCCTCCCCTTCGAATACGGTCGGGTCGTGATGACGACGGGTCGCCTCGCAGATCGATTCCGTGAGATGCCAGCTTCTGGTGAGCAGGAAGCCAACCGAGGCATGATCGGTGTGCAACTGCTCGCTTTCATATTCAGTGAGCGGCTTATGCGCAAGCTTGTCGGCTTTTGCAAGGATGTTTTCGTATTGGGGAAACTTTTGTTCGATGAGCGGCATTCCGCAATTGTGGAAGAGCCCGAAGGTGTAGGCCTCGTCTTTCGGTACACCGGGAAGACGGGAAGCGAGGAATGCGGAAATCAGCGCGACCGATTCGCTCATGTTCCAGAATTTCTCTACCGAATGAGGGGTGTTGCCGATCGCCTTCTTCAGGGAAAAACCTGAAACCAGGTTCATGACGTTCTTCATCCCGAGAAAATGCATCGCGTCGGGTACCGAAGCAGCTTTTTTGCGCAGCCCGAAGAAAGGCGAATTGACCGCCTTGAGGAGCGCGGCGGACAAGCCCACGTCCCTGGAAATGAGCGAGGTCATTTTTTTGAGATCCGGATCGTCCCTTCCCTGCTCTTCCATCAGGTCGACCAGCACGCCGGGGCGGGGGGGGATGTGGATCCCTTTCAGGACGCTCTGCGGATCGAGACTCACGGGATCCTTTCCAGCGCAATCAGGTGACCGACGCTTTCCCGCTCGCGCACCAGATGGGCGGTTTTGCCGCTCACCAGAATTTCGGCTGCCCTGGGCCGGGTGTTGTAGTTCGAGCTCATGCTCATTCCGTAGGCGCCTGCGGAAAGGATGGCGAGCAGGTCACCCTGCGCTGCGACCAGGGACCGTTCCCTTCCCAGGAAATCCCCGGTTTCGCAGACCGGCCCAACCACTTCGTAGATTTCCACCTTTCCATCCCTTTTCTTCACGGGAACGATCTCGTGATGCGCATCGTACAGGGCGGGACGCATCAAGTCGTTCATCGCGCAGTCCACGATGGCGAAATTCTTTTCCTCGCCGTGCTTCAGGTATTCGATCTTCGTGAGCAGAATCCCCGCATTGCCGACCATGGACCGGCCGGGTTCGAGCAGGATCTTCTGCTTGCGCCCTTCGAGCTTTTCGAGGAGCGCCTTTGCATATTCCCCGATCTCGGGAGGATTCTCGTCGCTGTAGCGAATCCCCACCCCTCCTCCCACATCGATATGGGAAAGATGGATTCCTTCCTTTTCGAGCGCTTCCACGAGCAGGAGAATCTTTTCCAGCGCCTCGACGAAAGGCGGGATCTCGGTGAGCTGGGAGCCGATATGGCAGTCGATTCCAAGGATGTGGAGATGTTCGCTTTCATGCGCGATGCGATAGAGGCGAAGCGCATCGTCGTGCGGAATGCCGAACTTGTTCTGCCTGAGCCCTGTCGAGATGTAGGGATGGGTGCCGGCATCCACGTTGGGATTCACCCGGAAGCTGACGTTCGCCTTCTTTTCTGTCTCCCTGGCGACTTCCATGATGCGGGAGAGTTCGGCTTCGGATTCCACGTTGAAGCACAGAATTCCCGCTTCGAGCGCCTTGCGGATTTCTTCCGAGCTCTTTCCCACCCCGGAAAACACCACCTTTTCAGGATCGCCTCCCGCAGCCAGGACCCGTTCCAGTTCCCCGCCCGAGACGATGTCGAATCCGCATCCGAGCCTCGCGAAAAGATTCAGGATCGCCAGATTCGAATTGGCCTTCACTGCATAGCAGATCAGATGCTCCCGGCTCGAGAAGGCTTCAGAATAGGCGCGATAGGACTCGATCAGTGCCGCTTCCGAATAAACATAACAGGGGGTGCCGTATCTTTCGGCAAGGGAGGGAAGGTCGATTTCCTCTGCATGGAGGATGCCGTTTTCATAATGGAACGGGTTCATTTGTGCTGGTTCTGTTGGTTCGGAAGGTAAAGCGGACCCTTCAGTCCGCATCCGGCGAGACAGGTGGCGCATAGCAGGAGGAGAAGGGTGAGTTTTGCGGTATTCTTCATATTCTGCATACTATCATATGGGATGCGCCCTCGCCCTTGCGAGTTCCCGTTTGGCCGAAAGAAAGTCGGGAAAAGCCCGCTTCACGTGATCCCAGAAGGCGGGGGAATGGTTCATTTCGATGAGGTGGGCGAGTTCGTGGACCACCACGTAATCCACCAGATCGGGCGCCATGAGCACGAGCCTCCAGTTGAGGCGGATTTCCCTTTTCGAATTGCAGCTTCCCCAGCGGGTTTTTGCGCTGGAAAGGAACAGTCGGGAAGGATGCTCGCCCAGAATGGAGGAGAAATGGGAGAGCCTTTCCGAAAAAAACTCCAGCGCCCTTTTCCGATACCAGGCTTCCAGCGCTGACCTGGCATCCCCCCCTTCCGGAAGGAGGATTTCGATGCGGTCGTCCAGGATCGAAATCCTGGTCCTGCCCGACCGGGAAATGCGCAAGGTGTAGTTGTTGCCCAGGAATGGGACGATTTCGCCATCCATGCAGGAAAGGGGAGGGGATGCGCGACTTTGGAGTTCTTCGAGCTTCGACAGGATCCAGGAGGTTTTCGCTTCCAGGATGGGGGTCACGCGGTTTTCCGGCATGGCGAGCGGAATGGTGACGGTGAGCCCCCGCGAATCGATCCTGAGACCGACGCTGCGCCGCCTGCTGCGCTTCAGATGATAGGCCGTCTCGCGCCCGGCGAGGTTCGCCACCCGCTTCATGGCCGCCCGATGCGCTCCATTTCGGCGCGGATCCATTTTTCGACGCTGGAATTCAATTCGTTCGGCTTCATTCCCCTGGCATCGATGGGTTCGCCGATGCTGACCGTGATGGTGCCGGGGCGCTTGATGAATGCGTTTCTTCCCCAGAGATAACCCGCATTGTGCGCGATCGGCAACACCTTCGCGCCGGAATGGGTGCCGAGCCATGCCCCCCCGATCCTGAAGGGAGGGGTTTCCCCGGGGGGGATCCTGGTGCCTTCCGGGAAGACGATGACGAAGAATCCGGCGGAAAGCCTCTCCTTTCCCTGCTCGATGAGTTGCTTGAGCGCTGCCCTGCCCTCTTCGCGGTCGATCGCGATCGGGCTGGTCATGGAGAGCCCCCAGCCGAAAAAAGGAATCCTGAGAAGCTCCCTCTTCAGCACCCAGACCTGGGGCGGGAGGATGACCTGGAAGGCGATGGTTTCCCAGGCAGACTGGTGGTTGGAGAGCACGACACAGGGCTCCTCCGGGATGTTTTCAGCCCCGATCACCCTGAATTTCACACCGCAGATCCTGTCCACCAGGAACATCATGAGCCGGGCCCATTGCGAAATCACCCGGTATCTCGTCTTCCTGTCGAAGGGAAATGTGGCGAGGCAAAGCAGGGAAAAAAAGGGGGTGAAGAAGGTCTGGATGGTTGCGAAAACGAACGACCGGAGCAAAATCATGTTCAGCCCGCCAGGTATTGCGCCGCCTCGGCGAGATCGGCGAAGATTTTCGTCCCTTCCGGGAGATTGCCGTTTTCCAGGGTCTTTGCGCCTTTTCCGGTGAGCACCAGGATGGGGGTGGCTCCCACCTTTGCTGCTGCGACCAGGTCGCGCAGGGAATCCCCGATCGCGGGGACTCCGGCAAGACCGGTCTCGAACCTTTCGGAAATCTTCAAGAGCATGCCCGCTTCCGGCTTCCTGCAGCCGCATTTCACGTCAGCGGTATGCGGGCAGTAAAAGATCGCGTCTATCCTTCCGCCCGCCTGGGAGAGCATCTTCTGCAGCTTCTCGTGGATCGCAACCAGGGTGGACATCTCGAATAGACCGCGGCCGATGCCGGACTGGTTGGTCGCGACGACCACCGTGTATCCGGCATGGTTGAGTTTCGCGATCGCTTCCAGGCTCCCGGGAATCGGCTTCCATTCGTCGGGATGCTTGATGAACTGGTCGGAATCGAAATTGATGACCCCGTCGCGGTCGAGGATGACGAGCTTCATGAAGCGAGCCTCGACAGATCGGCGACGCGGTTCATGAGAAAGGCGAGGCGGGAAAGCAGCGCCAGACGATTCGCGCGCAGGGCGGGATCCTCCGCGTTCACCATGACATGATCGAAGAAGGAATCCACTGGCTCCTTGAGCGCTGCGAGTGCCTTGAGGGAAGGGGAGTAATTTCCGGAAACATAGGCTGCTTCGGCATAGGCGCCGACATGTTCCATCGCGAGAAATAGCTCGATTTCGGAGGCTTCCTGAAAAAGATTCCGGTCGAGTTCATCCCCGGACGCTTCCGCCTTTTTCAGGATGTTCACGACCCGCTTGTTGGCTGCGGCGAGCGCCTGTGCTTCGGGTAGGGAGGCGAAGAAGCGCACCGCGGCGATGCGCTTTTCCGCATCCGCGAAATTCACCGGGCGAAGCGAAAGGACCGCATCCACTTCCTGCGCGGAATAGCCCTTTTCCCTGAAAAGACCGGACAATCTTTCATAAATGAATTCGGCGAGATTTTCCAGGGAGGCCTTTTCCGGTTCGGGAAAGGCTTCCCGGGTCGCGGAAAAGAGCTGGTCGATTCCGATGGAAAGGTCCTTCTCGATCAGGATGCGGATGATGCCGAGCGCATGGCGTCGCAATGCGAAAGGATCCTTGTCTCCGGTGGGAGTCTGCCCGATCGAGAACATGCCGACCAGGGTTTCGAGCTTGTCCGCCAGCGCGACCACGATGCCGACCCGGTTTCCGGGCAGTTCGTCGCCTGCGAATCGCGGCTTGTAATGGTCCTCAATGGCGTGGGCGACGTCCTCCGGAAGGCCGTCGTGCAGCGCATAATACCTGCCCATGATGCCCTGGAGTTCCGGGAATTCTCCCACCATGTCTGTGAGGAGATCGGCCTTGGAAAGAAGGGCTGCGCGGTCTGCAAGCAGCGCGAGTTCCTGCCCTCCGAGCAGATTGCCAATGTTGCGGGCGATGGACTGGACCCGTTCGACCCGCTCCCCGAGTGAACCGAGCCTGTTGTGATAGACGACCCGGGACAACCCCATGATGCGTGAATCGAGCGGCTTTCTCCTGTCCTGGTCGTAGAAGAATTTCGCATCCGAGAGCCTCGGCCTCACCACGCGCTCGTTTCCGCCCACCACCAGAGAAGCGTCTTCCGGGCGGATGTTGGAGACGATGAGGAATTTTTCGGTGAGACGTCCCGAGTCGTCCAGAAGCGGGAAATATTTCTGGTTCGCCTTCATGGTGAGGATCAGGCATTCCTGGGGAACCTCGAGGAATTGCCGCTCGAATTTTCCGACGAGCACATTGGGGCGTTCGACGAGCGCCGTCACTTCGTCGAGCAGCGCATCGTCCTCGATCGGCCTCACGCCTCCGATTGCGTCAGCCGCATCCCGCAGCTGCCTTTCGATTTCGGCGCGACGCGCACCGAAACCCGGAATCACTCCGCCTTCGTCCAGCAACTGGGCTTCATAGCTGTCTGCGTCGCGAATTTCGATTTGCGTCCTTTTGGCCTCGAATCGGTGGCCCCGGGTGATTCTTCCTGACTCCAGGCCGAGGATCGAAGCCGGCACCACTTCGCTGCCGTGGAGGGCGACGAGGCGGTGAGCGGGGCGCACGAAATTCACGCTTTCCCATCCGTCTTCGAGTTGATAGCTCATGCGTTTGGCGATCGGCAGCTTCGAGAGGGTTTCCGCGATGGATTCCTGCAGCCCCGCCGATAGCGTCATCCCCTCCGCTGTGCTGTCGAGATAGAGGTGTTCTGCCTTGCCTTCCTGAACCCTGCGCAGCGGAGCTTCGCCATCCGCTCCGAGCGCGGAAAGCCGCTTGAGAAGCGTTGGCGTGGGCTTTCCTTCCGCATCGAGGCCGACCGTGACCGGCATCAGCTTGTGGGATACCCGACGGTCCTGCGCCTTGACCGCGACATTTTCGATGCGAACCGCGAGTCTCCTCGGGGAGGAAAATTCCTCGAATTTTGCATCTGCTCCGGCGAGGCCGCGGGCGGCGAGCGCTGCAACGAGGTTCCTGGCAAAGGATTCACCGAGCTTTTTCAGCGACTTCGGTGGAAGCTCCTCGACGAAGAGTTCGACCAGAAGATTTTTCCTTTCCATCTTCAGGCTCCCTTCTGTTCAAGTTGAGAAAGGGCTTCCTGAGCCCATCCGCGAGGTGCCATCGGGAATCCGAGGCGCGCCCGGCTTTCGAGATAGCTCTGCGCCACGCTCCTCGCGAGGTTCCTGATTCTGCCGATGTAGGCTGCGCGCTCGGTCACGGAGATCGCGCCGCGTGCGTCGAGCAGGTTGAAGCTGTGGGCGGCTTTGAGCACCTGTTCGTAGGCCGGGAGAGGCAGCGCCTCTTCCATGAGGTGCTTCGCCGTTTTTTCGTGGCTTGCGAATGCGTGCAGCAAAAATTCCACGTCGCTGTGCTCGAAATTGTATTTCGACTGTTCGATCTCGTTCTGGTGGTAGACGTCGCCGTAGCTCACCCCTTCCGTCCACTTCAGGTCGTAGACGTTTTCCACTCCCTGCAGATACATGGCGAGTCTCTCCAGCCCGTAGGTGATTTCCCCGGTGATCGGTCTGCAATCGATCCCCCCGACCTGCTGGAAATAGGTGAACTGGGTGACTTCCATCCCGTTCAGCCAGACTTCCCAGCCGAGTCCCCATGCGCCCAGGGTCGGATTTTCCCAGTCGTCCTCGACGAAGCGGATGTCGTTCTGTTTCAGATCGAAGCCCAGTGCCTCCAGAGAGCCGAGATAGAGCTCGAGAATGTCGGAAGGCGCAGGTTTCAGCACCACCTGGAACTGGTAATAATGCTGGAGACGGTTGGGGTTTTCTCCATACCTGCCATCCTTGGGGCGGCGCGAAGGCTGTACATAGGCCGCTTTCCAGGGTTCCGGGCCGAGTGAGCGCAGGAAGGTCGCGGTATGCGAGGTTCCGGCTCCGACTTCCATGTCGTAGGGCTGGAGAAGAACGCAGCCCCGACTGGACCAGTAGTTCTGAAGCGCCAGTATGATGTCCTGGAAATGGGTCATGTTCGCCTAAAAAAGTGAGGATTTTACTTCTTCCTGAAGAATTTGGCCAACCCGGGGAGGAGCATCAGGGCGGCGAGGAAAAGGAACGCGTGATTTCCCCAGAAGATGTAAGGAGTGTATCCGGAATATCCCTGCGCGAATCCGTCCAGTGATCTCTCCTCGAAGGGGGGGATTTGCTTCACCACCTTCCCGTTCCTGTCGATGATGGCGGTCATTCCGGTATTGGTCGAGCGCAGCATCATCCTGCCGGTCTCGAGGGTGCGCATCTGCGCGATTTCGAGATGCTGGCGCGGGGCGATCGAGTCCCCGAACCATGCGTCGTCGCTGACGTTCACCAGCATGGTCGCCCGGGGAAGCTGGCGGATCACCTCCTCGCCGAAAACGTCCTCGTAGCAGATGTCTACGGCGAGCCTTTCTCCTGCCGCCTGCATCGGCTTCTGATCTATCGATCCCGCCGAGAAATCCGACATCGGCATGTTCATCAGGTCGAAAAGCCAGCCGAAAACGGGCGCGATCGGTACGTATTCGCCGAACGGGACGAGGTGGGATTTGCGGTAGCTCGGGCTTTGCGAGACGCCGAAATCGAACACGCTGTTGTAGTAGGTTTTCTCGTGATAGGGTAGCTGCTCGGCCAATCCGGTGACCACATCCCCTCCGTTCTTCTTCGCATGCGCTTCGAACATGTCGAGATAACCCGGAGGGACATCCGTGTAGAAGAGCGGGATCGCAGTCTCGGGGAGAATGATCAGGCGGCTTTTGCTCGCCAGAACCATCTTCATGTAGGTGTCGAGCGTGTCCTGAAGCGCGCTGTCGGTCCATTTCAGGTTCTGCGGGATGTTTCCCTGGAGGAGGCTCACCGTGACCGGAGATCCGGAAGGGCGGGTCCACTCGATTTTTCCGAGCAGGAGCCCGATGGAAAGAATGGCAAAAAGGAGCAGGATCGAGGTCTTCCTTCGGAGCGGTTTCGCGATGGCGTAGAGGAGCCCCGCGCAGGCTGCGCAAAGGAGCGAGATTCCGTACACGCCGAAAATCGGTGCGAATCCGGAAAGAGGACTGTGATTCGTCTGGGAATACCCCAGCGAGAGCCATGGGAATCCGGTGAAGAGCCATCCCCTCACCCAGTCCGTGAGCGCGAGGATCGACGGGATCACGAACACCGCCCTTGCGAAGGGGGAGGCGGGGATTTTCGACTGGATCTTCCCCGCCGCGGCGGGGTAGAGGGAGAGGAAGGCGCAGAACAGCAAGGTCGCGAGGAGGGCAATGGGCATCGGCATCCCCCCGAAATCGTGCAGGCTGACATAGATCCAGCTCACGCCGAACAGGAACAATCCCAGTCCGAAGCAGAAACCGGTCCATCCGGGGTGTTCATCGTCCAGCCACAGCGCGATCAGTCCGGCCAGGGCCAGGACGGTGACGAACGGGAGGTCGAAAGGGGAGAATCCTGCGACGGAAACCGCGCCCAGAGAGAATGCTGCTGCAGATTTTTTCATTCTTCCGAAGGCTTGACCTTCTCCACGAGCAGCGAATGGATCCTCCTGCTGTCCGATCGGAGTACCTGGATCCTGAGGCCTTCGGCGACGATCTGCTCCCCCCGCTTGGGCAGCTTGCCGAAGCGGCTCAGCACCAGCCCCCCTATGGTGTCGTAATGCTCGTCGCTGAATTTCGTGCGGAAACTTTCGTTGAAATCGGGGATCGGGGTGACCGCCTTGACCCGGAAATGCCCCAGGTTGTCTGCAATGATGTTGTCCTCGGTTTCGTCGAAATCGTATTCGTCCTCGATTTCCCCCACGATCTGTTCCAGTACGTCCTCGATGCTGACGAGGCCGGCCACGCCTCCGTATTCGTCGACCACGATCGCGATGTGGTTGCGGTTGCTCCTGAAATCCTTCAGAAGGACATTGAGGCGCTTCGATTTGGGGATGAAGACCGCAGGCCTCAACATTTCTCGCATGTTGAATTCGCCGTCCGCATAATGATGCAGCAGGTCCTTTGCGAGCAGGATGCCGATCACGTTGTCGCGGTCCCCGTCGATCACCGGGAAGCGGGAATGAGCGGTTTCCATCACGAAGGGGATGAATTTGTCGGGAGGATCGTTGATGTCGATGACGTCCATCTGCGGACGGGGTATCATGATGTCGCGGACCTGCATTTCTGAAACCTGCATGACCCCTTCGATCATGGCAAGGGCGTCTGCGTCGAGAAGATTTTTCTCGTACGCGGAATGAAGCAGTGCGACCAGTTGTTCCCTGTCTTCCGGCTCTCGCAACAGAAGCAAGCCCAGTCTGTGAAGCCAGCCTGCCTTTAAAGGCTCGTCCATGTCGTATTTTAGGGAGTCCGAATCCCTGTTGGAATGGAATCATTTTGCTGAAAATACCGTCTCATTGTAAAGCAAAATCGGAAGCGGTGCCTTCCATTGCCACTGCGCGCAACATGAATCTTCAGGACATGGAAAGGGAAGCGGACCGCTGCGTTTCCTGCGGGCTTTGCCTCCCCGCCTGTCCCACCTACAAAAAGATCGGATCGGAGGCCGATTCTCCCAGGGGAAGGATCGCGCTCATTCGCGGCGCCCTGAAAGGGGAAATTCCGATGAACGAAAGGTTCGTCCATCACATCGATCTTTGCCTGGCCTGCAGGGCCTGCGAGAGCGTCTGCCCGAACCAGGTCGGATATTATTCCCTGCTGAAAGCGGTGAGAAAACCGATCGCGATGCATTCCGGGTTCCTGGAAAGAGGGGCGAGAAGCGCCCTGCTTTCCCTGCTCGCCCGTCCTTCGATACTGCAACGGCTCGGGGGGGCTTTGGGTGCTGCAAGAAAAATCATTCCGAAGCTGGATGCCATGCTTCCGGAGAAGACTGCTTTCTTCCCGGAAGGGGAGTGCTTTCACGCAAAGGGGAGGGAAATCGGCAGGGTCGGTCTTTTCCTCGGATGCGTGGCCCGCATATCCGATTCTCCAACCCTGGAAGCCTCGCTCAGGGTGCTGAATGCGCTGGGCTACACCGTGATCGTCCCGCGCCGGCAAACCTGTTGCGGCGCCCTCCACGCCCGGTATGGAGAAGATCAGTCTGCCCTGATCGAAAGGAACGTCTCGGCTTTTGCCGGAATCGACGCGGTAGTGGGCACTTCCTCCGCATGCACTGCCGAGCTCGAAGAATTTCTTCCGATCCTGGACATCAGTTCCTTTCTGACGGCAGCCAGTGGATGGGAAAATGTCGAATTTCGCCCGCTCGAAGAGAAGATTGCGGTACACGATCCCTGCTCGCTCCGGAACGCATTGAAGGCACAGGATGCTCCCTATGCGCTCCTGAGAAAGATTCCGGGGGCGGAAGTGATTCCCCTGGGCGGGAACGCGCAATGCTGCGGTTCTGCTGGAAGCTATTTTCTTTCCCAGCCGGAAATGGCAAACGCCCTTCTGGATGATAAAATGGAAAAGATTGCGGCCGGCGCAGCTTCGGTCGTTGCCACCTCGAACGTGGGCTGCGCGATGTCGCTGCGTTCGAGGGGAGTGAAGGTGATGCATCCGGTGGCCATCCTGGCCCGACAGCTCAAGGAGAGATGATGAACGTGGATTCGCTCATAACCGGTTTCGACAGGGGACTCAGGACGCTTTTCGCTCCGGCTGCAACGCTACGTCCGATTCCGGGCGAGGAAATACACGAGAATCCGATGAGCGCGGAGGAAAAGCGGCTTTCCGCTGCCCTGATGCGCATCAACCACAGCGGCGAGATCTGTGCGCAGGCGCTCTATCAGGGGCAGGCCATGACCGCGAAAAATCCGGAGATCGCCGGATCCCTGGAGAAGGCTTCCTGGGAAGAGACCGAGCATCTCGCCTGGACCGAAACCAGGATCCGGGAGCTGGGAGGGAGGAAAAGCTTTCTCAATCCTTTCTGGTACGCAGGTTCGCTCGCGATCGGCGCGGGAGTGGGCTATATCGGAGACAGGTGGAATCTCGGATTTCTCGCAGAGACCGAGCGCCAGGTGGAACGCCATCTCGCAAGTCATCTTTCCAGGCTGCCCGTACAGGATGAAAAGAGCCGGGCGATTGTCGAGCAGATGAAGATCGACGAGGTTCAGCACGCCACCATGGCGGTATCCCTGGGCGGGGCGGAACTGCCCTTTCCTGCGAAAATCGCCATGAAGCTCACTTCGAAAGTGATGACGGGAATCACCTTCCTGGTCTAGATGGAAAGGCCGGCGAACCGGTTTTCGGAGGGATTCCTCCTTTCCGCCCGCCTCCTTTCCGGCCCCGTGTATGGCGCACCTGCGGCAGGGTTCCTTCTTTCCCCATTCCTTCTTTCGACGCGTCTTCTTTCGAAAGTCCTTCTTTCCCAGGCGAGATCGATGAGTTTTCCGGATCTTCCCGCTCTCGAGGAGATCTCGCCTGTGCAGGCGATTTGCGCGTAAAGATCGCGCAAATCGAGGCCATCTGCAACGCCTGGGAAGGCGGTCCCTTCGTTCGAGTCTTCCACCAGGATTTCCTGGATGGGATATTTCCCTTCCGGATCTCTGGAAAGGGAAACGAGAATGCCGCCGGGAGGCGCTTCCCGGTCGAGCTTCACCAGCAGAGTTTTCCCTTCCCCTGTTTCGATGAACCCGATCGGCACATCGCCGGAGAAATGGGGTATGGAGTAGATCAGGAAAAAGATTTCGCGCGGGTCGGGTCGGGGCGCGATGCCGAGCCCGAGGAGGTTGTGGGTCAGCCATCCTCTTTCGGAGCGGATCGAGACATGGTCCCCGTCGACGATCCTTTTTCCGGAACTGATGTCGTATTTTTCGATGACGAGCGAGGTCGAGTCCGAGATCCTGTCTGAAAGGACGGGCCTGCTTTCGGAGAAATCGAAATATTGTCCGGAATGGCGGATGCTGATGCGCGCGCCGTGCAGCAAGGGCGCGTCGAGATCCGTGCCGTCTGAATGGCAGATATCGAAAACTTCTTCAGGGCCGATCCCCGGATTCGAAGGGATCAGGTCCCCCGAATCGACGGCTCCGACGTATTTCTGGCGGGAGAATCCCCCGGTCCTCAAACCGATCCTGTACATGTCCAAATCCCCCGAGAGCTCGGTTTATTTATAGTACAAAAGCGTCAGAAAGGTTTCACCACGACGAGGATGACCACGGCCATGAGCACGAGCACCGGAATTTCGTTGAACCATCTGTAAAAGACGTGACTTCTGCGGTTGGAGCCATTCCTGAATTCGGCCAGGATCCTGCCGCACCAGAAGTGATAAAAGACGAGAAACAGCACCAGCAGCAGCTTCAAGTGGAGCCAGATGCCGGAAAATCCATAGCCGAGCCAGAGCCACAGGCCGAAAAGAAGCGCGAGCACGCCGAGCGGGGTCATGAACCGGTAGAGCTTCCCCGCCATCAGCAAAAGCCTTGCAATTTCCGCTTCATGGCTGGCCATGGCGAGGTTCACGTAGATCCTGGGAAGGTAGAAAAGTCCCGCGAACCAGCTGATCACGAAAATGATGTGGAAGGATTTCACCCAGAGCATGTCAGTCCTTGAGGTTGTTCATGACGATCTGCTTGATCTGGGTGAGTTTGCCGTGAAAAAAATGCCCGGTGCCCGGAAGCACCGTCACGACATGCCCCTGGGGGCGGGCCCAGTCGAAAAGATCCTGGAGCGGGATGACTTCGTCTTCCTCCCCGTGGATGAGGAGGGGGTTTCCCGCGACTTCAGGAACCTCGAACTTCTTCACGGCGGGGGCGACCAGAACGAGCTTTTCAGGCTTTTTCACTGCAGCCACCTTCGCCTGTACGTATCCGCCGAACGAGAAGCCGGCGAGAACGAGCGGCAGCGGACCTTCCCTGCTTTCCAGATATTCGAGCAAAAAGAGCGCATCCGAAGTTTCCCCTCCTCCTGAATCGTGGATTCCTTCGCTCTTGCCCACTCCCCTGAAATTGAAGCGCACCGCAAGGTAGCCGAGTTCGAGGAAGGATTTCGCGAGCGTCTGCACCACCTTGTTTTCCATCGTCCCACCGAAAAGGGGATGGGGATGGGCGACGAGGGCGATGCCGCGCCTTTTTTCGCCAGGATCGTAGGCGTGTACCTCGATATTCCCGGCAGGTCCCTGAATCCCGAAGCGGCGCTGCTCCATCAGATCTTCAGCCTTTCCACCGCATGGTTGCCCACCAGGTGGGAATCGATGATTTCGTCGATGTCTTCCACGTCGACATAGGTGTACCAGGTTTCCTCTGGATAGATCACGATGACCGGCCCCGAGTCGCAGCGTCCGAGGCAGCCTGCGGAATTGATACGGATTTTGTCGGCGAGTCCCAGCGCCTTGATCCGGTCCTTTGCATGACCGCGCATTTCGGTCGCGCCGTGATTGTTGCAGCAGTCCTCGCCCGCTGCGCGCTGGTTCATGCAGAAAAACACATGTTTCTCGTAATGGCTCATGGATTCACCGAAAAATCCGGATTATCTCACAGCCCTTTCCTGTAAACGAGCCCGAGATAGGCGAGCGCGAGGAAAGGCCAGAGTCTTGCCAGGAAGGAAGTCGCTCCGTTCAGGGTCGGAATCTGACCGTATTTCCAGTCGAAGAGAAAAAGGCTGGTGACCGGGGAGGCTGCATCCGGATGCAGGAAAGGGAAAAGGATCTGTGCGGCCATGGCTAGCGCTGCCGCGATCGCCCTGATCCTGGGCGCGAGGGAACGCAGAAACAGGATCGGC
>JAJZTT010000040.1 GCA_021848705.1 Pseudomonadota bacterium
AGAAAAAGAAACAGGCGGGGGGGGGTTTCTTCGGGGTGGGCGAGGCGCAGGTAGGCTGCGAGAAACAGGGGGGACGTGTAGTTCAGGGTGACCGCAGTGGCGAGTGGCAAATGTGCAATGGCCACGAAGTACATCCACAGTGAAACCAGCCCCGAGATGCTGCGCCCCAGGTGACGGCGCCAGTGGGGTGTGGCGTAGGCTGCCAGGGGCCGGCGTGCCACGACGAGGAGAAACAGCATTCCGAACAGGGATCGGTAGAACACCAGGGCTGTGGTTCCGAACTGCGCCGCTCCCCATTTGACGAAGAGGCCCATCAGCGCAAAGTTCAGTCCGGCAACGAGCATCCACAAGGAACCGGCGCGGGTAGGGGGGGAATGCGACACGATGCTGGATCAACCGGTGAAAGACAGTGCCTTGATTATAGCGGGCCGTCGAAGCTGCAGAAATCCCCCGTAACCGGCACTCCTGTTCCAGACGTCTCCTGTTTCCAGGGGAGATGCCTGATTCGATTGTATTTTCTGTTTGTTCCCAGTCCATTCCGTACCGGACGGAGACACTTTGTTACGAAAGCAAAGGAACTCGGCATACCGTGGCTGGTCATTAGGGCAGGCCGGAACCATGCGGTCCGTTGAAAAAATCCATTTCAACATTCCAGATAACAGGAAGGATGCGATGAAAATTGCAGGTTACGAGATTGGTCCGCACCACCCCCCTTTCGTGATTGCGGAAGTGGCGCAGAGTCATGAAGGCAGCCTCGGGCAGGCCATGGCCTTCATCGATGTGGCCGCCGAGTGCGGTGTGCAGGCCGTCAAGTTTCAGACCCATATTGCAACGGAGGAGAGCACGGTTCACGAGCCTTGGCGTGTCCCTTTCAGCCAACAGGATGCCTCGCGTTACGATTACTGGCGGCGCATGGAATTCACCCTGGAGCAATGGGCGCTGATCAAGCGTCATGCCGAGCGTCGGGGGCTGGTGTTCCTGAGCAGTCCTTTTTCAGTGCGTGCCTGCGAATGGCTTGCATCCCTTGGCATGGAGGCCTGGAAGATCGCATCCGGAGAAGTGCACAACCCGGAAATTCTCCAATGGGTGGGGCGCACCGGCCAACCGGTGCTGATGTCCGGCGGCTTGTCCGACATTCAGCGTTTGCTGGAAGCTTCCGCTGAACTGGAAAGGGGCGGTTCACAAGTGGCGCTGCTGCACTGTACCAGCCGCTACCCCACTCCACCGGAAGAGGTGGGCATGAACCGCTTCCAGGCATTGATGAGCGCAGCTTTTCCGCGTCCCGTCGGCTTGTCCGATCATTCCGCTTCCACGGTACCCGGTGTGGTGGCGGCCTATCTGGGCGCTTCGCTCATCGAGGTCCATCTGACCCTGCATGAACGCATGTTCGGTCCTGACGTGCCGTCATCCCTGACGCCGGACGGATTGAAGCGCCTGGTGGAGGAGGTGCGTTTTGCCTGGTCGATGCGCATCCACCCGGTGGATGAAACGAAACGCCTGGAAGATCTGGGTTACGACCCGGGAATTTTCGGGCGCTCGCTGGTGGCGGCGCGATCCTTGCCGGTCGGCCACAGGCTGACGCGGGAGGATCTTGCCTACAAGAAGCCGGGGGGCGGGCTGGGGTATGAGGCCATGAAGCAGCTGCCGGGACGGGTTCTGATCCGTGCCCTAGAAAAGGATCACAGGCTGGAGTGGGAAGATGTCGGCAACATGTAAAAAGAAGGTGCTGGTGGCCGTGACGGCGCGTCCCAGCTATTCACGCATCCGTTCGGCCCTGAACGCCCTGCGCGACGAGCGCAAGGTGGAGGTGCAATGTCTTTGTTCGGGGGCTGCGCTGTCGGAGCCCCATGGAAGGGTGATCGACCGTATCCGCGCGGACGGTTTCGAGATCGCAGGGGAAGGGGAAACGCTGGTCCCCGGGGGCGAGCCGGTACGGATGGCGGAAACGGCGGCCCATACCATCCTGTTCACCGCCCGTCACCTGCAAGCCGCCCGCCCCGACTGGGTGGTGACCATCGCAGACCGCTACGAAACGATGGGCACCGCCGTTGCGGCTTCCTACCTGGGGATTCCCCTGATCCATGTGCAGGGGGGCGAGATCACCGGCAATATCGACGAACGAGTGCGCCATGCAGTGACCAAGCTCTCCGATGTCCATCTTGTGGCCAATGAGCAGGCGGCGCAACGGTTGATCGCCATGGGCGAGCATCCGGATACGATCCATGTCACGGGTTGCCCCTCCATCGATCTGGCAAGGGAATCTGTGCAGATGACGCTGGAAGATCTCAGGGAGGCCCTGGCGCCCCAGAACCTGGGAGAACTGGATCTGGAAAGCGGATTCGTGGTGGTGTTGCAGCATGCCGATACCACTGAACATGCCTCGTCCTACGAACAGATGCGCATGACGCTGCGGGCCGTCATTGCGTCAGGCCTGCCATTCGTGGTGTTCCATCCGAACAGTGATGCAGGTTCCGACGATGTCAGGAGGGCGCTGGACGATTTCAGGCGCGACAGCCCCGGTGCCCCGATGTGGAGCGTCAACAACCTGGAAGGAAAAGCTTTCTTGCGCCTGCTGCAGCAAAGCCGCTGCCTCGTGGGCAATTCCAGTGTAGGCATCCGGGAGTGCGCCTATCTCGGCGTTCCGGTGGTCAATCTCGGCGACCGCCAGTACGGCCGGGAGCGCGGGAGCAATGTGCTGGATTGCGGCTGGAATCTCGAGGACATGATGCAGGCGGTGTCCCGCCAGGTGCGTCAGACCTGTGTCAGCAGTCAAATTTACGGCTCGGGCCATTCGGGGGAAAGGATGGCCGAAATCATTGCCAATCTCCCCGCTCCCAGAACCAAGCGTTATTTCGAGGGCGTGGTCGCCTTCTGAAAAGGCATGACTGGCCGGACCCCCGGTGGATCGGGTTCTCCTGGCGGAATGATTTCATGACATCACGCTCGAATCCAGGAAGACGCAATTCCTGCCTTCGTGCTTGGCGGCATACAGTGCTTCGTCTGCCCGCTTGACCAGATTGTCGAGGGTCGGGTCGGAATCGTGGTGCCAGGTTGCGCCAATCGAGACGGAAATGGAGAGGAGCTTGTCTTTCCCGATCTCGACCCTGATTCCGGAGAGGGCGATCCTGAGCCTTTCCGCCGCGTCCCGGACCTGGTTCCCGCTGATCCCAGGGAGCAGGACGACGAACTCTTCGCCTCCCCAGCGGCCGATGATGTCGATTTCCCGCAGGGTCTTCAGGCTGCATGTCGCCAGCGCCTTCAGCACCGCATCTCCTGCATCGTGTCCGTAGGTGTCGTTCACATGCTTGAAATGATCGACATCGAACATCATGAACCCGAGCGGATGCCTCATCCTTTTGGTGCGAGCCAGTTCCCGTTCCGCCAGTTCGCAGAAATACGCGCGATTGTTGAGCCCGGTGAGCAAATCGTAGTGGGCCTGAATTTCCAGTTTGCGCTCGAGTTCCTTGCGAACCCTGAGGTCGAGTATGGTCGAGCGGCTCATGACGAATTTTCCGTCCTCATCCCGGATCCCGGTCGCATTGAGCAGGACAGGCAATATCGAGCCGTCCTTTCTGACCAGTTCGAATTCCATGTCCCGTACCGGTTCGTGGTTTGCCAGCCGGGAAAATTTCTGCTCGAGAAGCGGCTGGCTGGCAGGGGTATGTATTTCCCGCACGTTCCTGCCCAGCAGTTCCTCCCGGCCGTATCCGAGCCAGTCCAGTTCGGTCTGGTTGATCCTGACGATGATTCCGTCCGCATCCACCGAGTGGTAGCCGCAAGGCGCATTTTCGTAAAGATCGACGATTTCCCTTGCGGACGCCTTCAGCGCTTCTTCCGCCTGTCTGCGCGATGTGATGTCCTCGAGTACCCAGATGCTGCCGAGCGAAAGATCGTCGGGAGAAATGGCCTTGCCCGAAAGGTTGATCCAGAGGATGTGCCCGTCGCGATGGCGCATCGGTTGTTCGGAATGGAAGGTTTCTCCCCGCCTCAGGGCGGGGTAGGCGCTTTCGCCGAAAGCCTCGTAATCCCGTTGCGACTGGTAGAACAGGGAGGTCGGCTGATTGGCCATTTCCTCCGTGGTATAGCCGAACAATTCGCCCATCCGCTTGTTCGCCCAGATCTGCAGCCTGTCCCTGACGAAAACGATCGCGACGCAGGAGCCGTCGAGGATGGTCTGGAGTTCCAGCATCCTGTCCCGGATCATCTTCTCCATTTCCTTGATTTCGCTGAGGTCGTGGATGATCATGATGCTGCGGCTCCGGCCGGCCTTGTCGGTAAACACCGAAGAGCTGATTCCCCCCACGAAGCGCGAACCGTCTCCACGAATGAAGACGAGTTCGCCTTCCGCCGTGCCCGTGCGCGCCCGCTCTTCCAGCATGCGCGAAAGCTGCGGCGAGGCGGGATCGACCAATCCGGCACGGCCGGCTTCGCGGATTTCTTCCTCGTCGCGCCTGAAGAGGCGGCATGCCGCAGGATTGGCGGCCAGGATCCTTCCATCCGGGATGGTGAACAGCACGGCATCCATGCTGTGCTCGAAGAGCGAACGGTAGGGATCATCATCCAGATCGGAATGCATGCTCTGTTTCCGGGTAATGTCCATCGACATGGACCTGAAAAGGATTATACCGGCGAATCATGCCGGGAAGTTGGGGGATTCCCGTCCATTGATTCCTCGTTGATTTCGTCAGGTCCGGTCAATCCGGAAAACATCCATCCACATTTCCTGTGGGTAACCTTGTTGGAAAAAGCATGGAAAGAAGCCGGAATGCGGCCGGAATCAAGGGTCGCAACGCCCCTGCCCGTTTTTTCGGCTGAATTTTTTATTCAAACAAACAAAAAGACAGGATATGGGAAAGGCGGGTTTTTGCCCGGTCATTTTGTGCATGGGATTCGGCACCGGATCAGACCCCGAGAGGGGCGCGTGCCACGACTGTCCTGAGACGCACCAGCAGGGCGGGGCTCACGCCGAGGTTGTCCATCAGCGCATCGTTGTAGCTGCTGTCGATCAGGTAATGGCAAAGATCCAGGAGCCGGAGCAGGGCGGCGACAGCCCGACTCGCTTCGCTTCTGTCCGATACCTTTTGCAGGATGATCGCAGGAAGCGCCGCACGTAGGAAGCTCATGCTGGCAGCGACGAAAATGGGGGGAATCCTGAATCTCACATGGGTTTCCCCGATCCTCGTCTGGCGCGAGATGAATACCTCTCCCAAATTTCCGCAGAAAAGGTCGGTCATCCAGTCGATGTGCGTGTTCTTCAGGAATGCAAGGCTGGACTGCCGGAGAAATGGGGCGGTCAGTTCGTCCCTTGCCAGGATTCCGTAGAATCGGTCGGTGAGTTCCGGGATATGGGGGATCACCTGCTTTCCCACCCTGGACAGGATTTCCGCTTCCTGGCTGCCGAAGCCGCTGATGTTGCAGAACGTGGCGAAATCCGCTTCGCTGATTCCCATCGAATCGCTCCTGTCCTGGAAAAATCCGTCCATTCTAATCCAATCGAAATCCAAGTCAATAATGATTCATTTTTTAGAATCGATAGAAAAAACCATTATTCTGAAGTGGGAATTGGTCGCGGAATTCCATGAAGGTTCCGGTTTCCGGGAATTGGAAATTCGCAGCCGAATGTTTCGGTGAGGCCATGCATTTTACAAATGGAAGGCTTGGAAAGTGAAGTGGATGAGATATCGACATGATTTTCTTGGATCAATTCCAATATTTTGAATACAAATTGATTTTTCTTCTGTTTGGTCGTAATATCCGGATCGTGATGAGGGCTATTTGGGGGGCGGAGACGATGCGATCGGCTGCAACCTTTTTCGCCGCTGCATTCGGCGCCCGATCCTCGCATTTCTGTGACCGATTTCCTGAAAGTAAAATTGAAGCACGTTCGACTGTTTCTGGGCGGAGCGCTTGTCGCCGCCGGATGGATCGCCCCGGTTTCGCCCGGGGGAGGGAGGATCGGTTTGTGTTTCCTGCTTTGCGGCTTGGCTTTCCTTGCGGGAAACCGGAGCAGGGCGCTGATCGAGGCGACCGGGCAGCTGGAGAATTTCAACCGGATGTATCTGGTGCTGAGCAGGGTGAGCGGAGCCACTGTACGGGTCAGAAACCGGGAAGAGCTGTTTTCGGTCATCTGCAGCATTCTGGTCGATTCCGGGGGGCTCGCGATGGCCTGGATCGGCATGCTGAAAGAAGGAGAGATCCTTCCCGTAGCCCATGCAGGACGGGAGGAGGGCTACACCGGGATCCTGGAAAGGACAGGTCTCATGGCCACCGACGGACCGGTATCCCTGATGATGAAAAGCGGAAAACCGCAAATTTGCCAGGATATTTCGACCGATCCGAGAATGGCGGTCTGGCGCGAAGAGGCTTTGCGGCGCCAATACCGTTCTTCCGCGGGATTCCCCCTGCATCTGGAGGGCGGCAGGATCGGCGTGATCAATGTGTATGCAGCACAACCCAACTTTTTCAGCGAGGAAATCACCTGTCTGTTCATCGAGATCGGCGAAGCCGTTTCCTTTGCAATCCAATACCTGGAACAGCAGGGCAGGCGTCTTGCGGCAGAAGAGGGATTGCGCAGGCTCAATGCCGAACTCGAATCGCAGGTGAAACAAAGGACCGGCCAGCTCGAAGCGGCCAATGCAGAACTCGAGGCATTCAGCTATTCAGTATCCCACGACTTGCGGGCGCCGCTCCGAAGCATCGACGGCTTCAGCGAGATCCTGCTGCAAAAGCATTCCGGTCAACTCGACGATGCGGCAAGGGACTATCTTGGCAGGGTGAGACGTTCCAGCAGGAGGATGGGGGAGCTCATCGAGGATCTTCTCGCGCTGTCCAGGGTGGGGCGGGCGGAAATTCACAAGCAGGAAATCGATCTCGCCCCGATCGCACGGGCCGTGATTGCGGAGCTGGATGCTTCCGATCGTTCCGTGGAATGGAAGGTCGAGGAAAGCTTGACGGTTTTTGCCGATGCCCGCCTGATGAGGATCGTCCTGGAAAACCTGATTCGCAACGCCTGGAAATTCACCGCACCGAGAAATCCTGCGAAAATCGGCTTTGGCACCTTCGGAGCGGAGGGTGAAAAAATTGTCTACGTGCGAGATAATGGAGTGGGCTTCGACATGAAACATTCCGGAAAACTGTTCGGCGCCTTCCAGCGCCTGCACAGGGCGGACGAATTCGAGGGAACCGGAATCGGGCTGGCCACCGTGCAGCGGATCATCCACAGGCACGGCGGGGAGATTTGGGCCGAAGCCGAAGCGGGCGCGGGCGCCACATTCTATTTCTCGCTATAAGGAGAGCATGGGAAAGGACGAGGTGATGCTGCTGGTCGAGGACGATCCGGACGACATGGAATTCGCGCTGCTCGCCCTCCGTGAAAACGGACTGGATGAGAACGTCGTGATCGCCAGGGATGGACAGGAAGCGCTGGATTACCTGTTCTCGGGGGACGCCAGGGCAGGATTCGTCCTGCTGGACCTCAAGATGCCCAGGGTGGACGGGCTCGAGGTGCTGCACCAGATGCGTTCCACCGGATCCACTTGTCCGGTGGTGATCCTGAGCTCCTCGAACGAGGAGCGGGATCTGGAGGCCTGTTACAGGCTGGGTGCGAACGGCTATGTAAGGAAATCCCTGGATTATTCAGAATTTTTCGATGCGATCGGCAGGATTGGCCGGTTCTGGCTGGAACTCAACGAGGCGCCATGTTGCTAGAGGATCTCAGGGTGCTGCTCGTCGAGGATTCTCCTGACGATGCCGATCTCGTGCTTGCCGCGCTGGCCAGGGAAGGTCTTTCCGTGCATTGTCTGCGGGTGGAGACTGCCGCGGAAATGGAAAGGGCCCTGGATCAGGAGTGGGATGTGGTGTTGTCCGACTTCAATCTGCCGCGGTTTTCCGGCCTGGCGGCGCTGCAGATCCTGAAGTCCAGAAAGCCCGAAACCCCGTTTCTGGTGGTCTCCGGCTTCATCGGCGAGGAAGCTGCCGTGGCGATGATGAAGTCAGGCGCACATGACGTCGTGATGAAGGACAATCTGGCACGCCTCGGCCCTTCCCTGAGGCGCGGATTGAGCGAGGCGGAAATGCGGCTCGAAAGACACAGGGTGACTTCCGCCCTGAGGACGAGCGAGGCGCGCTTTGCTGCCATGACCAACAACGTGCCGGGAATGGTGTTCCAGTATGTGCTCGAAGGATCGGGCGGACATTTTTCCTTCGCGAGCGAGGGAGCCTTTGCAGTCTGCGGTCTTTCCCCTGAGAGCCTGCTTGCCGATCCGGAATCCTTCATGAATCTGTTCGATGCACCTGAAAAAGCTTCCTTCCTTGCCAGCAGGGATGCTTCTGCTTCCTCCCTTTGCGCATGGAACTGGGAAGGAAAGATCTTTTCCTTCGAGGGAAGGGAAAAATGGGTCAATCTCAGGGCGACCCCGGGGAAACTGGATGATGGAAACCTTTTCTGGGACGGGGTGCTCTTCAACATCACCGAGAGCAAAACAAAGGAAGAGGAAATCCGCCGTTCCCGCGAACTGCTGAGGCAGCTTTCCGCACATCGGGACAGCGCCCGGGAGGACGAAAGGAAGAAAATCGCACGCGAGATCCACGACGAACTCGGTCAGGCGCTCACCGCCCTCAAGATCGATGTGGACTGGCTCGGGGAGCGGCTGCCGAAGGAAGGGAAAGTAGGGGAAAGACTGCAATCGATGTCCAGGATCCTGCTCGATACCGTGGAGTCGGTTCGCAGGATCGCATCCCACCTGCGTCCTGGCATGCTGGACGATCTTGGGCTTGCGGCTGCGATCGAATGGCAGGTCGACCAGTTCATCGCGCGCTCCGGGATCGAATGCGAACTTTCCATGAATCGGGAAGAATTTTCTGTCGACGAGCGACTTTCCATCTGCATCTACCGCATCGTCCAGGAAGCCCTCACCAATGTGGCGCGGCATTCCGGGGCGAGGCGCGTGGCTGTCTTGCTCGAGGAGCATCCGGGCAGCTTCAGGATCGAGGTCCGCGACGATGGAAAGGGTTTCGATGTGGATTTGCTTCGTCATTCCTACGGCCTGCTCGGCATCCGTGAAAGGGTGGAAATGCAGGGCGGACAGGTCGAGGTTGCGAGCCGTCCCGGAAACGGCACGCTCCTCCGGGCGAGCATGCCGCTGAGGGCGGTGCAATGATCCGCATCCTGCTGGTCGACGACCATACCATTTTGCGCGAAGGGCTGAAGCAGATCCTGGCCGATTGCCAGGACATGACCGTCGGTGGGGAAGCGGACAACGGCCATGATGCACTGAGAAAGATCCGGGAAGAGGAATGGGGGGTGGTGGTGCTCGACATGTCCATTCCCGGGCGGAGCGGAATCGAGCTCATCCGCCTCATCAAGGTGGAAAAGCCCAAGCTCCCCATCCTCATCCTCAGCATGCACAAGGAAGATCAGTATGCCGTGCGCACCCTTCGGGCCGGCGCATCGGGTTATCTTTCCAAGGACAGCGCTTCCCGCCAGCTGGTTTCGGCCATCCGCAAGGTGGCTGTCGGCGGCATCTATCTCAGTCCCGGAACGGCCGAGAAGCTGGCCTTTTCCTTCTGGCAGGAATCGGATGCGCCTCCCCACACCCTTTTGTCGGACCGTGAATACCAGATCTTCCTGCTGCTCGTCCATGGAACAAACATTTCGGAAATCGCGGAAGAGCTTCATCTCAGTGTGAAAACGGTGAGCACGCACAAGACCCGCATCCTGCAGAAAATGGGGGTCGATAACCTGCCTGCGCTGGTGAAGTACGCGATCCGGCAAAATCTCATCGATTCCGGCGAGCTTTCCTGACAATTAGGAAAATTCCTACCCGCCTCGCCTTATTCCTACCAGGAGAATCAGCTTCGGCTGATTTTTTTTTGCCCGCCGGAAGCCCATCATTGGTGCATCGAAGAGGTTCTGGGGCGGCAAATGAGAGTTCATCTGGCGGAAGATTCGCGGCTGGTTCGCCAGAGGCTCAGGGAAGGCATCGCGGAAATCGATTCCAGGATTCTTGTCACCGAGAGCGAAACAGCCGGGGAAGCAATCATCAGGATCGAAGAAGAATGCCCGGATGTCGTGGTGCTCGATCTGAATCTTGGCAGGAGCAGCGGCCTGGAAGTGCTGAAGGAAATGCGCAGAAAAAAGCTGGGGATCACCGTGCTGGTTTTCACCAATCATGCCGAGGAAATCTACAGGAAAAGGTGCCTGACGATGGAGGTGGCGCATTTCTTCGACAAGCTGAAGGATTTCGAGAAGCTGATCGAGACGATCGGAGTTTGCATGAAAGAGAGGGGAAGATGAAGGGAATTCTTGTTCTGCCTGCCCTGGCGGGGGCGGTCGCGACGGCATATTTCGGGGCAGCATCCCCGGCGAGCCTGGCGACTGCTGCGTGCGTGATGTTCTGCGCCCTGATCGCTGTCTACCTGAACGAGAAAAGGGCGAGTGCCGAACTGTCCGGGAAAATTGCAGCGAAGGAAGCGGAGCTCGGAGCGAAATCCAGGGGTGAATCGGAAGCCTGTCTTTCCGGCATGGAAGCTTTCGGGAAGTCCGTTCCTCCGGTCTGGGAGCGGCAGATCGAAACGGCCAGGGGGCAGATGGAAGGGGCGGTGATTTCGATCGCGGCCAGATTCTCCGGGATTGTGGAAAGGCTCGAGGATGCGATTTCCGCTTCCAACGCTTCGGCGGATTCAGCAGAAGGCGGCCTGATGCAGGTTTTCGATCGCAGCGAAGCCAGCCTCAATGCGGTCATCTCCTCCCTGCGGCAGGCGGTGAAGAACCGTGACGAACTGCTCAGGGAAGTCGAGGGGCTGGTGCAATACATCGACCAGTTGAAGGAAATGGCGGCTTCCGTGGCGGACATCGCCGACCAGACCAATCTGCTCGCATTGAATGCCGCCATCGAGGCCGCCCGTGCCGGAGAGGCAGGACGCGGGTTCGCGGTCGTCGCCGACGAAGTCAGGAAACTTTCCAACAAATCCGGGGAAAGCGGGAAAAGCATCCGCGAAAAGGTGGACATCATCAGCCACGCGATCGCCTCCGCTTTCGAATCGGCCGAAAAATCCACGGAGCAGGAATCGCAATCGGTGGGCAGCTCGGAACAAGCGATCCGCAATGTCCTGACCGAATTCAGGGGGGTGACCGACGAGCTGGCAAAGTCTGCCGGGATCCTGCGCAGCACCAACGGGGCGATCCAGTCGGAAGTGGCCGGATCGATCGTGGAACTCCAGTTTCAGGACAGGGTGAGCCAGATTCTCTCCCACGTGCGGGACAGCATCGCCGCATTTCCGCAAAAACTGCAGGAAAGCGCTGCCCAATACAGGAATGGCGGAAGGATTCTGTCGATCGACACGGATGGAATTCTGGCCGACCTGGAAAAAAGTTATGCAACGCACGAAGAACTGGCGAATCACGGCGCACAGGCTGCCGGTTCCGCTTCCGACGAAATCACCTTTTTTTAGGAGACAACATGGCAACCATACTCGTAATCGACGATTCCACTTCGCTCAGGCAAGTGGTGAATATCGCTCTCAAGGGAGCGGGGTATTCGGTGATCGAAGCCTGCGACGGCAAGGATGCGCTTTCCAAGCTGGACGGCAGAAAGATCAATCTCATCATCAGCGACGTGAACATGCCCAACATGGACGGCATCACCTTCCTGAAGGAGGCGAGGAAGCTCCCCGCCTACAAGTTCACGCCGGTCATCATGCTCACCACCGAAGCGGGCGAAGAGAAGAAAAAGGAAGGGCAGGCGGCTGGCGCGAGGGCCTGGGTGGTGAAACCTTTCAAGCCGGAGCAGATGCTCTCGGCCGTTTCCAAGCTGGTTTCCCCCTGAGGAGCCGGTCATGAAAAAAAAGGCGATCGAAGGCGAATTTTCGATTTGCAGGGCGGAGGAACTGAAGCGCGAACTGCTTCCCCTTTACGAGACCGGACGCGAACTCGAAATCGACCTTTCCGGCGTGACGGAAATGGACGGGGCGGGACTTCAGCTCATGGTGGCGATGAAGATCGAGGCGATCGCCCGCGATGTCCGCCTTTCCTTCACAGGACACAGCGCGGCGGTAATGGAAGTGCTGGATCTGGCCGATCTGGTCGGATTTTTCGGCGATCCCGTGCTCATCACCCATCAATGAGGAAGCGATCATGAATCTGGACGAGGCACTCGACACGTTCTTCGCGGAAGCGGATGAATTGCTCGGGAACATGGAGGAAGCGCTGCTCGATATCGAACGCGGTTCTGCAGCAGGCGATGCGATCCATGCCATCTTTCGCGCCGCCCACACCATCAAGGGTTCGGCCGGGCTGTTCGGGCTGGATGTCGTGGTCGGATTCACCCATACAGCCGAGAGCGTCCTCGACCGGGTCAGGGCGGGCGAGCTGGAAATGGACGCGGCGATGGTCGGATTGATGCTGGAAGTCTGCGATCATCTCGAGAGCCTCATCCTGGTGGTCCGGCAGGGAGCTCTTCCTGACGAGGATCTGGAGGAGGCGGGAGGACGCCTCACCGCGAGGCTCCAGGACTATCTGGAGAAAGACAATCCGCAACTCCTGCCTGAAGACGAAGATGCAGGGGTGGTTTCGGACTGCTGGCACATCTCGCTGCGATTCGGACAGGATGTGCTGCGTTATGGAATGGATCCCTTTTCCTTCATCCGCTATCTGGGGACGATGGGCAGGATCGTCGGCATGCACACCCTGATCGATCACATCCCCCGCCTCTCCGATATGGATCCCGAGTCCTGCCACCTCGGATTCGAGATCCGCTTCGAGAGCGATGGCGAAAAGGAAGCGATCGAAAGCGTTTTCGATTTCGTGAAGGAAGACTGCAGGATCGCCATCCTTCCTCCGCACAGCATGATCGAAAAATTCCGGCTGCTCATCGGGGAATTGCCGGAAGATGACATGCTGCTCGGGGAGATCCTGGTGAAGTGCGGATCGCTCACGCAAAGCGAGCTGGATGCTGCGCTTCGCGTCCAGACGAACGTCCCGATCGGCGAAGTGCTGGTCGGGCAGGGCATGGTGCGCGCCCCGGTCGTCGCGGCGGCGCTGGAAAAGCAGAAGCAGGGAAGGGATGCGAAGGCGGGAGAGGGCAGCCTGATCCGGGTGGATTCGGCAAAGCTCGACCGCCTCATCGATCTGGTGGGCGAGCTCATCATCGTTGGTTCGAGCGCGAGCCTCTCCGCCCAGAAGAGCGGGGTGGCCGAACTGCTCGAAATCACTACCTCCATGTCGCGCATGGTCGAGGAAGTTCGCGACACCGCGCTTTCGTTGCGCATGGTGCAGATCGGAGCCACGTTCAACCGCTTTCAGAGAGTGGTGTATGACGTGAGTCGCGAGCTCGGCAAGGACATCCGGCTGGAAATCGGCGGCGCCGAAACCGAACTCGACAAGGTCGTCGTGGAAAAGATCGCCGACCCCCTCACCCATCTCGTCCGCAATTCCATGGACCACGGCATCGAGCCCGAAGAAGCCAGGATCGCCGCAGGAAAGCCGGCCTGCGGCACGTTGAAGCTCAATGCCTATCATGATTCCGGAAGCATCGTCATCGAGGTCTCCGACGACGGAGGCGGGCTGAACCGGGAAAAAATTCTGAAGAAGGCGATCGAAAGGGGCGTCGTGGCGGCAGACGCGAATCTTTCCGATCAGGAAATCTGCCAACTGATCTTCGAGGCCGGATTTTCGACGGCGGACAGGGTGAGCAACCTTTCAGGACGGGGTGTCGGCATGGATGTGGTTCGGCGCAACATCCAGGACTTGCGCGGCAGCATCGAGCTCGAAAGCGTGGAAGGAAGGGGCACGACCACCCGCATCCGCCTGCCGCTCACCCTGTCCATCATCGATGGATTACAGGTCGCTGTGGGGAGGGCGAGCTATGTGATTCCGCTCGACATGGTGATCGAATGCATCGAGTTCGAAAGCGGACAGGGAGAGGCAGGGCAATCCGGCTACCTCAATCTTCGCGGCGAGGTGCTTCCCTACCTCAGGCTTCGCGAATATTTCGAAGTGGATGAAGCGGCGCAAAAGCGCCAGAACGTGGTGGTGGTGCAGTATGCCGGGCGGCGCGCCGGACTGGTCGTCGATACCCTTCTTGGCGAGCTGCAAACCGTGATCAAGCCGCTCGGCAGGATGTTCGGCGGCGTGAAAGGGATCGGCGGTTTCACCATTCTCGGCAGCGGGGAAGTGGCGCTGATTCTGGATGTGCAGCGTCTGCTTCAGCAGGCGGAGGAAAGGGAGCAGAAAAATTCTGGAAAAAATTTGAACATTATCGAGGAGGAAAGATCGTGACTGTCGCACAAAAACTGTATTCGCTTGTTTTCCTGGCTGTGCTGGGGCTCGCCGGATTGTCCTGGGAAAGTTATTACCAGATCGACCGAGTGTACACTGCGGCAAATTTCGCCAACGTCAATGTGGTTCCGAGCCTGGTCGATCTCGGTGCCGTGGTGAAGGATTTCGACGAGTTGCGGCTTTCTGTGAACAAGTCCGCCGTTTATTTTTCAGACAACGCCAGGATGGACGAAATCGAGTCCAGCGTGGTGAAGCTGCGGGACGACATCGGCGTGAAGCTGCAAAAATACGAGAAGGAAGATGTCGCCGACGACAAGGACAGGAAGATGCTCGATGATGAGCGGCAGAGGATCAACGAATACCTCTCCGGCGCATGGTCCACGCTGGAATTCTTCAAGAACGGGCATCCGGACCAGGGGCTGCTCCGGCTTGCAGGGGATATCCAGGCGGCCATGAAAATCCAGGCGCTTCTCGACAGCCACGTGGCCTACAACGTCGAGATCGGCAAAAAGGGCGCGACGGAGGCGAAGGCAATCCAGCATGAAGCCATCCTGCTGTCGGTTGTGGTTTTGCTGGTCCTGACATTGCTGATCGCGGCGATCGGCGTGACGATTTCGAGGAATCTGTTGAAGCAGTTGGGTGGGGAACCCGTTTATGCCGCGGACATCGCCCGAAGGATCGCAGAAGGCGACCTCACGGTGAATGTGGAGGTGAAGCCCGGGGATAACGGCAGCATGCTGTTCGCGATGAAGGGCATGGTCGAAAAACTCACCAGGATCATTTCAGAAGTCAGGAGTTCGGCGACTTCGCTCGCTTCCGCATCCGGGGAAGTGTCGGCGACTGCGCAAAGCATGTCGCAGGCGACATCCGAACAGGCCGCATCGGTCGAGGAAACTTCCGCATCGATCGAGCAGATGACCGCTTCGATCGGGCAGAACACTGAAAATGCAAGGGTGACGGACGGCATGGCCGGTCAGGCGTCCCGCCAGGCGAAGGAAGGAGGGATGGCGGTATCCGAGACGGTGAAGGCGATGAAGCGGATCGCGGAAAAGATCGGGATCATCGACGACATCGCCTATCAGACCAATCTTCTCGCCCTGAATGCAGCGATCGAGGCGGCGCGGGCCGGAGAGCACGGCAAGGGATTCGCTGTGGTTGCGGCTGAAGTGAGAAAGCTTGCAGAGCGCAGCCAGGTGGCAGCGCAGGAAATCGGGGAAGTGGCGAAAGGGAGCGTGGGGGTGGCGGAACGCGCCGGTGCCCTGCTCGACGAGATCGTTCCTGCCATCGCGAGGACTTCGGACCTCGTCCAGGAAATCAGTGCGGCTTCCCAGGAACAAAGCTCTGGCGTCGGCCAGATCAACAATGCGATGAACCAGTTGAACCAGGTGACCCAGCAGAACGCGTCCAGTTCCGAAGAACTGGCTGCGACAGCCGAAGAAATGAGCGGACAGGCGGAGCAGCTCCAGCAGCTGGTCGCCTTCTTCAGGACGGCCGAGGAGCCGCGAGCGCGCGAGGAAGCTCCGCGACGCAAGCCGGTTTCCAGGATGAACCAGTTTCGCGCCATGGCAGAACCCGCCGAGGCCAGCTTCGTAGCCTTCTGAGGGGATGGTCATGGGAATGCCAATGAAAATCCAGGAAGCCGTTCCTGAGCAGTATCTGACCTTCATGCTCGGAGGGGAGGTGTTCGCCATCGGAATCCTTTCGGTGCGAGAGATCATCGAATACGGGCAACTGACCGAAGTGCCGCGCATGCCCCCTTCGATCCGCGGCGTCATCAACCTGAGGGGGGCGGTCGTGCCGGTGATCGATCTTTCATCCAGGTTCGGCAGGACCCCGGCCGGGATCGGGCGGCGCACCTGCATCGTCATCATCGAGGTGATGGGCGAGCACGATGGGGAGCCGCACACGCAAGTGGTGGGTTGCATGGTCGATGCGGTCAACGAAGTGCTCGACATTGCCGCGAGCGAGATCGAGCCGCCTCCTTCCTTCGGCGCCAGGATCCGGGCCGATTTCATCCGCGGAATGGGCAAGATGGGCGGCAAGTTTGTGATCATCCTGAATGCGGACAGGGTGCTCGCAGTAGACGAGATGGCCGATCTGGCGGTTTCTTCCGTGGGAGTGGAATAAGAAATGCGCGTCAACCTTCCTGTCACCAATGTCGAAAGACACCTGGGCGATGGCGAAACTATCGTTTCCAAGACCGACCTGAAAGGGCGGATTGTCTACGTGAACCGCCCCTTCATGGAAATCAGCGGATTTTGCTCGGAAGAACTGCTCGGCAAGCCGCACAACCTCATTCGCCATCCGGACATGCCGAAGGAGGCATTCGAGGATCTTTGGCGGACGCTGAAGGCGGGTGCCCCATGGACGGGGATGGTGAAGAACCGCTGCAAGAACGGGGACCATTACTGGGTGGAGGCCAATGCCAATCCTGTCTGGGAAAACGGCAAGGTGGTGGGGTACATGTCGTTGCGCAGGAAGCCTTCCCGCAAGGAGGTGGAAAAGGCGGAAGCCATTTACAGGAAATTCAGGGAAGGGAAGGCGCACCAGCTCGAAATCAGGCAAGGCAAGGTCGTACGCAAGGGGATGCTAGGCAGGATTGCTTCGCTCACCCGGATCAGTCTGCGCAACGATATGATCATGAGGTTGTTGTTCATTGCGATCGCATTTTCCGCCGGATCCTGGCAATCCTTCGACCGGGAATGGCTTTCCGCGTCGATTCTTTTCCTTGCCGGAATCTGGGTTTCGTTCCGGACGGTGCGGACCCTGGATAAAAAACTCCTCGTTCCGATGGGAGAAGCGGTTCGTGCCTGCCAGACCATCGCCTCCGGCGATCTGCGTTTTTTGAAGAACCACGATTCCGAGGGCGAAGTCGGTCACCTGCTGCATGCGATCGGCACGCTGGCCGGAAACATCGACAGCATCGTCACGGACATCCGTCATGTCGCCAGGTCCGTCACCGCTTCTTCCGAGAGCGTGGCCGGAACGGCGAATGCATTGTCCAGCGCAGCTTCCCAGCAGGCAGCTTCCGTCGAAGAGACTTCCGCTTCGATCGAACAGATGGGGGCTTCGATCGGGCAGAACACGCAAAACGCGCGGGTGACGAACGGAATGGCCGGTCAGGCGTCCCGCCAGGCGAAGGAAGGAGGGATGGCGGTATCCGAGACGGTGAAGGCGATGAGGCGGATCGCGGAAAAGATCGGGATCATCGACGACATCGCCTATCAGACCAATCTTCTCGCCCTGAATGCAGCGATCGAGGCGGCGCGGGCCGGAGAGCACGGCAAGGGATTCGCTGTGGTTGCGGCT
>JAJZTT010000232.1 GCA_021848705.1 Pseudomonadota bacterium
AGCCCAGGCAGCCGAGCTCGCCTTCCACGGAAACGCCCACCGCATGGGACATGTCCACGACCCTGCGGGTCACGTCGACATTGTATTCGAAAGAAGAGGGGGTCTTGGCGTCTTCCATGAGCGATCCGTCCATCATCACGCTGGAAAATCCGGAGCGGATGGCCTGGATGCAAATGGCGGGGGAGGCGCCATGATCCTGGTGCATGACGATGGGAATATGCGGATAGGCTTCGACAGCCGCCTCGATCAGGTGGCGCAGGAATGCTTCCCCCGCATACTTTCTCGCCCCGGCGGAACCCTGCATGATCACGGGGCTGTTGCACTCGTCCGCAGCCTGCATGATTGCCTGGACCTGCTCCAGGTTGTTAACGTTGAATGCAGGAAGGCCGTAGCCGTTTTCCGCTGCATGATCCAACAACTGCCTCAATGATACGAGAGCCATAATTTTCTCCTTCGGATAAATTCAGAGTATAAAATACACCAGCTATTTTCTGTTGTCGCCCACCTTGACGATCTTCATCGTATTGGTTCCTCCCGGCTGGCCTATCGGCTCGCCTATGGTCAGCGCGATGAAGTCGCCGACTTCGATGATCTTGTTTTGCAGCAAAAGATCTTCCACTTTTTCCAGAAGCTTGTCCCTGTTGTAACCCTTGAATTCGCCAAGCATGGGATAGACGCCGCGATAAAGCGTCATTTTCCTCCGGGTCTCTTCGATACTGGTCAGGGCATAGATCGGAACGCCGCTGTTGATGCGCGACATCCACAGCGGGGTCGACCCGGATTCCGTCAGGGAAGCAATGGCTTTCACTTTCAGATGGAATGCGGTGAATATCGTTGCCATGGCAATCGACTGATCTATCCGCGTGAAATCCCGCCGGTTCAAAAATCCCCGTTCGAGCGAAGCCTCAACCGATTTTTCGGCTTCGATGCAGATGCGGCCCATCGCTTCTATCGTCTCGACAGGATACTTTCCGGCAGCGGTTTCCGCAGAAAGCATGACCCCGTCCGTTCCGTCGAGAACGGCATTCGCCACATCGGAGACTTCTGCCCTGGTCGGTATCGGGTTCTCGATCATCGATTCCATCATCTGCGTTGCAGTGATGGTCAGCTTGTTTTTGGCCCTTGCAAGCTTGATCATTTTCTTCTGCAGGGCGGGAACAGCGGCGTCTCCCACTTCCACGCCGAGGTCTCCCCGCGCCACCATGATGCCATCGCTCGCATCGAGAATTTCCTCGAGACAGGGAATCGCCTCGGCCCTTTCGATCTTTGCAATCAGCAATCCGTGTCCGCCGGCCTTGCGCAGCAAATTCCTCGCAAGATTGATGTCCTCCCCGGTGCGCGGAAATGAAACCGCCAGATAGTCCGCCTTGAGCTCGGCCGCCGTGACAATGTCTTCCATGTCCTTGGCCGTGAGGGCAGGAGCGCTCAACCCGCCACCCAGCCGGTTGATTCCCTTGTTGTTCGACAAAATGCCGCCATGCTTGACGGTGCAATAAATCCTCGGCCCGTCGATCGATATCACATTGAGAACGATCCTGCCATCGTCAAGCAACAGCATGTCGCCGGAAGAAACGTCTTTCGGCAAATCCTTGTAATCGAGTCCGACCTGGTTCTGGTTGCCCAGCTCACAAGTTGCATCGAGCACGAACGGAGCGCCTTTTTCGAGGCTGATTTTTCCCTGCTCGAATTTCCCTATCCTGATCTTCGGGCCCTGCAGATCGGCCATCACCCCGACCGATCGACCCTGTTTGTCCGCTATTTTCCTCACCATCTCGGCGCGGTGGATATGATCCTGGGCCGTGCCATGCGAGAAATTCATTCTGACCACATCCACGCCGGCAGTAATCATTTTCTCCAGCGTTGCTGCGTCCGTCGAGGCCGGGCCCAGCGTTGCTACTATCTTAGTTCTTCGTTGCATATATGCAGGTCATTCAAAGTGAAGACCGGCCCCGAGGGCCGGCTGTTTCGTTCATTTTGCGCGCTGTTCCAGGATATCGACTGCAGGCAGCTTCTTTCCTTCGAGAAACTCGAGAAAAGCTCCGCCAGCCGTGGAAATGTAAGACACCTTGTCGTAAATGTCGTACTTCTGCACTGCCGCGATGGTGTCGCCTCCGCCTGCCAGCGTATAGGCCTTCGTTTCGGCAATGGCCCTGGCAATGGCCTTGGTTCCTTCGCCGAACTGGTCGAACTCGAAAACGCCTACCGGGCCGTTCCATACCACAGTGCCCGCCTTCATGATGATGTCGACGAGTTCCTGCGCCGATTTCGGGCCGATGTCGAAGATCATGTCGTCGTCCGTGACTTCCGAGGCGTCCTTCGTCACGGCAGGTTCGTTCGCGTCGAATTTCTTGCCCACCACCACATCGACCGCGATGGGGATAGTCGCGCCGCGCGCCGTCATCTTGCCCATCAGCGCCTGGGCTGTCGGAACCAGATCGTCTTCGCAAAGCGACTTGCCGACATTCTTCCCGGCAGCTTTCAGGAAGGTATTGGCAATTCCGCCGCCCACGACCAGCTGATCGACTTTTTCGGAAAGGGCTTCGAGCACCGTAAGCTTGGTCGAAACCTTCGATCCGCCGACAATGGCGACCATGGGGCGCACCGGATTGGCCAGCGCCTTTTGCAGCGCATCCAGCTCTTCGGTCAGCAAAATGCCGGCGCAAGCTGCAGGCGCATATTTGGCCACACCGTGGGTGGAAGCTTCCGCACGATGCGCCGTTCCGAAAGCGTCCATGACGAACACATCGCAAAGCGCAGCATATTTCTTCGCCGTATCGTCCAGATTTTTCTTTTCGCCCGTGTTGAAGCGGCAATTTTCCAGTACGACCAGTTCGCCATCGGCCACTTTGAAGCCGCCGTCGACCCAGTTGCGGATCAGCCGCACGGATTTCCCGAGCCGCCTGGAAATATCGTCGGCGACCGGCTTGAGCGAATTCTCCTCGGAAAATTCGCCTTCCGTCGGGCGGCCCAGGTGGGAAGTGACCATCACTTTCGCGCCCTGCTTCAGGCAATGGTTGATGGTGGCCATGGATGCCGCGATGCGGGCATCCGAAGTCACCTTGCCGTCCTTGACGGGCACGTTCAGGTCGGCGCGAATCAGGACGCGCTTTCCCGCCAGATCCAGGTCGGTCATTCGAATGAAGTTGCCCATGCTCACCCCTTGGCGACGACGCCGACCAGGCGCATCAGGTTGCAGGTATAGCCATACTCGTTGTCATACCAGGACACGACCTTGAC
>JAJZTT010000233.1 GCA_021848705.1 Pseudomonadota bacterium
CGATCTTGCTCACCCACAGGAGCCTCGTACCGCTCTTCGCCCTTTCCCTGATGATGGGTTTTTCCTTGTTCGCGGTCATGTATTATGCACCGCTGCTTTTCCAGGGCGGGTTCGGCCTTCCCGCAAACGAGGCGGGGCTTCTGATCACCCCTCTCGCGGTTTCGATCACGGTCGGCAGCATCGTCAACGGACGCATCGTCACGAGAATGGCAAACCCCAACAGGATGCTCCATTTCGGCCTTTTCCTGTTCTGTCTATCGGCCTTTTCCCTGACCCGCCTTAATGCTGCCACGGCGCATTCCCTGGTTGCCGCATCCATGATGACGGGCGGGCTGGGCCTTGGCCTCCTGATGCCAAATCTCACCCTGTTCGTGCAGGCCACTGCCCCGAGGGCGCAACTCGGGGTGGCTACCGCCATGCTGCAGTCGACCCGCATGATAGGCGGCATGATCGGCACGGCGCTGATCGGTGTCCTGGTTTCGCACCGGTATGCCGGAGGAATCGGACAGATGTTGCAATCCGAAAAAGCAGCTCAATGGGGTATGAAGCTGAAAGACCCGCAGATCCTGGTCAACAAAACGCTCGCATCGGAATTCATGCTCGGACACACGGATGCCGCACTGCTTCTGTCCAAAGCGAGAGCCATCCTGGTCGATTCAGTCCACGCAAGCCTGTGGATCGTCGTCGCACTCCTCTCATTCGCCTTCTGGGTGGCACACCTCGTCCCTCCCATGAGCCTTCAGCACAAGAGGCAGGCCAGTGAATAGCCAAGAGAAAAACCTGCTGCAGCAGATCGGACGCACCGGGCGCGCCATGCATGCCGCATTCGAATCCGAAGTGGGAATGGCCCTGTCGCGCTGGCGCATCTTGCAGGCCCTGTATGAAAGAGGGGGGGCCGCACAGAAGGATCTCGCCAGATGGCTGTCCATGGATCCCGCTTCCCTGACCCGGCAGATGAAACAGATGGAATCCGAAGGCATCGTGAAAAGGCGAATCTCTCCCGATGACAACAGGGTGACTCTGGTGGAACTCGCGCAAAAAGGGAAAGAAATATTCGAAGCCGCTCAGCCGCTGAGAGTCGCTTTCTCCTTGAGGGCGCTGGAAGGGTTGTCCAGGGACCACCTCGATGCCGCAATGGCAGTCCTCGAAGCGCTCGAGGAGCGCTTCAGAGCTGCGGGTTCAGCTTCTCGGGACCGCCCATCAAGCGGTTGAGCGCCCCGATGTAGGCCTTGGCGGAAGCCACCACGATGTCGGTGTCGGCCCCCTGACCGTTGACGATCCGCCCCTCTTTCTGCAGTCTGACCGTGACTTCCCCCTGCGCATCCGTTCCGCTGGTGATATTGTTGACCGAATAGAGCTGCAATTCGGCGCCGCTTTGAGCGATGCGCTCTATGGCCTTGAATGCGGCATCCACCGGCCCTCCTCCTTCAGCCTCGCCTTGCCGCTCCACGCCGCCTTCCACAAGTTTTACCGTGGCAAGCGGAATCTCGCCGGTCTCCGAGCAGACCCTCAGGAAAAGCAGCCTGTAATGCTCCGGTGCGGCAACCACCGCCTCGTCGGATGCGATCGCCTGGATGTCCTCGTCGAATATCTCGTGCTTCTTGTCGGCAAGATCCTTGAATCTGGCAAAGGCTGCGTTGAGCGCCTCCTCCGACCCCAGCTCGATGCCGAGCTCGGTGAGACGGGTTCTGAAAGCGTTCCGCCCGGAATGCTTGCCGAGAACCAGCTTGTTCGCGCTCCAGCCCACGTCCTCGGCGCGCATGATCTCGTAGGTCTCGCGGCTCTTCAATACGCCGTCCTGATGTATTCCGGATTCGTGGGCGAAGGCGTTGACCCCCACGATCGCCTTGTTGGGCTGGACTGCGAATCCCGTGATGCCCGAGACGAGACGGCTCGCCTGGACGATCTGGGTCGCATCTATCCCGGTTTCGCAGGGAAAATAATCCTGGCGGGTTCTCACCGCCATCACGATCTCTTCCAGAGCGGCATTTCCGGCCCGCTCGCCCAGCCCGTTGATGGTGCACTCGACCTGGCGCGCGCCGTTCATCACCGCGGAAAGGGAATTCGCCACAGCAAGCCCGAGGTCGTTGTGGCAGTGAACCGAAAAGACCGCCCGGTCTGAATTCGGAATTTTTTCCCTGAGATTGCGGATCAGCGCGCCATACTGTTCAGGCATGCTGTATCCCACGGTGTCGGGAATGTTGAGGGTCCTGGCGCCGGCATCTATCACGGCTTCCAGTATCCTGCACAGGAAGTCGAGATCGGACCTTCCCGCATCCTCGGGGGAGAATTCGATATTGTCGGTGTATTCGGCTGCCCATTTCACTGCTTTCACTGCCTGAGCCAGGACCTGATCCGGGGCCATGCGCAGCTTCTTTTCCATGTGGATGGGGGAAGTCGCGATGAAGGTGTGGATTCGCCCGGATTTCGCATGCTGCAACGCCTCCCCGGCGCGCCGGATATCGTTCTCGATGGCGCGCGCAAGCCCGCATACCGTGCTGTCCCTGACGGCTTGCGCCACAGCGCTCACCGCATCGAAATCCCCGGGGCTAGCAGCGGGAAAACCCGCCTCGATCACGTCCACCTTCATGCGTTCGAGCTGGCGGGCGATTCTCACCTTTTCCTCTTTCGTCATCGATGCGCCCGGACTCTGTTCTCCGTCGCGCAAGGTGGTATCGAAAATGATCAGTTTATCCTTCATGTTTTTCCCCTTCCTCATGTCTCGCCTTCCATCGACGCCAGAACCAGAGCAGGTAGCCGGAGAAGGAATAACTCAGGAATATTGCGAAAAGGACTTTTGCGGGCGCGCTCGTGAGCAGCACGAACACCAGCAGGAAAAAGAACAATGCGATGAAAGGCACGCTTTTCCGGAAATTGAGATCCTTGAAGCTGTAGAAGGGAATATTGCTGATCATGGTGAGCCCGGCGAACATCGTCACCAGCCAGGAGATCATCCTGACATCCCCCCCCTGCACCTCGAAGTCGAGCATCAGCCAGACCAGCCCCGCAATGAGGGCTGCGGCTGCGGGACTGGGCAGCCCCTGGAAATAGCGTTTGTCGACGACATCCATCTGGGTGTTGAAGCGCGCGAGCCGCAGGGCCGCGCTCGCGCAATAGATGAATGCGGCGACCCAGCCGAGCTTTCCCAGGCCCTTGAGCGCCCATTCGTAGACGACCAGGGCCGGGGCAACGCCGAAAGAAACCATGTCGGACAAGCTGTCGTATTCCGCA
>JAJZTT010000234.1 GCA_021848705.1 Pseudomonadota bacterium
GCTTGCAAGCCAGTAGATTCCGGTTTTTCCGAATTCCGTACTGACCCAGGTCGAAGCCAGTGAAATCGCCACAAAAAGGAAGGCAAAAAGCAGAGCCGCATTCAATTCCAGGGGGTTTGTCTGCATAACGGGCGCACTTCCCTGCTCCCCCGTCCCTCTTCTGTGGTTGCAGCCCCAGGCGAAAAGCAGCCCCAGCATGAAAAGCCCCAAAAGATAGGGGAAAAGTGCAATCGCCAGGGGAAGATTGAAAACTCCCACCACGACGCCCAGCCGCAGATACATCAGGGCAGTGGCAAGAACGATCCCCGAGAGAATTCCCGGCTTCGCAAAAGCGCCTTCCCTTCCCTGCTTCGCCAGAACGACCGTGGTTGCAGTGGAGGAATACAATCCCCCCAGCACCGAGGCGGCAAGCAGCCCCTTTTCCGGGGAAATATAGCGCCGGATCATGTAGCTGGCATAGGACAGCGTGGAGACCACCACCACGGCAAGCCACACCTGATGGGGCGTGATCGAGCTCAGATTCGTGACGGGATGATTCGGCAGCAGGGGAAGAATGATGCCTGTCAGGACAAGAAACTTGCCGCTGGTCATGATCTCCTCCGCCGGCAGTTTTTGAGCGAGGCGATGCAGGCTTTCGCGTGCCCCGAGCAGCAGGACAGCGCTGACTGCAAAGGAAACCGCGACCCAGTGCGGCTGAGTCAGTGAAATCGGGCCCAACAGATAGGCGATCAGGTTGCTGACCGGAATGATGAGACCGCCTCCGGGCTCGACGGCAGGGGTCCCTTCGGTCCATCTCGCATGGTAATACGCGTACAGCCACGCGCCCAGCACCAGGAGTCCCACGCAAAATGCAGCGACATGAACCGGCTCCAGGAGGTAAAGCCCTGCTCCGGACAGTGCGAGCAGGGGGAAAGTTCTGACTCCGCCAGGACGTTTTTTCGGGCTCCTGACATAGAACTCCTCGAAGGCGAGCCCGAAGAAAAAGGACAGACCCAGCGCGAGGGCCAGATTTTCCGGCAAAAGAGTCAAACCTTCTCCTTTCCGATCAACGTTTGGGAAATCTGACCCTTACCCAGAGTCCCCTGCCATTTTCACCCGAATCGAGCTCCACTTGCGCATGATGCAGATCGGCAATGCGCTTTACAATGGAAAGACCCAGACCGCTTCCGCTCACCCTGTTGCCGAGCGTCCGGTAAAAGCGCTCGAAAACATGGGATCGCTCTTCGGGATCGATGCCCGGCCCGTTGTCGATGACATGCAGCAAGACCGCATCGTCATCCTCCCCGATACGAACTTCGACGCTTCCATGCTCCGGAGTATACCTGATTGCATTCCTGACCAGGTTGCTCGTCAGGATGCCGATCATCTCGGCATCGCCTTTCACCAGCGCGCCGCGATCCTCCTCGAAGGTGAGTTCGATTTTCTTCGCAAGCGCCTCGGGAGCGAGATCGGTCAATACCCGCACAACCACCTGATGCAGACCGAATTTCGCATCCTCGACCCTGGCAAACTGGGGATCGAGCCGCGCCAATGTCAGCAATTGTTGCACAAGATGGGTTGCCCGGTCGACGCCCGATATCACCTGTTCGAGCGCCTTTTTTCTCTGCCCGGTTTCGCTCGCCCGCAAGGCCACCTGCGCCTGGGTCTTGAGTGCAGCGAGCGGAGTGCGCAATTCATGCGCAGCATCTGCCGTGAAGCGTCGCTCGTTCTCGAACGAATATTCCAGCCTGGAAAGCAAGGTATTGATCGAGTCGATGAGGGGACGCACCTCATCAGGAACATCGGTGATGACGATGGGCTTGAGGTTTTCGACAGCGCGCTGCTTCACTTCGTCGGACACCCAGTTGACCGGCTGCAAGCCGCGCTCGATGCTGAACCAGATCAGCGGGGCAACCAGAGGAATCGCCAGCAGAAAAGGGACGAGCAGGCTGAGCGCAATTTTTCCGGCCAATTCGTTGCGAATTTCATGCAACTGTCCGACCTGGATCTGCAGGGTACGGTCTCTATTCCAGTGGGAAAATACGCGCCATTTTTTTCCTTCGATGAGACTGTCGCTGAAACCCTCCGAATGCTCGGAAAGACTGCGCCTCGGCGTGGTTGCGGAACGCAGCAGAAGATTGCCTTCCCTGTCCCTGATCTGGAACGCGATCTTCCTTTCGTATTCGAGCGTGGGGTAATCGCTGTCGGAGACGACGCTCGGGCCTTTTGTAATCTCGGTGCTCGCCTGATCCAGCAGTACCTTGGCCGATTCCGCAAGCTGGGCATCGAAAAGTTCGTCAGCCTCATGATGCGAATTGACGTAGGCGAGCAGGGAAACGATCAGCAGGAACAATGCGCTGGAAGAAAGCAGCAGCCTGAGGAGCCGCCCCCTGAGCGAATTCCCGGTGAAGGAGAGATGAAATGCATTGACCCATTTCAGCCAGGCCGAAACGGAAAAGCTTTCAGACACCCTCAATCCCTCTGAATAACATAACCCACGCCCCTGATGGTTTTGATCAGCTTGGCGCCGAGCTTCCTTCTGAGATGGTGGATGTGCACTTCAAGGGCGTTGCTTTCGACTTCCTCGTTCCAGCCGTAAAGGCTTTGTTCCAGGCGGTCACGGGAAAGCACGATGCCTGAATTCTCCAGCAATTCCCGCAACACAGCGAATTCTCTCGGAGAAAGAGCAACTTCCTCGCCGCCCAGCGTCACCTTGTGCGCAGCGGGGTCGAGGATGATGTTGTCATGCACCAGAAGGGGCTCGGCGCGCCCCATCTTCCGCCTCGTCAATGCGCGAATTCGCGCCGCCAGTTCGTCGAGATCGAAAGGCTTGACGACATAATCGTCCGCGCCGCGGTCGAGCCCCAGTATCCTGTCGGCAACCGTGTCGCGGGCTGTCAGGATGATCACCGGAAGCTCCATTCCGCGACTCCTGATCAGCTTCAGGAGATCTATTCCTGAAAGTTTGGGAAGGCCCAGATCCAGAATCATCAGTCCGTAGTCTTCCGCTTCCAGGGCGGCAAGCGCCTCCTTGCCGTCCTTGACCCAGTCCACCGTGAATCGCTCCTGGACGAGCCCCACCCTGACGCCGTCGCCCAACGCCTCATCGTCTTCGACCAGGAGAATTCTCATGGGATCATCTGCTTTCTTCCGCCTTCTTCAAATCGGTCTGAATCTCCGCCCTGCGCCCGGCGTCCGCCACCTCGCGCCCCGGCCTGGAA
>JAJZTT010000235.1 GCA_021848705.1 Pseudomonadota bacterium
AGATCTGGTCCGTTTCGGGAAGTACAACGGGGACGGCATCCAGGATTTCCAGCCTGTCCCAGTAGGATTTGCCAGACTTTTCGCATTGCGTTTCGAGATTTTCGATGATTTTCGCTGAATTTTCAGGCTCGACCACGATTTCGAAGCGCGAATCCGACAGCCTGATCGCAATGCCGGAGTCGATTTTGCCGGTTCCCATCACGGATTGGGGGAGGCGTTCCAGGAGCGCCTGTGCGCTTTCGCCGGAAAGGCCGATGGCTACAAGCTCCACTTTCGAAATGGAGACCTTGGAGCGGAAGATATACATGGAAAGGCGCTGCTTGACGCGATCGACCATTTCCTTCGGCATCTGGAGAATGTAATCCCCATCCATCCTGAACATGAGGAAGCTTGCCAGCATTCTTCCCTTCGGCGAGCAGAGACTGTTGTATTGGGCGGAATTCTCGTCCAGGTGCCTCACGTCGTTGCTGGTGAGGTTTTGCAGGAAATCCCCGGCATCCTCTCCGGAGACGCGGAGAAAGCCGAAATGGGAAAGATCGGTAATGCGTGGCGATGAATTCATTTTTTAGCGTACATAAGCTTCCGTCGCATAACGGCGCATCATGCGATGGCTGTTGAAATAGGAGGCGTTCTTGCCTATGGCGTTTTTCATGACCGCAATCCAGCCGCTTCTGTCGTCATGATAAAGCGGAAGGACGGTTTTTTCGAGTTTTTCGTAAAGCAGTCCCGCGTCGTCGCCGTTGGCCTGATCCGAAGCATTGCCGACCGCCCAGCCTGTCACGCCCTCGATGCAGCCTTCGATCCACCAGCCGTCCAGTACGCTCAGGCTGGGGACGCCGTTGAATGCCGCCTTCATTCCGCTGGTGCCGGATGCTTCCATCGGTCTGAGCGGCGTATTGAGCCAGATATCGACTCCGGAAACCAGGGAGAGCGCGAGATCCATGTCGTAATTGGGCAGGAATGCGGTATTGATGGTGCCCGAGAGATTTCCCAGGTGAACATGGAGCATTTCGATCAATTGCTTGCCGCCTTCGTCGTTGGGGTGCGCCTTTCCGGCCATCACGATCTGGAAGGGGCGGTTCCTTGCTATGGCCCTGATTCTTTCCAGATCGGAGAAAATGAGCTCCGGGCGTTTGTAGGCGGTCATTCTTCTGGCGAAGCCGATTATCGGGATCTCGGCGCTGAAGTCCTTGCCGCAAAGGGTTTTGATGCGCTCGATCAGGGCAAGCTTGGAGGCTCTGTGGGCTCTCCATATCGCCTCGTCCGGGATCTGATCGACCCGGACCAGGAGCTGGGGTTCGTAGCACCAGCCGGGCAGGTGGTGATCGTAAAGGCTGGCGAAGCTGTCGGAAGTCCAGGTATAGGGATGGACGCCGTTGGTGACGGCGTGGACGTGATAGCCGGGATACATCTGCCTGGAAATTTCGGCATGCTTCATGGCGACGCCGTTGACATAGTCGCTCAGATTAAGCGCGAGCTTCGTCATGTTGAGCCGCTCTTCCCCTGCAACCGCCTTGAGTTCGTTGAAATCGATGAAGTCCCTCAGGATGTTCTGCACGAGTTCGTAGGGGAACTGGTCGTGGCCCGCCTCGATCGGGGTGTGGGTCGTGAAATTGCAGACCGATCTCACCATGGGGATGTCGTAGGAGAGCAGGTTTTCGTCTTCGTTTTCCTGCCTTGCGAAGCGCCGCAGAAGTTCGAGCGCGAGCAGTGCGGAATGGCCTTCGTTCATGTGGTACTGGCGGACCTGGAAGCCGAGCGCATGCAGCATGCGCAATCCGCCGATGCCGAGCACGATTTCCTGCTTGAGGCGGTAGACCTGGTCTCCGCCGTAGAGGTAATGGGTGATTTCCCGGTCTTCCGGCCTGTTTTCGTCGAGATCGGTGTCGAGCAGGATGATGGGCTCCTTTCCGCCCAAATGGCCTGTGAGCACGTAAAGCCAGCCGCGCACCCAGACTTCGCGTCCTTCCATGTTGACGGCGATTTTCGCGTCCAGCGGGAAGGCCCATTTCGCCGGGTCCCACATGTCGGGATGCTCGACCTGGCGTCCGTCCCTGATTTCCTGCCTGAAGTAGCCGGCGCGGCTCACGAGACTGACTGCAACGAGGGGAAGCTGGATATCCGCGCTCGCCCGCATCACGTCCCCTGCCAGCACGCCCAGGCCCCCGCTGTAAGTGGGAATATCGCTCTTCAGGGCGATTTCCATCGTGAAATAGGCAATGCGTTGCTGGTGGGTGAATTCGTAGTGCATTTCAGGCCATTCAGACGAGGCTGTCCCTGACCCGCACGAGTCTCGCCTTGACTTCCATGGCGATTTCCTTCATTTCGGGCTTGTCGACGAGATCGAGAACAGCTTCCGGGTCCATGAAGGCGACGGTGACGGTTCCATTTTCTTCTTCTCTCACCAGCACATTGCAGGGAAGCAGCAGGCCGATGTCGGGCTCGGCCATGATGGCGCGGTGCGCGAAGGGGGGATTGCATGCGCCGAGGATGCGGTAGGGGCGCATGTCGAGATTCAGTTTCGACTTGAGGGTGGACTGGACGTCGATGTCGGTGAGCACGCCGAATCCTTCCCTTTTGAGCGCCTCGGTCACTTTCGCTATGGCGTCAGCGAAGGAAATGCGGAGTGTTGTCGAAAATCCGTACATGATGGCTCCTTGAAACAAAAAGGCCGCTTTCGCGGCCCCGTATTCGATCAAAGCGCTTCGCTATGCTTTGCAAGATAGCTTGCCACGCCGTCTCCCGTGGGTTTCATTCCGGCTTCGCCCTTCTTCCATCCCGCAGGACAGACTTCGCCGTGCTGCTCGTTGAACTGCAGCGCATCGACCATGCGCAGCATTTCGTCGATATTGCGCCCCAGCGGCAGATCGTTCACCACCTGATGGCGCACGGTACGCGACTTGTCAATCAGGAAAGAACCGCGGAAAGCAACGCCTGCGCTTGCCTCGACATCGTAGGCCTGACAGATTTCGTGCTTGATGTCCGCCACCAGCGGATAGCCCACCTTGCCGATGCCGCCGTTATTGACCGGGGTGTTTTTCCAGGCCAGATGGGTGAACTGGGAATCGATCGACACGCCGATGACTTCCACGTTGCGATCCTTGAATTCCTTCAGGCGGTGATCGAAAGCGATCAGCTCCGAGGGGCAGACGAAGGTGAAGTCGAGGGGGTAGAAG
>JAJZTT010000236.1 GCA_021848705.1 Pseudomonadota bacterium
GCATGACCTACCGCATACACAAAGACGACACCCTGCTCGGCATCGCCCACCGTTTCGGGGTCAGCGCCACCGACATCGAACGCTGGAACAGGTCGGTCTCCGCACGAAACCTGCGCATCGGCGCAAAAATCGTCCTGTTTCCAGAAAAATAACCCCTCACCTTCCCACGCCGTAATAATCGAAGCCGAGCTTTCTCACCTTCTCGGGATCATAGACATTGCGCCCGTCGAAAATCACCTTCTGCCTCATCACCTGTTCCATGAAGGAGAAATCCGGGGTTCTGAAAGCCTTCCATTCCGTCACCAGAAGCAAGGCATCCGCCCCGACCAGAGCGTCGTACTGGTGAGCAACCAGTTCGAGATTCCCGCTCTCGAACCACCTCGAAGGCAATTCCCTTTTCGCGACTTCCATTGCAACCGGGTCGTAGGCCCTGACTTTCACGCCTTTTTCCATCAGGTATTCCAGCAGCACGATGCTGGAAGCTTCCCGCATGTCGTCCGTCTTCGGCTTGAAGGCGAGCCCCCATAATGCGAAAGTCCTGCCTGACAGATCTTCCCCGAAATGCGCGCCAATCTTTTTCGAAAGATACTGCTTCTGCTCTGCATTCCTCTCTTCCACCGCATTCAGCACCAGGGGATCCAGCCCGCTGTCCTTCGCCATCTGGATGATCGCCTTGACGTCCTTGGGAAAGCACGAGCCCCCATAACCGCATCCGGGATAGATGAAGGCATAGCCTATCCTCGCATCGGACCCGATCCCCAGCCTCACCTTTTCGACGTCCACCCCCATCCTGTCGCAAAGATTGGCGATCTCGTTCATGAAGGAAATCTTGGTGGCGAGCATCGCGTTCGCCGCATATTTCGTCATCTCGGCCTCCTTGATGCCCATGAGGACCAGGCGCTCGTGGTTCCGCGTGAAAGGCCCGTAAAGCTCGCGCATCACTTCCAGGGATCGCTCGCTGTCGCAGCCCACCACGATCCGGTCGGGCCTCGTGAAATCTTCGACCGCCGCCCCCTCCTTCAGGAATTCGGGGTTGCTCACCACGTCGAAAGGAACGGTCGCACCGCGCTTTTCGAGCTCGGACCGGATCGCCTCCCGCACCTTCTCCGCAGTGCCCACGGGGACCGTCGACTTGTCGACGATCGCGCAATAATCGTTCAGGTTCTGACCGATCTCGGTTGCTACAGCCAGTACATGCTTGAGGTCCGCAGAGCCATCCTCCTCCGGAGGCGTGCCCACTGCGATGAAGCATGCTTGAGCCCCATCCAGGGACTCGGGAAGGGAAGTGGTGAATTTCAGCCTGCCTTCCCGATAATTCGAAACCACGATCTCCTCGAGTCCCGGCTCGTAGATCGGCAGAACCCCGTTCTTCAGATTCCCGATCTTCGCTTCGTCGATATCCACGCAGGTCACGATATTGCCCATCTCCGCGAAGCACGCCCCGGTCACGAGCCCCACATAGCCTGTTCCCACCACCGATAATTTCATCCGCCCAATCCCAAAAATGTTGATGTCATGGTCAATTCTACCTCGAATATCCCCCGGGAATGGAAAACGCAGCACATTCAGGCGCCATGCGTATCGAGATACAAGGCAATCCACCCCAGCGAGAGGACAATCATGAATGTCGCCGCATTCGCAGGGATCTGAAGGTTGAAATCGACAAAACTGTGGATCATCAACGCAATGATTCCCATCGTGGAAGAAAAGGCCATTCCTCTGTTCAATGGATCGCGCCTTCCGTATTGCGCAAGCAGCCCTGCCGCAAACGATGATAAGACAATGCCACCCAGAAGCAGCATCCCGACAAGGCCGTATTCCGACGCGAACTCGACATAATCGTCATGCGCATGGTCGTAAAAATTGCCGATGTCACCGCTGCGATATCGCGGAAAAACGGCGTAAAAACTCCCGCCTCCGGATCCGACAAGGAAATAATCCCGCCATTGTCTCAATGCATTCTCGCTGACATCGACCCTGTCGGCATCGCGCGCGATGGAAGTGTTCTCGAGTCTCGCCACCACCTTTTCGACTCCGAACCAGGCTCCCACGATGAAAATGTCTATCACGACCATGCTGACCAGGAGTATGACCGTGGCGCGCGATGCATGCCTGGACAAGGCGAGACCGATGAGTCCTGCAGCGATCATGCTCGAAAAAAATGCCGTGTTTCCCATCCTCGAATGGGTGAGCACCAGTGCGATCACCATCACTGCGAGATAGAGTCTCAGGCGAAGCTTTTTTCCCAGCAGGATCTTGATGAAATTCCTCAATTTTTGCCGCCGGGTCATGGCCGGTTTTCCGCCGAGACAGGATATCATGAGCCCGATCCCGACAGCCAGGCACATCTCGAGATAAGCTGCAAAATGGTTGCGATTGACGAAAGTGCCCGTGGCATTGCCGACATAGGAGAATTTCTTGATGAAGAATCCGTATTCCAGTCCCGAAAGCATCATCAGGCTGCCGTAGAAGGCCTGCAGGAGGCCGCTGAGAACGAGCGCATAAGCCAGCAACTCGATACGCCTCCTGCTCGTCACAACGAGCAGCGAGAGACCGAAAACCAGCACATAGGCGAGGCTCTTGAGCCACGCCACGGCGCTGGCATGGGGATCCACGGACAGCGGAATCCAGCCCGGCTGCCGGGCCAATGCATGCATTTTCGCAGACTCGGGAGAGAGCAGCGAAACCAGGGAAATGGGCAGGGGGATGAACTGAAACAAGGTGTAGATTAGCCAGCAGGCGAGCAGGATCAGGATCGGCCTGGCGTTTCTGAAAACGGGGGTCAACTCCAGCCTCCCCCTGTAGAATCCCCAGAGCCAGGCCATCGCCAGCGCATAACCCCCTGTTTCCAGGATGGCCCATGCCCAGGGACGGTTGCTCCCCATGGGAAGCGGAATCCATACGAGATAGGCCAGAAAAGCGCGGAACAAATAGTCGCCGAAACGCGCATTGTCAGAATCAATTTCGGTTGCAGGCATATTTCCCGGAACGAATGATGCATCCGATCCGATTCCGCATCGCGATCCGCATCATCTCGGCGGACTGGCGCCTCATTCCCCTCTTGAAATCGTCGAGAATTTTCTCTTTCTGCGTATCGGTCAGCATGCCCCAGACATTCAGTCCGGCATCCGCGACAGCGCGCTGTATTTCAGGTTCCCATGGGCCCAGCGTC
>JAJZTT010000237.1:0-2372 GCA_021848705.1 Pseudomonadota bacterium
GACAGGCATCAAATCCGTGCCTCTTATCGGCTCGTGCACTTCTTCCACATTCAGCCCCTTCTCGACCATCTTGCGCATCAGGTCGAAGGTATGCACGTCGATCTTCGGACGCTTTTCGAGCTCTTCCCCGTTCAGGAACCGGTCTATGCCTTCTGCGGCGATCGAGCCGTGACCGATGGCCGTGGTCAGAAGATGGGGACGGATCACGTCACCTCCTGCGAATACGCCGGCTTTCCCCTGAACCTGGTAGTTGCGGTCGGTGGTGATCGCCCCCCTGCCGTTGTCGAATTCTTCCAGACCTGCAAAATCGACCGCCTGGCCGATCGCCGATACGATGAGGTCCGCTTCGATGTCGCGCTCGGAGCCTTCGCGCTTATTGATCTCCAGCTTGCCGCCCACCATTTTGGCTTCGCATTCGGCGACGCGCAACGCAGTGGCCCGGCCGCTTGCATCCTTGACCACGCCGACCGGAACGAGACCGCCCAGGATCGCGATTCCTTCGGCAAGCGCCTGCTCGATTTCGTGCTTGTTGGCCTGCATCTTGTCGATGGGGAAGATCGAGGTGAGCGTGACTTCCGCGCCCTGCTTGGCGGAAATCCCCGCGACATCGTGCGCCATCTGCCCTGCGATCGCCCTTTCCAGATCTGAGGGCTTGGCATTCTCGATATGCCCCAGACGCCTTGCCACGGTCGCGACGTCGATGGAGGTGTCCCCGCCTCCCACGACCACCACGCGCTTTCCGACGTAACGCAATCTGCCGTCGTTGAAGGCGGAGAGGAATGCTGTTGCTGTGACGACATTCGGCGCATCCGAATCCGGGGTGGGGAGCGCTCTGCCCGCCTGCGCCCCCATGCCGAGGAAGATCGCGTCGAATTCGCTGCGGATCTGATCCAGCGTGACATCCTTGCCGATCTTGCAGTTCATGCGCGTCTTGACGCCGAGATCAAGAATGCGCTGGATTTCGGCATCGAGCACTTCGCGCGGCGTGCGAAAGCCCGGAATACCGTAACGCATCATGCCGCCCAGAAGCTCGTGGTCGTCGAATATGGTAACCTCATGCCCCTTCAAGGCGAGTTGGTAGGCGCAGGAAAGCCCTCCCGGTCCGCCGCCGATGATCGCCACTTTCTTGCCCGTCGAAATCTCGGGCTTCACGTATTTGAGATTGTTGGCAATCGCATATTCGCCGAGGAAATGCTCGACCGAATTGATGCCGACATGGTCCTCGACCTCGTTCCTGTTGCAGCCCGTCTCGCAAGGCGCAGGGCAGACCCTGCCCATCACCGAAGGAAAGGGATTGGCCTCGGTCAGCCTTCTCCATGCGTATTCCTGCCACTGCATGCCTGCCGACGGCTTTTCCGTGCCGCGCACGATCTGCAGATAGCTCCGGATGTCTTCACCGGCGGGGCAGCTTCCCTGGCAGGGCGGGGTCGACTGGATATAGGTCGGACACTTGTACGAATAGCTCGCCTGGAATATCTGGTCACGCCAGGAGTGAACCTTGTGGTCACCGTCCTTGTAGCGTCGGAAAGTGAGCTTCGCATCTTCCATGGTTTCTGACATTTCCTGCCTCCGATATATTTTAGGTAAGAGTTCTATTCTTTGTCGCCGAGCCTGATCGCGTTGCTCACGAGCTGGTGCACGCCGCCCACCATGCGCATGTTGAACCCGTAATAGGGCAGCACCTTGCTGAACTGGGTCTTGCAGATGGCACAGATCGTCGCCATGAAATTGACGCCATCTCTGTCCGCCACTTCCTTCAGAGCTTCCATGCGCGGCAGCGCGCCTTTCACCCTGAGATCCATCAGATCGTCAGTCAGAAGACCGCCTCCCCCGCCGCAGCAGAATGTCTTCTCGCGGGTGGTGGCATCGGACATGTCCACGAAATGATTGGCTGCCGCCCTGATGATGCTGCGCGGAATTTCGAACTGGCCGCCGGCCATCTCGCCCATGCGCGAGCCCCTCGCCACGTTGCACGAATCGTGGAAGGTGACAATAAGGTTGTCGTTGGCTTCGGGGTCCAGCGTGATCGCCTGCTTCTCGATGAGATCCCAGGTCAACTCGCAGATATGGGCGGGCTGCCTGTACCGCTGGTCCAGCTGCTTCTGCAGTTGCAGCGCGAACCTGTCTTCCGCCCCATCCCCTATCCCGGTGAGGGTGTTCCAGAAGCTGTACGCAACGCGCCAGGCATGACCGCATTCTCCGACCACGATACGCTTGACGCCGAGTTCCAGGGCCGCCTGGCGGATGCGCAATGCGATCTTCCTCATCTGCTCGTAGTTGCCTATGAAAAGACCGAAATTGCCCGCCTCCGAAGACATCGAGGAAAGCGTCCAGGAGATGCCTGCCGCATGGAAAACCTTGGCATAGCCAAT
>JAJZTT010000237.1:2382-3143 GCA_021848705.1 Pseudomonadota bacterium
CGGCTGAAGGCGTGATGAGCAGCACTTCTGCGCCCTTGACGTCGAGCGGGAAGCGCACGTCTATTCCGGTATCTTCCTTGACGTCTTCTTCGAGCCCCGCCAAAGTATCTTCGAGGGCAGGACCCGGAAGGCCGAGGTTGTTGCCTATGGTGTTGACCTTGCCGATGATCTCGTTCGAATATTTCTGGCCGTAGCCCACCGAATCGAGGATTTCCCTCGCTGCCATGGTAATCTCGGCAGTGTCTATGCCGTAAGGGCAGAACACCGAGCAGCGGCGGCATTCAGAGCACTGGTGGTAATAGGAATACCACTCGTCCAGCACTTCCTTCGTCAATTCCCTGGCGCCGACCAGCTTGGGAAAAAGCTTTCCCGGAAGGGTGAAATAGCGCCTGTAGACGCTGCGCATCAGATCCTGTCTCGCGACAGGCATGTTCTTGGGGTCCTGCGTGCCAATGAAATAATGGCATTTGTCGGAGCAGGCCCCGCAATGGACGCAGGCATCGAGATAAACCTTCAGCGAGCGGTACTTCTTGAGCAGCTCGCCCATCTTGGCGATCGCGCGGTCCTTCCAGTCCTCGACGAGTTCTCCCGGAAAGCCGAGCGCCTCCTGGATCTTGTCGTTCGCGACGAAAGGCTTCAATCCTTCCATGGCCCCCGGTTTGATGGCCGGGATGATCGGGATGACCCGATACGGGGGTGCCGAAATTCCAGTAGCCATTAGCTTTCCGACTCCAGTTTTGCAGCCCAGGGCGAGAGATGGC
>JAJZTT010000041.1 GCA_021848705.1 Pseudomonadota bacterium
TGCCCATGCAGGGCAATACTGATGCGAGAAAAAACATGATTCGAACACGCTTTGCACCCAGTCCGACCGGTTATCTGCACATCGGCGGCGCACGCACCGCGCTCTTCTCCTGGGCATTTGCGAAAAAACACGGCGGCCGGTTCGTCCTCAGGATCGAGGACACCGACCTGGACAGGTCGACCCCTGAATCGGTCCAGGCGATCCTGGACGGGATGCAATGGCTCGGGCTCGACTACGACGAGGGGCCTTTCTACCAGATGAAGCGGCTCGACCGCTATCGGGAAGTGGTGGAGGAACTGCTGGAAAAGGGTCTCGCCTACTACTGCTACGCTTCGAAGGAAGAACTCGACGAAATGCGCGAGGCGCAGCGTTCTCGCGGGGAAAAGCCGCGCTACGACGGCAGGTGGCGGGATTCGAAGCAAACGCCTCCGCAAGGAGTCACCCCGGTAATCCGCTTCAAGACCCCTCGCGACGGGGAAGTCGTGATCGACGATCTGGTGAAGGGCAGGATCGTGGTGCAGAACTGCGAGCTGGACGATCTCGTCATCATGCGCGCAGACGGCACGCCGACCTACAATTTCGGCGTGGTCATCGACGACATGGACATGGGCATCACCCATGTCATCCGCGGCGACGACCACGTCAACAACACCCCTCGCCAGATCAACATCCTGAAGGCGCTGGGCGCTCCCCTGCCGATTTACGCGCACCTCCCCATGATCCTTGGCGAGGATGGCGAAAGACTTTCCAAGCGCCACGGCGCGGTGAGCGTGATGCAGTATTTCGAGGACGGATACCTTCCGGAAGCCCTCCTCAACTATCTCTCCAGACTCGGATGGTCCCATGGGGACGAAGAGGTTTTCGACATGGAAAAGTTTATTTCCTGGTTCGATCTCGACAAGGTGAGCAAGTCCGCTGCGCAATTCAATCCCGAGAAGCTGCTCTGGATCAACCAGCAGCACATGAAGAACGCCGAAAACGAAAGGCTCGCGAAGCTCGCAGCGCCCTTCCTCTCCCGCAACCATTGCGACACCCGGATTGGCCCGGATTTCGCGAAAGTGTGCGGATTGCTCAAGGAAAGAGTCAACACCGTCGAGGAACTCGCCGATGCCGCGGTCTATTTCTACAGCCGCCTCGCCCCTTCCGACGAGCTTGCAGCAGAACATCTCACGGCAGAGGTGAAACAATTCATCCCGGAACTCTGCACAGCGCTGGGAGAAACCGAATGGAACCGGGAAGCGATTGCGGCTGCGCTCAAGAATTTCGCCAAGGAAAAGGGAGTGAAACTCGGCAAGGTGGCGATGCCGCTCAGGATCCTGGCGACCGGAGAAGCGCACACCCCGCCCATCGACGCCGTCCTGGAACTCCTCGGAAAGGAGGAGACGCTCGCCAGGGTATCGGAGCGGCTGGCCCTGATTTGAAATCACAATTTCAATACAGCGCCCTTCGCGTGTAAAATTCCATGGACCAAACTTCCGGAATGAGCATGTCAGACAATAAATCCGTCAACGAATTGCAGCAGGCTGTCCTGAAAACGGAATCGCTTCCCACGATTTCGGTGATCGGACAGAGGCTTCTGACGATCCGACTCGATACCGAGGAAGGGGAAAGGGAGTTGCTCAGGCTGGTCGAATCCGATCCGATGATCGCGGCACGCCTCATCGGCCTCGCCAACGCACCGATCTATGCCACCTCGAGGAAGGTGGTTTCGATGCGAGATGCGGTGATGGTGCTCGGGCTCTCGAGGGTGAAGGCGATTGCGACCGGCATCGCGCTGATGGGTCCGCTGCGCATCCGTGAAAGCAAGCAGTTCAGCGTCCGCGATCTCTGGCTGCACAGTTTCTCGATGGCGGTCGGAATGCGCACCCTTTCCGGCATGATCCCGCGTCAGATCCGACCTCCGGAAGATTCCCTTTTCCTTTCCGGCCTCCTGCACGACATCGGCTATCTCGCATTTGCCTACCTCGCTCCGAAAAAGTTCGACGAATTCCTCACCAGGATGGAATCCGAACCGGAGCGGCCGATCGGGCAGCTCGAGAGGGAAGTGCTCGGCATCAGCCATGCCGAACTGGGCGCATTGCTCGGCAGAAACTGGGGGCTGCCCGAGGAAATTCTCGCAGTCATCTCAGGGCACCATGCAAAGGAACCCACCGAAAATCCGATGCTGGCGCTCGCCCGCGTCACGGAAAGGATCCTTGGCGACAGTGCGATCCGGGAAGACGTGCACACCCTCACCACGGAACAGGAAGCGGAGGAACTCGCGAGCCTGGGACTGGACGAGGCCCATCTCGACAAGGCGACCGACATCCTGGGCAGGCAACAGGAACAGATCAGGATCCTCGCCGACATGCTCGGCAGCTGAAGTCAATCGAGCGATTCGCCACGGGTTTCCCTCATCAGGAATACTGCCGACATGCTGACCAGCGCTGCGGCCGAAATATAGCCTCCCACCCAGGACAACCCTCCCGCAAGCGCCAGTTTCTGCGAGAAAAACGGCGCGAATGAACCACCCAGGATTCCGCCCAGGTTGTATGCGAACCCGGATCCGGTGTAGCGCACCCTCGTGGGGAAAAGCTCGGGCAGGAATGCGCCCATCGGAGCATAGGCCGCTCCCATGACGAAGAGTTCGAGGGAAAGAAAGGCGGTGATGACGAGCGGGGAACGGCTGTCCATCGCCGGCCCGAACAGGAATCCGGAAACCAGGGCGAAAAAACACGCGACAGAAAGCACCCTTTTTCTCCCATAACGATCTGCGGCGATGGCGGCGAGCGGCGTTGCAAGCGCCATGAACAGGATTGCGACGGAAAGCATGACCAGGAATTCCTGGCGGGGAATGCCCAGCTTGCCGACTCCATAGCTGAGTGAAAACACTGTGGCCACATAGAATATCGCATAGCAAACCACGAGCGAGAGCGCGCCGAGCAACGCCGAACCCCAATGGTGCCGAACCACCTCTGCGAACGGCAGGGCAGTCCTGGCAGGACTGGCATGGGCAAACACCGGCGTTTCGGCAAGCTTCAGACGCACGTACAGGCCGATCAGAACCAGCGTGATGCTCGCAATGAAAGGAATGCGCCAGCCCCAGGAGCGGAAATGCGCATCGTCCAGCCAGCCGGACAGCATCAGGAACCCGCCCACTGCGAACAGGAATCCGGCCGGAGGACCCAACTGGGGAAACATTCCGAATCTGCTCCGCTCTCCTTGCGGCGCAGATTCAACCGCCAGCAGGGCAGCGCCCGCCCATTCACCGCCGAGTCCGATCCCCTGTCCGAAGCGCAGCAGGCAAAGCAGGAGAGGCGCTATCCACCCCGCAACATCATAGCCGGGAAGAAAGCCGATCAGCACCGTGGAGAAACCCATCACCAGCAGCGATGCGACCAGGGTGGCCTTGCGGCCGATCCTGTCGCCATAATGCCCGAACAGCACCGATCCCAGGGGTCTCGCCAGGAAAGCGAGGCCGAAAGTGAGGAATGCGTTGAGCTTTTGCGCATCGGGGGATGCTTCCGGAAAGAAAACAGGGCCGATCACCATGGCCACGGCAAGGCCGTAAATGTAGAAATCGTAGAATTCGATCGCGGTGCCGATGAAACTGGCCACTGCGATGCGGGCAGTCGTGCTGGAAGACTGGTTCATTTGCGGTTCCGAATCGCTGCGCGCGGCAGAAAAAGCGGGAATTTACCACAGCTAGCGACCGCCGAGGCTCGCGACATGCTCCTGCAGCCGCTTTACCGGCTCGTCTTCCTTCACGATCGAAGCGAGCACCGCATTTTTTCCAGCGGGGATCAGGTGGACATACCCGTCCTTTCCGACGACCGCGACCTGTTCCAGCGCCCCGACGGAAAAATCATGCGCCAGGCGCGCCCCCATCGCAATCAGCGCAGCGGCAAGATGTGCCGCATGATCCGGCTCTCCGGAAAGATTCGTCGCCACCACCTGCCCGTCCAGCGCCGCGATCACGAATGCCTCGATGTCGGGTCCGGGGATCATTTCCATGTCCGTTTCATCCCTTTTTCCATGCTCAGGGAATGGCGAAATCGGCTTCGGAAGCGAGATCCGTGCCGCATTCCAGCCCTTCCACCCAGTCGATGAATCGATTCACGAGGCTCCTCTCCGTGAGGAATCCGCCATGCTGCGGCGCGATGCAGTCTATTTCCAGGTTCCGGACCATGTTTGCCCAGAACCTGCAAACCTTGTTGTTGGTCATGTAGCGCCTGCGGAACAAGCCGGAGTGGCCACTCCGGAGGTGATGGTCGAAATCCGCGACCATCGGCCCCACCCGCGTCTCGTCGATGAGAGAGGCTCCCAGGTCGCCGCTGAACAGAATGCGGCTCACAGGATCGTATACCTGAAAATTTCCGACGGCATGCAGAAAATGGGCGGGAATGATCTTGAGTTCGCATGTGCCGAGATCAAGATTCATTCCCCGCCGTGGCACCGACAACACCCTTCCTTCGGTCATTCCCTTCAGACAGAAATGGGGCAGGAAGCGCGCCCATTCCTGCGCGATGACGATTTTCGCATCGCTGATGAGCAGCCAGCCGTTTGCCGAAGCGATGATGTCCGGATCCTCGTGAGAGGCGAAAACATATCTGGTGCGGAAAGGAGGGGCGAAACGGGCCACTTCTGCCAGAAGGTCCTTGCAGGTCGGATTGCCGCCGGGATCGAGCAGCATGGAATCGCCGGCATCGACGACGAGGAACTGGTTCGAACGGATTGCTTCCCCCTGAACGAGATCGGTGAAGGCAATGCACTTGTGATTTCCATCGTCATAAAGCACTGATGCAGTCATTTTGGTTCCGAGGTGCGGATCTCTTGTCCGGGTTTGGGATGGAGCCACCTAACTTCAGGCTGCATATGATAATTAAACCAGAACAGCGCCGAAAGCCGGGGTCACTACTTAATCAGCCGGTAAAGTTCTAAGTAGAAATACCTAGTTCTCGCAGGAATGAAAAAAAACGACCGCAGGCAGTGATACACTCGGAACAATGCAGTGCTGCATGGCGCCATGCCCGCAAAATGGCGGATGGTTCATCCGAATCAAGGCGTCCCCCGAAGCTGAAAAACCGATATGAGTAGTCATTCAAGCGCTCCGAGCCGGGGTTTTCCCGCGGATTTCCAGGCATGGCTCGAACATGCCCGGGATCCCTTTCTACTCCTGGATTCCGATCTCGTCGTTCTTGCAGCGGTCCGAGCATGCGATCCGGCTCCCCGGGAGGAAATCGTCGGAAAGCACATTTTCGAGGTTTTCCCGGATGCTCCCGCCCTGCGCACCTCCCTCTACCGGAAGCTCCACGAAACCCGCCCCATTCCAGACGGCGAAGGCAGATACATCGTCTGGATCAATCCGTCGGATGCGCTGATGCGCAACCCGGACCATTTCATCGCGGCCATCGAGGACAGCACGCAAGGCAAGGCGCTCGAGGCAAGCGAGATGAAATACCGGGCCCTGTTCGAAAATTCGCGTGATGCCCTGATGGTGTACTCCCCCCCTTCCTGGCAAGTCAACGCTGCGAGCCACACCGCGCTGCAGATGTTCGGGGCCGAAACCCTCGCCTCCCTCTCTTCCCTCGAACTTTCTCCGCAATTCCAGCCGGACGGAACCCTTTCCCCGGAAAAGGAAAAACAAATGATGGACATTGCGATGAAGCAAGGGCATCACCGGTTCGAATGGATGCACCAGCGCCTGGACGGGACCACCTTCCCTGCAGAGGTCCAGCTCACCCGCATCGAATCAGCCGCTCAGGTGTTCATCCAGGCTTCCCTGAAGGACATATCGGCGGCCAAAAGGATGGAGCAGAAGTTCCGGGATCAGGCCAGAAAGAAGAACTCCCTGAACAGGCATCAGGTGGCGGCCAGTGTGGCCTCGCGTTTCGCACACGAACTGAATCAGCCGCTGATGGCGATCTCCTCCTTCAGTGAAACGGCGCTCATGATGCTGCATTCGGTGAATCCGGACAGGATCAAGATCGGGAAAGCCATCGAAAACGGCAAGCGACAGGCGCTTCGCGCAGGCCTTGCCGTGCAGCAATTGCTCGAACTGCTCAACATGCAGGAAAGCGGCATCGAAAAGTTCAACCTTGCCCAGGAAATCGTGAACCTGTTCAATTTCACGAGGTCCGGGCAGGAATACCAGTTCCATTCGGAACTTCGCCTCGCAAACGACCTCCCTCTCGTGGTGGCCAATCGCATCCAGGTGCATAAGGCCATCCAGAACCTGCTGAACAACAGCATCGAGGCCATGGAAGCGGACGGAGGACTCTTCCCGACCATCATCGTCACCGTGAAACACCGGGAAAAAGGGATGGCGATGGTCACCATTCAGGACAACGGCCCCGGCATTCCCGGGGAAAACCGGGATCACGTGTTCGAGCCCTTCTTCACCACCAAAGCCAACGGGGTCGGAATGGGGCTCGTCGTCAGCCGATCGCTGGTCGAGGTCAACGGCGGATTTCTGTGGCTGGATCATCAGGAAAACCGGGGCGCGACCTTCCACCTGACCCTTCCTCTCGCCAATGAATAAACAGGACAGGATTTTCATCGTCGACGACGATCCCCTGATCCGTCAATCTCTCGCGGCGTTGCTCGAGGCTGCAGGATTCGTCATCGAATGTTTTTCGGGAGCGAAGGAATTCCTGGATTTCTGCACGCAGGACACCAGGGGATGCCTCATCCTCGACCTGAAGATGCCCGTCATGGACGGCGCGGCCCTGCACGCAGAACTCAATGCGCGAAATGTGCAATTGCCGGTCATTTTTCTCACCGGGTACGGCAGCATTGCTGCTGCAGTGAGCGCGATCCGTTCCGGCGCGATGGACTTTCTCACCAAGCCCGTCGATTGCGCCGTGCTGCTCGCCAGGATCCGCGAAGCGCTTGAAAAAAACCGCAACATGGCGGCCAGGATCGAGGAAAGAAATCAGGCTGCCGTGCTGATCGAGAAGCTCACGGAACGGGAAAGGGAAGTGATGGAACGGGTGCTGGCAGGTCTCAGCAACAAGGAAATCGCGCGAATCATGGGGATCAGCGTGCGCACCGTGGAAGCCCACCGCTACCGCATCGTGAAGAAGACCGGGATCGCGAACCGCAAGGCACTGGAAAACCTGGTGATGCTGGCCGGGAAATAGCCTAGGCCATGCCGCATTTCTTCAACAACCGGCTGAAGGTCATTCCCTGCACGGCGATCGAGAAAACTGCAACGAAATACACGCAGGGCAGGAAAAGGCTCTTGATCCCCGGACTGGAAAGGGCAAGCACCATGGCAATGGATAACGCGCCGCGCAACCCTCCCCAGGTCATCACCAGGGTGGTGCCGCGCTGGAAGGAATAAAAGGGGCGCATCAACCGAACCGGGATGGCAATGCTGAGAAGGCGCGCGAAGAGTGCGACGGGGATGCACAGCCCCGCCATGAAGGCCAGCCTCGCATCGATCTTCAGCACCATCATTTCCAGGCCGATCAACATGAAGAGCACCGCATTCAGGATCTCGTCGACGAGCTCCCAGAAGGAATCGATGTGCTCGCGCTTTTTCGAAGTCAGCGAATCATGCGCGCGGTTGCCGATCAGGATGCCCGCGACCACCATCGCGATCGGCGCGGAGACCTGCAACTTTTCGGCCAGCAGGTAGCCGCCGGATGCCACGGAAAGCGTGATGAGGAGTTCGGACGGATAGCTGTCGATGGTGGCGAGCATCTTCCTCGCGACCCAGCCGATCGCTGCGCCGATGAGAAGCCCCCCACCCGATTCCCGGAACAGCAATCCGGATGCGTCGAGGAAAGTGGGTGCCTTGCCTCCCCCGAGCAGCCCGAGGAGGACGAGATAGAAGACGATCGCCACGCCGTCGTTGAACAGGGATTCCCCCGCGATCTTGGTCTCGATCGCCTTTGGCGCGCGCATTTTTTTGATGATCCCGATCACCGCAATCGGATCGGTGGGAGAGAGGATCGCCCCGAACAGCAGCGCGTAAAGGAAACTCACCTGAGAAAAGCCCATCGCGCGCGCCAGGAAGAAAAAGGCTGCGCCGATGAGCAAGGTGGAAAGGAAGGTGCTGACGGTCGCTGTGATCGCGACCGGAAGCCTCGCGCTCCTGAGATCTGCGACATCGATCTGCGATGCGCCTGCGAAAAGCAGGAAGGAGAGCATGCCATGGAAGACCGTCTTGCTGAAATCGATCCCTGCAAGGAAACGCCCGATCGGGGCGATGTCCACCAGCCCCGCTCCTTCCAGCAGCATCCCTGCGAATCCCGCCGCCATGGCGAGCAGCATCAGGCCGATGGAAGGAGGGAGCTTCAGCCACCTGTCGTTGACATAGCTCCCGATAGCGGCAGCGGTGAGCAATATCCCTGAAATCTCGAACAGATCCATGTTGACTTCCGGTTTTTTCAGAGTATATCCGAATTGAGCAATGAAACCATGAAAGGTCGCGCTCCGGTATAATCATGCGATTTCATGGTTCGAGAGTTGCCATGTCCGAATACCACGTTCACGGACCCGAATCCCACCACATCGAGCACGAAGCCCAGCATGGTTCTTCGCTCGCCCAGCAGATCGCGATCTTCACCGCACTGCTCGCCTCGCTCGGCGCCATCGTGAACTATCAGCAAAGCGATACCCTGAACAACGCCATTCTCTTCAAGAACGAAGCGGTGCTGAAGAAAACCCAGGCATCGGACCAGTGGAACTATTACCAGGCGGTGAGCAACAAGGGGCACCTGATGGAACTCGCGTCCGATCTCGCCCCCTCCGACAAGGCCGAATACTACAAAAAGCAGATCGAGAAATACAAGGCGAAGAAGGACGAAATCAAGAACAAGGCGGACAAACTCGAAGAGGAATCCACCCTGGCGAACGAGAAAAGCTCGGAGCTGATGCACCCCCATCACAAGCTCGAGCAGGCCATGACGCTGGTCCAGATCGCCATTTCGCTCGCGTCGATCACCGCGCTCACCAGGAAGAAATGGCTGTTCTCGATCGCGATGGTCTCTGCAGCAGGCGGCGTCTCCCTCTGGCTCATGGCTCTTTTCGGATGAAGGAAATCCTCTACGACTGGGGAGGCGCCAATGCATGGCTCTTCCATGCGATCAACGGACTGCACACGGCCTGGACGGACCGCTTCATGCTGTCAGGAACCCTGCTCGCCGGGCACGAGAATTTCCCGGTCTTCCTGGGTTTCGCCTGCCTGTTCGCCATCGGAAGCCTCACGGGAGGCGATGCAGACCGGAAAGTCGCGCTCAAATGGCTGTTCGCGATTTCCGTTTTCGCCATCGCCTTCATGCTCGATGGTCAGATGCTGCAAATCGTGAAACCCTGGCTGGATTTCCCGAGGCCATTGCTCGCCCTGCCCCAGGGGAGCGTACATGTCTTCGGCAAGCCGGAATACCACCACAGCCTCCCTTCCGGACATGCCTCCTTCGCCATGCTGACGGTGGCGAGCTTCTGGCCGATGCTTTCGCCGTTTTTCAGGAAAGCAGGGATATTCTTCGTGATCTGGACCGGTTTTTCCAGGATCATGCTCGGCGCGCATTTCCCCGCAGACGTGCTGGCGGGCTATCTCTCCGCCTACCTCATCGTGCACGTGGTGCGCAAGGTGCTCCATGACAGCCTTGCCCGGGTCGATGCATGAGCGAAGAGCCGCGTAAAAGAACCCTCCCCATCCCGACATTCGACGAATCCCTCCCGGTCGTCGCGATCCGCCATGAAATCGGCCGGGCGATCCGGGAAAACCAGGTCGTCATCCTCTGCGGGGAAACCGGCTCCGGAAAGACCACCCAGCTTCCCAAGATCTGTCTCGAAATCGGCAGGGGTGCGGAAAAACTCATCGGCCACACCCAGCCGAGGCGGGTCGCCGCGCGCAGCATTGCGAATCGCATTGCCAAGGAGCTGAAATCCGACCGACTGGTCGGCTACAAGGTGAGATTCACGGACCGGACCGGAGAGGATGCGTGCATCAAGCTCATGACCGACGGGATCCTGCTCGCGGAAACCCGTTCGGATCCGCAGCTCCTCGCCTACGACACCCTCATCGTGGACGAGGCGCACGAACGCAGCCTCAACATCGATTTCCTGCTGGGCTACCTGAAAACCCTGCTTCCCAGGCGCCCCGACCTCAAGGTCGTCGTCACGTCCGCGACCATCGATGCCGAGAGATTCTCCAGACATTTCGGTGGGGCGCCGGTGATCCGGGTCGAAGGCCGCTCCTTTCCTGTCGAAATCCGCTACCGACCGATCGAGGAAGAAGAGGACCCGGACCTGGACACGGCAATTCTGAAGGCGGTGGACGAAGTGGAGAGGCACCCGGGAGACATCCTGGTTTTCCTTCCCGGAGAGCGGGAAATCAGAAGCGCAGCGGAGTCGCTCAGGAAGCACTCGAAATACGAAATCCTGCCGCTCTATTCCCGCCTTTCCGTCCAGGAGCAGGACAGGGTGTTCTTAAGCGGCGGGGCAAGACGCATCGTGCTCGCCACCAATGTCGCGGAAACCTCGCTCACCGTCCCCAACATCGGCGTGGTGATCGATCCCGGCCTTGCCCGAATCAACCGCTACAGCTATCGAAACAAGGTAGACCAGCTGATGGTCGAGAAGGTTTCGCAGGCATCGGCCAACCAGCGGGCTGGAAGGAGCGGGCGCGTGATGCAGGGAATCTGCGTGCGGCTCTATTCAGAGGCCGATTTTTTGTCCCGCCCGGAATATACGGATCCGGAAATCCTGAGGACCTCCCTCGCTGCCGCGATCCTCAAGATGAAAAGCATGAGACTCGGGGAAATTGCCGATTTCCCGTTCATCGACCCCCCCTCCCCCAGGATGATTTCCGATGGATACCAGTTGTTGGGGGAACTCGGCGCGGTAGACGAGGGAAGGAAAATCACCGCGCTCGGACGTTCCCTTGCGAGGCTCCCCTGCGACCCGAGGATCGGCAGGATGATCCTCGCGGCAAAGGGAGCGCTCTCCGAAGTGCTCGTCATCGCCTCAGCCCTCAGCATCCAGGATCCCAGGGAAATCCCTTCCGCAAAAAGGGAGGCGGCGGAAGCGGCCCAGGCGCCCTTTTCCGACGCCCGATCAGAATTCATGGCCTACCTCGGACTGTGGAAGCATTTCGACGAGGCATACGGACGGCTTTCCAACCGGAAGTATGCAGAAGAATGCAGGAAGCATTATCTTTCCCCGCTCAGGATGAGGGAATGGCGCGACCTGCACGGACAGCTTCATGCCCAGGTCTCGGAAATGGGCATGAAACCCAACGAGCAACCTGCATCCTACGAGGAAATACACAGGGCGATCCTCACCGGACTGCTCGGCAACCTGGGCATGAAATTCGAGGAAAGATATCTGGGCGCGCGCGGCATCCGCTTCCAGATATTCCCCGGCTCGAAGCTGAAAAGAAAGCCGAAATGGCTGATGGCTGCCGAAATCACCGAAACCTCCAGGCTCTATGCGAGAACGGTGGCCGAAATCGATCCCGCCTGGGTGGAAGAGGCGGCCGGGCACCTGCTGAAAAGAAGCCATTTCGACCCGCACTGGGAAAGGAAGGACGCCAGGGTCTGCGCCTACGAACAGATCACGCTCTACGGGCTCGTGATCGTGCCGAAAAGGAAGGTGCATTTCGGGCCGATCGACCCGAAAACGGCCCGCGAGATCTTCATCCGGAGCGCGCTGGTTGGAAGAGACTTCGATACCAGGGCGCCCTTTTTCCTGCACAATGCGAAGCTCCTGGAAGAAATCGGGGAGCTCGAGCACAAATCCAGACGCCACGACGTGCTGGTCGACGAGCATCGCCTCCACGAATTCTATTCCGCCCTGATCCCGGACGGCATCGTGAATGGCGCATCCTTCGAGAAATGGAGAAGGGAAGCCGAACGGGGAAATCCGAAGCTGCTTTTTCTCACCAAAGAGACACTGATGCGGCACGAAGCCGAGGAAGTGACGCTGGAAAGATTCCCGGACGAAATGGAAGCGGGGGGAAACCGCTTGCCTCTTTCCTATCGATTCGAGCCCGGGCATGTGATGGACGGCGTCACGGTGACCCTGCCTCTCCATCTCCTGAACCAGATGGAGGAGCAGGATTTCGAACGCCTGGTGCCTGGACTCATCCGGGAAAAAATCACCTTCCTCATCAAGGGACTCCCCAAACCGATCCGGACCAGGCTGATCCCGGTCTCCGAAAACGTGAATCTTTGCATGGATACGCAGGGCCCGCTGCTACCGTCGATGCGCGCAGCGCTGGCGAAATCGGTCGCGATTCCCGAAGAAGCATGGCCTGAAATCCCGGATCACCTGAAAATGAATTTCAGGATCGTCGACGAAAAGAACGAGGAAATCGGCATGGGAAGGGATCTTGCCGAGCTCAGGAAGCGGTTCGGAAAAAAGGCGGAATCCGGTTTTTCGAAAAGGCTGGAGCAGGAAAGACGGGGGCTCACGGAATGGAATTTCGGCGAACTATCCGACCGGATCGAATTCGAAAAAGGGGGACTGAAGCTCACCGGCTATCCTTCCCTGGTCGATGAAGGAGACAGCGTGTCCCTGGTACTCGCCGACACCCGTGAAAAGGCCGAAAGGAGCACGGGTTTCGGAGTGGCGAGACTGCTTCGTCTGGCCCTGAAAGCCCAGTTCTCGCAACTCGCGAAAGGAATCCCGAATCCGCTCGCGCTCCGCTATTCCACCCTTTATTCGGCCGAAGCCTTCCGCGAAGAAGTGATCAGGACGATCTCGCTCGAATTGGCGGGAGACATCCCGAAGAACCGGGAAGAATTCGAGGAAAGGATCCGCTGCGCGAAACCCTTGCTGCAGAACAGGCTCGAGGAAATGCTGAAGCTTCTGGACGGGATCGCAGAGGAATACCTGGAAGTGAAAAGAAAGCTCGATGCGGGTTGTCCGAAGGCATGGGATGCAGCCTATTCCGACATGAAGATGCAGCTCTCCTGCCTGATCTGCCCGGGATTCATCGCGAAGCATTCCCTTTCCAGGCTGAAATCCTATCCCCGCTACCTGAAGGCGATGAGGATGAGGATCGAAAAGCTCCCGGATTCCCCCGAGAAGGACAGGCAGGCGATGGCGGAAATCTCCCCGCGCTGGCTGCGCTACGAGAAATCCGCCGAAAAATCGCACCTGGAGGAATACAGATGGATGATGGAGGAGCTCAGGGTGTCCCTTTTCGCACAGCAACTGAAGACTCCGGTTCCGGTCTCCGCCAAACGCATCGACAGGCTCTGGGAAGGAAAATGAAGGAAATTCCCTATCCCGGACGGGATTCCACGAGCTATTTCGAGGCGGTTGCCGATCTTCCCTGGCCTGTGTTTCTCGACAGTTCCGGAAATGGCTGCGACATCATCGCATTCGATCCTGAAATCACCCTGGTGAGTCGAAACGGGCTCACCGAGATCTGCGAAAGGGAAAAATCCGGGCATTCGGAAGAAGACCCTTTCAGCCTGCTGAGGAAATTCCTCCCTGGATCTTTCCGGAGCGAGCTTCCCTTTCCGGGAGGTGCGATCGGCTATCTTTCCTACGATTTCGGTCTTCGCCTCCAGGGAATCGAAAAACGCGAAAAACCCGGCTCAGGAATACCGGATTTCTGCGCGGGAATCTACGAAAGGGCGATCGTTGTCGACCATGCAAGGAAACGCGCCTTCCTGGTCTGCCGTGACGATTCCAGGGAAATCCTGGAAAGGATTTCCTCCCGCAAGCCGGCGCAAGAACCATTCTCGATCCTGGGTCGCCCTGAAATCACGCCATCCCGAAACGAATATGTTTCCTGCTTCGAAAAAATCGGGAATTACATCCGTTCAGGGGACTGCTACCAGGTGAATTTCGCGCAACAGCTCGAAATTCCCTGCGGGGGGGATCCCTGGGCACTCTATCTTTCCGGAAGAAAACGCAATCCCGCCCCCTATTCCGCCTATCTTTCCCACCCGCATGCGAAGATCCTGAGTTTCTCGCCGGAGCAGTTTCTCAGGGTCGAAAATGGCCGGGTCACCACTTCCCCGATCAAGGGAACCATGCCGAGATCTTCAGACCCCGAGATCGATGCAAGCAATGCGCAGGCGCTCGCCCGAAGCGTCAAGGATCGGGCCGAGAATCTGATGATCGTCGATCTGTTGAGAAACGATCTGGGAAAGGTCTGCAGGACAGGATCTGTCCGGGTGGATCGTCTTTTCGGCATCGAGAGCTACAGGAACGTGCACCATCTCGTCAGCACCGTGAGCGGCGAACTCAAGGCAGGGGAAGACGCCATTTCACTCCTCGAGGCATCCTTTCCAGGAGGATCGATCACCGGTGCGCCCAAACAGCGCGCGATGGAAATCATCGAGGAGCTCGAACCTTTCCGGCGCGGCATCTACTGCGGATCGATCTTCCGCCTGGGCTTCGACGGCAATCTGGAAAGCAGCATTTCGATCCGCACCATGGCGGTCGCGAATGGAAAACTTCGCCTCTGGGCGGGAGGCGGCATCGTCGCGGACTCCGAACCCGGTTCGGAATACCGCGAAATCCGCCACAAGGCACGCGCCATGATCCGCACCCTTCTGGATTCGACAATCCCGTCGTGCTAGACTCGAGGCTTCTTCGTATCACGGGAAACCCAATGCCTGTCCGGGAATTCAGCCGATTCAGCCTCGAACATGCGATCGTCAGCAACGACATCGTGGTCGTCAAGATCTACACCTCCTGGTGTTCCAACAGCCAGGCCTTCGCGCCCGTCTTCGAAAGCGCGGCCGAAACCCACCCGGAGATCGTTTTCGCGAAAGTAGATGCGGACCGGGAAGCGGATCTCGCAAGGGAATTCGAAATCAAGGCGGTCCCCACCCTCATGATCTTCCGGGAAAAGACCCTGGTTTTCAAGGAAGCGGGTGCCCCGCCTCCGCCGATTCTCGAGGAAGTGATCCGTCAGGCACAGGAGCTCGACATGGATCAGGTCAGGAAGGACATCGAATCCGGAGACAGGTGATGGGTCCTTCCGGAGGCGGGATCCTGATCAGGAAGGCAGCGCAAAGGGGGCATTCCAGCCATGGCTGGCTGGACAGCTTCCACACCTTTTCCTTCTCCCGATACCACGATCCGGAACAAATGGGGCATGGCTGCCTGCGCGTCATCAACGACGACCGGGTGGCGCCGGGAACCGGTTTCGCCACGCACCCGCACCGGGACATGGAAATCATCAGTTATGTGATCGAGGGAGAACTCGCCCACCGCGACAGCATGGGAAACGAATCGGTGATCCGTCGCGGCGACGTGCAGCGGATGAGCGCGGGATCGGGCATCCTGCACAGCGAATACAATCCTTCCAGGTCCGAACCGGTACACTTCCTGCAGATCTGGATCCTCCCGGATGCGCCTGGCATCCCCCCCGAATACCAGCAGAAACACTTCGCGGAAGATGAAAAATTCGGGAGATTCCTTCTCATCGCCTCCCCGGATGGCAGGGAAGGATCCCTGTCCATCCACCAGGATACGGACCTGTATGCGACCATCCCCGGAGAAGGACCGGTCACGCAGGCATTGCGCGGCAAAGCCTACCTGCACGTGGTCCAGGGCGAGGTTCTCCTGGGAAACATTCCTCTCTCGGCCGGAGACGGCGCGAGGATCGACCATGAATCCACCATCTCGCTTTCCGGATGCGGCGAAGCGCTACTTTTCGACATGAGAATCTGAAATGACCGACCTTTTTACACCGATCAGAATCGGGCAACTGGAATTGCCCAACCGCATCGCCATGGCGTCCATGTCGCGCACGAGAGCGGACGAGGAAGGGGTGATGGGCAAACTGAATGCGGAATATTACGCGCAACGCGCCGGTGCCGGCCTCATCGTTTCGGAAGCCGCATGGATATCGGAGCAGGGAAGGGGGCTCGCCCGTTCCCCTGGCATCTCCTCCCGGGAACACGTGTCGGGCTGGAAGCTCGTGGTCGACGCGGTTCATGCAAGAGGCGGAAAAATCTTCTGTCAGCTCTGGCATTGCGGAAGGGTTTCCGCCCCCCATCTGCTGGGCGGAGTGGAGCCGGTTGCCCCCTCCCCGATCGCCGCGCTCGGCAGGATCATGACCCCGGAAGGATTCAGGAACTTTCCGGTGCCGAGAATGCTCGAAAAATCCGGGATCGAAAAAATCATCTCCGATTTTTCGAAAGCCGCCGAAAACGCCATGGCTGCAGGATTCGACGGAGTGGAAATCCAGGCAGGAGGCGGATTCCTGATCGACCAGTTCCTGCAGACCGGAAGCAATACGAGGCGTGACGAATACGGAGGGATGAGCATGAACCGCTGCCGCCTGCTCTTCGAAACGGCCAGGGCAGTCGGCGAAGTCTGCGGTCTTGAACGGGTGGGCGTAAAGCTCACCCCGTCGAACCGGGATTTCGGCATGATCGATGCGGATCCGCAGATCGTCTTTTCGACCGCGGTTTCCGGGCTCAACGAAATCGGCATCGGTTACCTGCACATGACCGAGCCGCTGGAAAGCGACCTGAAGGAGGGAGATGTGTTGAAGGATACCGCACAGAGGTTCAGACAGCGCTTCAAGGGAACCCTGATCGCAGGAGGAGGCTTCGACCTCGAAAAGGCGAACATGCTGATCGAAAATGAGGGCGCGGACATGGTTTCCTTCGGACGGCTCTTCATCGCCAATCCCGATCTTCCGGAAAGATTCGCGAAAAAATCCAGGTTGAACGAGGCCGATCCTGCGACCTGGTACAGCGAAGGACGGGAAGGCTACACGGACTATCCCGCCCTCGAACCCCACCCCTATCTTCGCCTGATCGAGGAATGAATTGATGAAACCGCTCAACGAAATCATATCCGGACGCTGGAGCCCGCGCGCGTTCGATGCCGAAAAACCCGTCCCAAGGGAGGATTTGCTGGCGATCCTGGAGGCGGCCAGATGGGCACCTTCCTGCAATGGCGAGGAACCCTGGCGCTACATCGTCTGCGACCGCTATTTCGACCCGAATGCCTGGGATCTGGCCTTCGAATGCCTCATTCCGGGAAACAAGATCTGGGCGAAAAACGCGCCGGTGCTGTT
>JAJZTT010000238.1 GCA_021848705.1 Pseudomonadota bacterium
GTTTCCAAGTATTTCGCCATCATCCCGGCCGCCTTCGTCCCGACCTATCCGCAGCTTGCAGCGCTCAACGTGATGCATCTCGCCTCGCCTTCGAGCGCGATCCTGTCCGCGGTGATCTTCAATGCGCTCGTCATCGTCGCCCTCATCCCGCTCGCCCTGCGCGGAGTGGGATACCGGCCGGTCGGGGCTGCGGCCCTGCTCAGGAACAATCTTCTCATCTACGGGCTGGGCGGCATCGTCGCGCCCTTCCTCGCCATCAAACTGATCGACATGGCCCTTTCCGCATTCGGATGGGTCTAGGGAGAACATCATGCTCAAGGAAGTCAGACCGGCCATCGCGAGCTTTCTGCTCATCACCTTCCTCGCCGGGGCCATTTATCCGCTTCTCGTCACCGGTCTTGCGCAAGCCCTGATGGCGGACAAGGCGGACGGCAGCCTCGTCCTGAAGGACGGAAAGGGGATCGGCTCGCGCCTCATCGGCCAATATTTTTCCGATCCGGGACATTTCTGGGGAAGGCCTTCGGCCACTTCCCCGATGCCCTACAACGGCGCCTCTTCGGGCGGATCGAATCTCGGACCCACCAATCCCGCGCTGCTTGATGCGGTGAAGGCAAGGATCAAGGCATTGAAGGATTCGGATCCGGGCAACCGCGCCCCGATCCCGGTGGATCTCGTCACGGCCTCCGCAAGCGGCCTCGACCCTGAAATCAGCCCGGCCGCCGCAGCCTACCAGATTTCCAGGATCGCCAGGGTTCGAAAAATGACTCCGGAAAGGCTGAAGCAGCTCGTCGAGGCACATACCGTGGAACGCCAGTTCGGCTTCCTGGGAGAGCCAGGAGTGAACGTGCTGGAACTCAACCTGGCGCTCGATTCCCTGCAGTAGCCGTGCCCGTCGATCGCCCGCTTCGAAGCCTGCCGATTTTGATATGATGCCGATATCCCATCCCAGGAACATGACTCTCCATGAGCGAACTCAAACAGCAATCCCTTTTCGAAGACGACCTTCCGCCTGCGACGAGCGTGATGGAAGCGCTGGTGCGCAGAAAACCGGATGGAAGATCTCAGCTCGCTTTCAGGCAACTCGTGGAAAAGATCGCGAATCATCGGAAAATGCTGGAGGAATGGCGCGAATACTCGGTGCGCTACCAGCAGCGCATTTCGGGCGAGCTTCATCCCCTCAACCTGGAGTTGAGGGCCGGGCAGCGCGAAATGGCGATCCTGATCGACGAACTGCTGGGAGCGCCGAAGGGGCCGAGCAAGGCGAACCGCAAAAAGCTCGTCCACATCGTCCTGAACCTCGCGGAAGGCCTGCTGGAAGAAAACCCGGAAGACCCGCAAATCGAGGCCATCCACGACCGGTATGCAGAAATTTCCCATGCCGAAGTCAGGGAAATGAACCAGGAAATGGAACGATCCATCCTGGAGGAAATGCTGGGAATGGATCTCCCCGAATTCGATTCCAGCGAGGAAATGTTCGATTTCGCTCAAGAGAAATTGAGGGCGACGGAAGAGAAAAGGAAGGCGGCGCGGGAAGAGAGGCGCAACAGGAAGGCGGCTGGAAAGGGGCCCGACAAAAAGGAGTTGGCGCTGAAGGAAGCGAGCCTCTCGGTGCGGGAAGTTTACAGGAAGCTCGCGAGCGCTTTGCATCCGGACCGGGAAGCCGATCCGGCCGAACGCGACAAAAAGACGGTTCTGATGCAGAAGGTCAACCATGCCTACGATGCGAACGACCTGCTCACCCTCCTCAACCTGCAACTTGAAATCGAGCAGATCGATGCCGAACACATCCTCTCCCTTTCCGAATCCCGCCTGAAACATTACATGGAGGTCCTGAAAAGCCAGCTCAAGGAACTCAAGGGCGAAATCGCAGCAGTCACCGCCCCTTTTTCCTGGGCTTCCATCGGCCGATTATCCCCCGAATCCGTCGATCGGGCGCTCACCAGCGAAATCGAAAACGTGCGACTCACGGTGCGCGACATGAAGGACGATATCGGGGCATTTCGCGACCCGGCACGGCTTCGCGAGCGCCTGAAGGATTTCGTCATTCCCCGCTGAGAAGATGCCTTTTTCGCCGAACCCCGCAAGGGAAGGCGCCGCAACTGAATCGCACGGGACGCGGAAATCCGGACATGGACGAATGGACGAAAGGCTTGCAGCCCGTCGGCTCCCGCTCGCGATACAATGACTGCCCGCACGGCGAATTGCCAAACTTTTTGGACACCTGCATGACCAACGAACGCATGGAGAACATCGAAACCAGGCTCGCCTTCCAGGAAGACCTGATCGAGGAACTCAACAAGACAGTCTACCGGCAGCAGCAAAGGCTGGAACGCCTGGAGGCGACCTGCGAAGCGCTGGCGCGGCGCCTCTACATGCTGGCCGAATCGGCCGGAGACGGCCTGCCGGCAGATGAAAAGCCGCCGCATTATTGAACGCAGCATGAAGATGAAACCTGGAAAATGACCGTGCTGAGCAAACTCAACCATCTCCTTTCAACCTTCCTACCGGCCCCCGAGGCGGACAGTCAGCCAACCCTGCAACTGGCGACCGCGGTGCTGCTGATCGAAGTCATGCAGTCCGATGCCGAATGCGCCTTCGAAGAGCAGGCCGCGATCCTGCGCATCCTCAAGGAGCGGTTCCATCTGTCGGACGCGGAAGTGAAGGAACTGGCCGAACAGGGGCAGGAGGCATCGAGAAAGGCCATCGACTTTTTCCGCTTCACCTCCCTCATCAATCGCGAACTGGGCATCCCCGAAAAAATCCAGCTCGTCGAATACCTTTGGCAGGTCGTCTATGCCGACGGGCACGTCAGCGCCGGCGAAAACCACATCATGCGCAAGCTGGTCGATCTGCTGTACATCCCGCACGGGGACAACATCGCGGCAAAGATGCGGGCCAAGCCAAAGGGAGCGGAATAGCAGCCTGCCAAGGTTTTCATGGTCGGGACATTCCCGGATCACGCCTCGCTCGCTTCAGGATCATGCTTCTCCAGTTCCCAGTGTTACTGAAAACCGGGGGAACGTCACTGCGCCAATTTTGTACTGTACAACTGTTTGTTCCATTAGCACATATATGCTAATGTGGGAATGTGCAATTTTGGAGATTACCCCATGAGTCGCCTAACCATCGACATGACGG
>JAJZTT010000239.1 GCA_021848705.1 Pseudomonadota bacterium
ATCGATCGATGGTGGAAGCAGGTACGCCGTATGGCGATCAACAGGCCGAAAATTGCTCATGGCTGATCCAGAAGATTCGATCTCTCATTATCTCACGACTGACCCGATAGTCCGACAGGCTGCTAGGCACCGATTATTTCGAAGGCTGGGTCGGGGTCACGGTCTATCCGGGCGCTTTCCGGGTGAACCACGAGGAGCAGGACGAGTTCGGCCTGGTCCATCAGGGATTCGAGAACCGTTCCGGGGAATCCTGGCTGAAGGGACCGGTGATCCTTTCCTGGGAAGATGTGCGGCTCGATTCGAGGGAAAACCTCGAAGGAAGAAACGTGGTGCTGCATGAATTCGCCCACAAGCTGGACGGGGTAAATGGCTCGACCAACGGGTTGCCGCCGCTTCCTGCCGGGATGGACAGGCGAGTCTGGCATGACGTCTTCGTCAGGGCCTATGAGGCTCTTTGCCGGGAGGTCGATTCAGGCGGATTTTCGTCGATCGATCCCTACGCCGCGACGAGTCCGGCCGAATTCTTCGCGGTTGCAACCGAATATTTTTTCACCGCCCCGCTTGTCCTCGAACGGCGATTTCCTGAAGTGTTCGAACAGCTTTCGCTGTTCTACCTGGGAAGGGTCGGCTATTCGAATTTCCTGGAAAGCGACTGGCGCCATTTCCAGTCCCTGGCATAGATTTCGGCGAGCTCGGGAGAATCTTCCACAAGCAGGATGTTTTCCGCATTGCTCTTTTGCGCGGCCGCGCTGAAATTGAAGCTTCCGGTGAGCACGGAACGGCCGTCGAAAATCATCACCTTGTTGTGAGCGATGTGCACCGAGTCGTCGATCCAGACCGGCACGCCATGGTTTTTCATGTAGGTGGCGCCGGAATATTTGCCACGGTCGTTGCTCTTGTCGGCGATGACTTCCACGTCGACGCCCCGATCCTTCGCCTGCGCAAGTGCTGCAAGGATGGGTTTGCTGGAAAAGCTGTATGCCTGCACCAGAATCTGTCTTCTCGCCTTCCTGATCGCATCGACGATGACATCGGTTGCTTCCCCGTTGGGGCTGAAGGCGACGATTGCGCGGCTTTCAATCTTCACTTCCTTCGCGCCCGGCGCAGTTTCTCCGCCATGGTTCCGGAAGAAATCGAAGGCGCCGGCTTCGGAGGAGAAAAGGGAAAGAAAAGCGAAAGCGATCAGGGCATTCTGGAAGGACATGTTGGTTCCGGTATTGCAGAAGTCCGGATTATACGCGAGGGGCTTCACGTGTTCCAGTGTCCGCCCTGAAGGTGCGGTTGCGTCCTGCACGCTTGGCCTGGTACATCGCCCTGTCGGCAAGATTGAAGAGAAGGTCGATATCCGCATCGACGGCGGGGAGGGTGACGATGCCGATGGAAGCGGTCACCCTTTCACTTCGGTCCGACGGACTTCCGGGAATGGTTGAAATTTCCATCCGCAATCTTTCAGCCACTTCCGACGCTTCCTTCTCGTCCGACTCCGGAACGAGCACGGCGAATTCCTCTCCACCCACCCTGCCATAAATGTCCCCGGCGCGCAGGGTTTTCCCGAATACTTCCCCCACCTTTTTCAGGATGGAATCTCCGAACTGGTGGCCGTACCGGTCGTTGATCGACTTGAATTCGTCGAGATCGATCATCAGCATCGAAAGCAGGTCCCCGTCGCGTTGCGATCTGGCGAGTTCCTGTTCCGCGAGTTCCAGGAAATGACGACGGTTGGAAAGCCCGGTCAGCATGTCCGTCCTTGCCTGACGGGCGAATTCCGTTTCGAGCGCGCGCCGCTCGCTGATTTCCATCGCCAGCCTGCGTCTCGTTGCGATCAGTTCGCGGGTTTTTGCCGCCATTTCGTCGTAGAGCTTTTCCATGGTATAAAGCAAGGGAAGCTCGCAGGATTGCGCTTCCCGCTCCGCCTCGGTTTCGGAGTGACCTGCCCGCATGGCGAGCAGCTTCTTCGCCATGCGCATGTCGGTGACCACGATATGGGTGAGCAGCCATTTCAGCAGGAAGGTGAGCAGCCAGGGTGCCGTTTCGGCAGGATTTTCAGCAGCCTTTTCCTTCATTTCGAGCATTTTCAGATTGAAATCCGCATGGGCTTCCCTGTGCGATTCCTGCCCGGACTCGAAACCGGACATCAGGGATTCCTCGTATTCGAAGTGGCTCGCCGCATAGGAAGCCAGTTCTTCGAGGATTTCGGAAAGGGCGGGAAGGGAGGGATCGCAGGCAATCACCCTGTCCAGCCGGTTGATGAGCTGGTGCAGGGTTCGGTGCTGGCTGTCGATTTCGGGAATGCCGGTTTCGAAGCGGCGATCCCAGAGGAAACAGTCCGCCATCGCTCCTTCCTCGGAGGATTCGGACAGAAAATCCATGCTCTCGTTCTCACGGTGAAAAAATCATCCATGAATCAGAGTATAGACCTTTATTCAAGACCTGGTCCGGAATGCAGGGATTGCCATTCCTCGTCGGTGAAAAGCCTGGAGCGGGTGAGAAATCGCATTCCTTCCGGACCTTCGAGGGAGAACATCCCGCCATTTCCCGGCGTGACGTCGATGATGAGCTGGGTGTGTTTCCAGTATTCGAACTGGGCGCGGCTCATGTAGAACGGGCAGCCGCCGATCTTTCCGAGCAGGATGTCCGCATCTCCCAGGTAGAATTCTCCGAGCGGATAACACATCGGCGAGCTTCCGTCACAGCAGCCGCCCGACTGGTGGAACATCAGCTTTCCGTGCATTTCCTTCAGCCTTTCGATGAGAGAAAGCGCAGCTTCGGTTGCGACGACTCTTTTGGTCATGGAAATTCCTGAAAAAAAGAGGGGCTATTGCAGCCCCTCCAAAGGGGAACTTCAGAAAAAGCCGAGCGCTTTCGGAGAATAGCTCACCAGCAGGTTCTTGGTCTGCTGGTAATGATCGAGCATCATCCTGTGGGTTTCGCGGCCGATTCCGGATTGCTTGTAGCCGCCGAAGGCAGCATGGGCGGGGTAGGCATGATAGCAGTTGGTCCAGACTCTTCCCGCCTTGATGGCTCGCCCCATTCTGTAGGCGCGGCTGCCGTCGCGGCTCCATACCCCGGCGCCCAGACCGTACAGCGTGTCGTTGGCGATGGAAAGGGCTTCTGCTTCGTCG
>JAJZTT010000240.1 GCA_021848705.1 Pseudomonadota bacterium
TGAAGAACGAACGGACGGCATTCCCGGTTTCGCGGACGAGCAAAAGCGTGTGCTCTCGGCAACCGTGAACGGAGCCAGGGTGGTCTGCGCCTACGTCCCGAACGGGGAATCCCCGACTTCGGAAAAATTTCCCTACAAGCTCAAGTGGCTCGATGCGTTCCGCAACTGGCTGAAGACGGAACTCGCGCTGTATCCGGCAATGGCCGTTCTCGGGGACTACAATATCGCCCCCGAGGATCGGGATGTCCACGACCCGAAGGCCTGGGAAGGAAGCGTGCTGGTCAGCCCGCAAGAGCGCCGTGCATTCAATGAAATCCTGGAGCTCGGATTCAGGGACAGCTTCAGGCTTTTCGACCAGCCTGACAAGGTCTTTACCTGGTGGGACTACAGGATGAACGCATTTCGCCGTAATATGGGTCTGAGGATAGATCATATCCTCCTGAGCGATGCGCTCGCGGTAAAATGCACCGGTTGCAAGGTAGATATTTTTCCGAGAAAGATGGAGCGGCCATCTGACCATGCTCCGGTGATGACAGAGGTGGAAGTCTGAATCCCTGGGAGGAGACATGCTGCACAAAAACCTCAATGACTGGGTCGTCCGTCTGACCCAAATCGATCTGCCCGTTCTGAGAAGAACGGCGCAGGAGATCGAACGCATGCGGGAAGACGAAGACAACATCACGGCCAAGGACATTTCTTCGGTTATCCTGCACGATCCGATAATGACCATCAAGGTGCTCCGCTTCATCGAATCCAGGAGAAAAACGCAACATGCGGAAATCACGACGATCTCGCATGCCCTGATGATGATGGGAACAGGCGCATTCTTCGAGCATTTTACCAGCCTTCATAGCGTCGAGGATCTTCTCGCCGACAATCCCGTGGCCCTCTCCGGCCTGCTTTCCGTAATGAGCAGGAGTCGCCATGCGGCGCTTTATGCCCAGGACTGGGCGATACTGCGGCTCGATCTGGAGTCCGACGAGGTGACGATCTCGGCATTGCTGCACGACATGGCCGAAATACTGCTCTGGTGCTATTCGCCCAATGAGATGATCGAGATCAGGCGCAGGATGATGCGCGATTCCACCCTGAGAAGCGTCGATACTCAGCAGGCGGTTCTCGGCTTCGATCTCATGAAACTGCAACTGCTTCTCGCCGCCATGTGGAAGCTTCCCGCCCTGCTGCGCTCCCTGATGGATACGGATCATGCAAGTCTGCAGCGGGTAATCAACGTCAATATCGCGACTTCCCTGGCACGGCATTCTGCAAAAGGCTGGTACAACGCCGCCCTTCCCGACGATTATGCCGCGATCAACGCTTTCCTGACCATCGGAGAGGACGGCGTCATGCAAAACATCAACAGCAACACCCTTTTCGCCGCGAGGGAGTGGCGCTGGTACAACCATCGCCCTGCGGCAGCCTGGTTCCCCCTGCTTCCCGGCGACTGGCCGGTGGAATAGCCTAGACTTCTTCCAGCCCGAGTTCCTGTATTTTCCTCGTCAAGGTGTTGCGGCCGAGGCCGAGGAGCGTCGCAGCTTCAATCCTGCGTCCCCCGGTGTGGCGCAGCGCCCTGAGGATCAGGGTCTTCTCGAAGAGCGGTACCAGCCTTTCCATGATCGCAGTCTCCCCCCTGCTTATCCAGAAATCCGCCTCGTTCGAAAGCGCATCGACCCAGCTTTCCGGACCGGATGCGGGAGCCTCGCTCCTTAATTCCTGAGGCAGGTCGTCGACCCCGATGTTCTGCCCTGGCGCCATGACCGTGAGCCAGTGGCAAAGATTTTCGAGCTGCCTCACATTGCCCGGAAAATCGAGCGAACCGATATAGCTTACGGCGGCATCGGAAAGCTTCTTTGGCTCGATACCGAGTTCCTTTGCGCTCTTCTGCAGGAAAAACTTGGCCAGCAGTTCGATGTCTTCGCGCCGCTCCCTCAGGGGAGGAAGCTTCAACCGGATGACGTTCAGCCTGTGAAAGAGATCCTCCCTGAAGAGCCCCTGTTTCACCCGGTTCTCGAGATCCTGGTGGGTCGCTGCGATGACCCTGATGTTGGCCTTGATGGGCTGATGGCCGCCGACGCGGTAGAAGTGCCCGTCCGAAAGAACGCGCAGCAGCCTCGTCTGGAGATCCGGCGGCATGTCTCCTATCTCGTCCAGGAAAAGCGTGCCGCCCTCTGCCTGCTCGAACCTGCCACGCCGCATCGCCTGCGCCCCGGTGAATGCGCCTTTCTCGTGACCGAACAGTTCGGACTCGAGCAGATCCTTCGGAATCGCGGCAGTATTGATTGCAACGAAAGGCTTCCCCGCTCTGGGACTGTGCCTGTGCAGCGCGTGAGCGACAAGCTCCTTCCCGCTTCCCGATTCTCCGGTGATCAGGACAGTGGCATGGGACTGGGAAAGCCGGCCTATGGCGCGGAATATCCCCTGCATGGAAGCCGCCTTGCCGAGAATCTCGGGCGTGCTGAAGCTTTCTTCCGGTGCGCCGCTCTCCTTCGTGCTCTCTTCGAGTGCACGGCGTATCAACTGGATCGTGAGATCCACGTCGAAAGGCTTGGGCAAATACTCGAAAGCGCCGCCCTGAAATGCGGACACCGCGCTCTCCAGATCAGAATAGGCGGTCATGATGATGACGGGAAGTCCCGGGTTCCTGAGCTTGAGCGTCTGCAGCAAATCGAGGCCGGACCCGCCGGGCATCTGTATGTCGCTCACCACAACCTGCGGCTTCTGGGTCAGGGAGGCGTCGAGCGCTTCCCTTGCCGAAGAGAATATCCTGAAATCGATGCCTTCCCGGGTCAGGGCCTTCTCGAAAACCCAGCGTATCGACGGATCATCGTCAATTATCCAAACAGGATTCTTCATCAGTAACTTTCAGTCAATGGCAGCAAAATATTGAAGGATGTTTTTCCCGGCTGGCTCGCACACTCGATCATGCCGTGATGCTGGTTGACGAAGGTCTGGGCCAGGGTGAGGCCGACCCCGTGGCCCCCTTCCCTTCCGGATACCAGCGGATCGAATATCCTGTCCCTGATCGCCTCGGGTATGCCGGGCCCATTGTCGACAATCTGCATCGATATGGCGAGCTTGAAGCGCTTCTTGGCAATGGTCACCTGGCGAGCAATCCGGGTT
>JAJZTT010000042.1 GCA_021848705.1 Pseudomonadota bacterium
CCTGCCCTGGGTGATCATTTCCTGCCCCTTCAGGACGCCTCCGAGGAGCAATCCAATGATCACCAGGACGATCGCGATTTCGACCAGAGTGAAACCGGATTGCCTTTTCATGATCTTCTCCTCAGGTCGTGGGACGGCAGACAACGAAGCTGGAGGCTGTATCATAGGCGGTTGGGTTTGTTGTCAGAGGCGGAAGCACTCCGGTCGATGGAATCGCGATGCTCCTCACCGAGCCCAGGGTGGCATCCCCGTCGTCGATCTGGGTGTCGACCGCCTGGGCGATCTTCTCCGGGATCGAGGTCGAGCAGATCAGGATGCCGCCCATCTTGATTCCATTTGCATCACTAGTATTTGTGTCGTTTTCCACCCCGATCGTGCCGCCCGCAACATTGGTGGGCAGGGTGCCGCTGCCGTTTCCGGTCTGGGTTCCGGCATAGAATCCGGAGGCCCTCAAATGCTGCCAGAACAGGTTGGTTTCCTGGGTTCCGGTCGGCGCGGCCGTGAGCAGGATGTTGGTGCTGTACAGGCCCTCGACGATGCCGTTTCCGTTGCCGTTGACGGCTGCCGCGGACCCCGACCCGAAGGCGCCTGTAGGCCATCGAGTCGCGGCATTGGCATCGTCTCCGGGAATTACCTTGTAGCGATCCTGGTAGCCGTTGAATGCGGTCAATACGCTATTGAAATCGGTGATCGCCCCCTTGATCTTGCCCTGCGTGATCATTTCCTGCCCCTTCAGCACTGCTGCGAGCAACAGTCCCACGATCACCAGCACGATGGCGATTTCCACAAGCGTGAAGCCTTTCTGGATTTTCATGATTGCACCCCTTTGCGTGATTTCAGAAATGTTCCCTTCAGCCTCACAGTAGACCATCCTCTCCATTTTGCAGGGGTATTTTGGAAGCCTCTTTTTCCATTTTTTTAAGGACTTTCGAAAGAAATCGACGTTCGTTCGAATCCCTGATCTTTCCGCTCGCAAGCAATCCCCCAAGCAGGATTTTCGCGCTTTCGACCCGCCCCATTTCCTCCAGCGTGAACACCGTCATCTGCGTCACCCAGTGCGGAACCTCCTTGCCCGTTGCGTATTTCGTGAGCGCCCCGGAATATTTCAAAGCAAGCGGTAGATCATGGAGCTGGTATTTCGCGATCAGCGTCCCTTGCGCAAGCCATCGCCAGCGCCGGTCCGGATTTGCCAGAAAGGAGCGGTACACAAAATCCAGCACGTCCTTCAGCCTTTCGCTGTCGTTCACAGAGCTGTACAGATAGGTGGCTGCGAAAAGCGGGTAAGGGTCGGAAGGATCGAGATCGAGACTTGCCTGCAGCCATTTCACCACTTCCCCATAATCGAGCTTGCGGTAGGGCACGATGACTCCGGGCTGCATGTCGAAAGCCTGAAGGTAAAGCATCATGACCCGGGAAACCGCTTCAGGCTCGTCGAGGCTCGCAAGGCGCAGCGCATATTCTCCGGGAGGATCGGCAAGCGGCTCGATGACCGCCGCTTCACCCGGCCGCAGCGCCTGGAAGGAAAGCTGAAGCAGCAGGGCGACTGCGAGCGAGAGCGGCAAGCAGTAAGGCATCTTCACAGGCTTTTCCTGTAGAAATCGTACAGTGCGGCAGAGGAGATCAGCACGAGGTAGATCGCCGCCTGCACGAACACCACCTGCAGATCGTGCAGGGTTGGCCGTACATGGAGCAGCCAGGATGTCCTGGTGAATGCATCCAGCCTCGGCAAGAACCAGCCCACTCCGAGCAAGGCGGCATCGAGCAGATTGCCGGTGAGATCCCTGGTTGCCAGCGGACCGTTCATGATGAGAAGCAGCGTTCCCATCGATCTCGAAATCAGGTAGAAGCCCGCGACCGCTGCGAGCGCGGAAGGCATCTGGCTGAACGCAAGCGCAAAGAACAGACTCACCGCGACCATCATCGAAAGCTCGAGGAAGAGCGAGATTCCCCAGGCGAGCACGGATGCGAAGCCCCCCCCGTACAGAAGCGGCGCCGAATAGAGGAGCGCAAGGAACAGGGCGCATCCTGCATATCCCAGGAATTTGCCGAAGAAATAGGTCGAACGGCTCATGTCCATGGCGAGCAGGAATTCCAGTCCCTTGTCATGGTATTCGCGCAGCATGCCGGAGAGCACGAAAATGCAGGTCGAAAATACCGCAAAAAGCCTGAACAGGGCGGCTTCCACGCCGAGTCCGACGCGGATGCTGTCGGTGATCGCGATCCGGCCGAGGAAAATGGAAAGACCGATTCCGGCGAAGAGCCCCAGCATGGAAAGCCGCAAAAGCCGGTTCCTCAGTGCCTCGATCAGGGTGTATCTCGCAAGGGTCAGCATCATGGCAGCCTCCCGGCCTGAACCATGCGGTTCATCAGCACATAGGGGGGAACCCAGTCGACGATGTCGTCGAATTCCCCGTTGAGGGCATTCCGGTCGTCGACTTCGGTTCTCGAGACGAAATTCGTGGCTCCGGCAGCATTGGTCAGCTCGTCCACGTTCGATGCGGGCGGTGCAGTCTGCGCCGATCCGGCCTGGCTGGTCGCCCCGAAGCCGTCCCTGCCGAAGGACAGGATCACCGCGGGAATGCTGTTCAGATTGCTGAGATTGACGAGGTTCCCCCCGAAATCCCGGGTACGGATCGTGATATCTTCGGCCGTGTTGAAGGAAAATGGCGCAACCGAAGAGGAAAAGGCAGGGGTTACGCTGTACTGGAACAGGTTGCCCCAGGCATCCGCCTTGGGAGTGCCGAGCGCAACCCAGGGAACGAACCCGGAACGCTTGTTGCAGATTCCCGCCGTCCTGTCCTCCGCGCCGTTGGCGGCGGAGACCGCGGGGCAGGGAAGATAGCCGTTGGTTGCTGCATAGCCTTCCAGCGCTTCAAGGATGATTTCCATGGATTCCTCCGTCGAGATGCGGTTCTGCCTGTCGATCCTGGCGGATACCGGAACCAGGAGCCCTCCGAGCAGGAGCGCCACCACTGCGAGCACCACGGCGATTTCGATCAGCGTGAATCCTTTCATGGCAATGTGTACACCCTGTCCCTGTCGTTGAATTTCGATGTCGGAATGACGTAAAGATCGTTCGCATCCGCCCCCCAGCCGTCCCGGTTTTCGGCATCCTCGAGATAATCGGAAAGAAGGTTGCTGGGCCTCCTCACGCCGGGTAGCGGCGTTCCCGGCATGAAGAAAACCAGATCCACCGGCAAACCGGAAACGGTGAGTTGCGCGCTGCATACTGGCGCGGAGAGCGATGCGGAAGAGGCGAGCGAGGCGGCACCCACGCTGTAATAGACTTCCCGGTACCACTGGTTGTCGACGAACCAGGAGGGCCACCCGATCTGCAGCGGATTACCGTGCTTGTCGAGGATCGAAGGATCCGTGAGCGGAACCCTTCCCCTGCAGACCGTATCGTCCCCGTCGCATTGCTCGCCGTCGCAATGGTCGTATCTGGCCGGATAAGGATAATGATGGTTCGCGATGAAATAGGACTGAAGACTCGCACGAAGCTCCCTGGCCACCCTTTTTTCCAGGCCCGGAACGAGATCGCCCGCCCGGATCACGATCAGGGTATCGTTCAGGGCGACCAGGCCGTTCGCATCGCGGATCGGCCCCATCACAAAGGGTCCGGAAGCATTGCTTCTGCAGTTCGCCCCCGGACAATTCAGGGTATCGAGATAATTGTCCGGACAGAGATAGCCCGCCACGCTGCTGCCCAGGGAAGGACAGGAGGAAGCCGTGGATCCCCTCGCCTGCCCTTTCAGCGCCGTCCCTGGAGAAAAAATCACCGCCACCGCATTCGACGAGAACAAGGTGAGGCCGTCGGAGGAATAGACGGTGAGCGAACCAGTGGTGTCGCTGTCGAGGATCGCTGATCCGTTCGCGTGATAGGCGGGAGACAGCGCATACCAGAGCCGCTCGCCCGATGCGTCCCTGAGATCCGGAAGATTCAGCGTTTTCCAGGGAAGCCGCCCGACATAGCTTTTGCAGTTGCTTCCGACATAATCGGTTGCGATCTGGATCGTTCCGTCGTCGTTCATGTCCGGACAGGGTAGCTCGCCGGGCCTCGTCGCATCGGATACCGCATATCCGATGAGCGCATCCCTCGCCTCGGCAAGCGCAAGGGAAGTGTCCCCGGCACCTTGCACATTCGCCAGATCCGTCGCTGGCAATGCCGCGATCAGGTAGATGCCGAACATCGCCAGGATGGCGATCAACAGGAAACTCGCCATGCCCTTCATTTCTTCCTCTCCGCTTCGAGGTGCTTCGGAATGCCGTTCACCCAGATGGTCCGCCCGCCTCCCTTCATTTCGACTTTTCCCGTGGCAGGAGAGCGGTCCCATCCCTCCTTCCCGGGCAGGGTTCCGGAAGGAGTGGCATGCACGGCCTCGAGCGAAGCGCGCTCTTCCGGGGTGAAAAAAAGCCTGCCCAGCCTTGCCGCATCCGCAGCTTCCGCAAGGAACAGGAAGAGGATGAGAAATTTCCTCACTTCAGGGGCTCCAGCGTAACCCAGGAAACCAGGCAGGAAACCTGAAGCCTGGGCTCCCCACCCGATGCGCCGTCGATCCTCGAAAGGCTGCATCCCTCGACGAGCGGCAATCCAGGCGTTGCCGACCCGATCTGCGTCAGCAGATCGATGAGTTTTCCCTCGTGCAGCACCCTCCCCCTGATCTCGACGCGATCGACCTTCATCCTGAAGAAGTCTGCGGCCGTAACCGAAAACTGGGGCAGTATCGAATACTGCATCTCCACGTCGGACTTCCCCAGATTTTCGACGAGCTCCATCCGGGAGAATTTCCCGATCACCCCCTGCTGCTCCAGCTTCCGGTAGGCAGACTGATAGATTCCCAGATTCTGTCGGTCGCGCATCCCTTCCTCCACCTTCTCGCGAGCCATGGCCAACGCCTCCTCGCTCCCCGTTTTCTCCCTCGCCATCCTTTCCCTGAACCGGTTCGCTGCGGCAGGCAGGAAAAGGGCGAAGGCGAGGGAAAGCAGAACCAGCGCTACGGGCATGAAAAGCCGCGGAAGATCCTTTTTCCTGATCTTCATGATTTCCCCTTCGCCACCATCCTGAGCAGGAAATCCGGCTTCCTGTCCGCTTCCCCGGCCTTGCCCGTGAAGCTTTCCGCAGGATCGAGGTCGAGCGGCATCCTGATTTTACCGACCTCCATCCCCTGCTTCCCGAGCAGGGATACGAAGTGATCCACCTTCTCGTTGGCGAGCCGGAAATCCCCGTCGAAAGGAGCGATCTCGCCTTCCACGAAAATCACCCTGGAAAGGGACTTCTCCGCATAGATCCCCTGTTCGGCGCGGATTTCGGATGGGGGCTGGCGGATTTCTCCAGGATTGACGGTCATCATCCAGGCGATCCGGTCGATGCGGATTTCGTCCAGGGAACCGAGCGCCCCGCTGATTTGCGAGAGCACCGCTTCTGGAGGGAAAAAACGCGCCGAGAGTCCTTCGACCAGGGTCACCGCTGCCTTCATCCTCTGCGGGGAAGATCCCTGGGCTGGCATCATTTTCCGATATTTCAGCAACATGGAATCGGTCCTCGCCGAAATCAGTCCGGCCTCGAGATGCAGTTTCATTCCGATCGAAACGTCGACCGCCCCCCAAATCAACCCTGCGAAGACGAACGCAGCGGAAAGCCCGATCGCGTTGCGCTGCAGGCGCTTCAAGGCATGGATGCGGCGATGTTCATAGCTGCCGTAGCGGTTCTCCGGCGAACTTCCCAGAATCTGGAAGAAGAGCGGCAATGCATCGTTTCCTTCCGTCTTCCCGTGATATCCGAGCATCCTGGCAGCATCGGCCACGTCGAAGAACACATGATGGATCGAATCCGTGTTTTCGAGACCCTGCTCCAGTTCCTTCCTGATCCCTTCCCCGCAAAGCACGAACACCTGGAGCGCCCCCTTTTCCGGAATCAGGCTCAGGGTATGCAGGTACTTGTAGATCCTGCCGGATTCGACCCGGATCACTTCGGCCACATCTTCTCCGGGATGGATGAGCGCAAGACGGGAAAAATGGAGATTCCCCTCCAGAAAGAAACTCTGACGCAAGCCCGTACCCTCCTGGATGCTCAGAAGCAGAAGATGGGATGTTTTCAGATTCAAGGCGAGCCGTTCCGAGAGCATTGCCACGGAAGTCACGCAGGAAACCGCAACCCCCATTCCGGACATCAGATCGATCCAGGGAACGACGAGGCCCGGGCTGGTGAGCGCTGAAAACAGCACCTGACCTTTCTGCCTGGATGCATTCCTGAGCGGCGTATATCGATAGAACTGCTCGAGCTTGCGCTCCTCGAGAAGCCTCCTGTCCCTTCCTTTCAGCGGCGGGAGGGTCTCGATGCGATAATCCTCTTCGACGAGATCGGCGAGGAGGCTCACTTCAGGGCTCGGCACTCCGGACAGATAGCGCGCGAACGCTTTCCTTCCTTCCTCGCTGTTTGGAAAGTTGATCCGCCCGGAGATCTGCCCGCTTTTCCAGACGCAGGCCTGGCAGTTGCGGTCGCCGATGAAAAGAAGGGTCCTCGTCACCTGATTTTCCCCAGCATGTCGTAGATCGGCGTGATCGCCGAGACCATGATCCAGCCGAGCATCATCCCGAGCACCACGGTGAGTACCGGCTCCACCATCACCTGCAGTTTGCGGATGGCCTCCCGTGTGTCCCGCTCGTAAAAATAGCTCACGTTGTAAAATGCATCGCCGAGCTGGCCGGTCGCCTCGCCGACCTTGACCATCCTGAGCACCAGGGCGGGAAAAATTTCCGCCTTCTGGAAGCTCTGCAGCAGGGTCTTGCCCGCCTCGATCTCTTCCAGCGCCTGCTTGAGGCGCTCGGCAAGCACCAGGTTTCCGGTGATTCCGATCGAAATCGAAATGCATTCGAGGATGCTGACTCCGGATTCGTACATGATCGCGAAGGTGTTGGCAAAGCGGGCGAGGATGATCTTCAGCAGGATGGGGCCGACGAACCAGATCCTGATTTTCAGGTTGTCGAATGCATATCTCGCCTTCAGGCTGAATCCGGATGCGAGCCGGATGAACAGGTAAAGAAGCACCGGGATTGCCATCAGGTAATACCGGTAATTCCGGAAGAAATCCGAAACTGCAAGCAGCGCCCGGGTCTGCGGGGGAAGCTCCTGTCCGAGGCTCCTGAAGAAGGTCGCCAGTTGCGGAACCAGATAGAGCATCAGGAAAAAGGTGATCGAAATCACGACGATCAGCACGAATGCAGGGTAGAGCAGGATCTGCCTCGTCTGGGAGCGCATTTCGTCCTGCCATTTCAGCGACTCGGTGATATGCTTGAAAATCGCCGGAAGCCTCGCGCTCTCTTCCCCTGCCCGAACCAGGCTCACCATCACGCCGTCGAAAGTCCCGGGATAGAGCGACATGGCCTGGGAAAGATGCATTCCTCCCTGGATGTTCTCGATCATGTCCGCCATGATGCCGCGAAAGGCGGGCACATCCATGCTGTCCCGGAGATCCCCGAGGCTCTCGATGAGCGGCACGCCCGCGTGGGTCAGAAGCTCCAGATTGAAGAAAAAGGTGATGAGTTCGCGGCGTTTCACCCTGTGCAGGAATCCGCCGCGCATGGCCGGGCGTGCGGAAACGAGGTCGAGGCCGATCCTGCCCAGACGCTCGGCAAGCTCCTCCTCTCCGAGCGCCTCCATCGTGCCATGGCGGATCGCGCCGTCCCGGTCCACCGCCCGGTAGGAATAGTAGCTCATGAAGTCCTCCCGGTGAGATCCACCACCCGGACGATCTCCTCGAAGGAAGTCGTCCCGTCCCGAACCCTGCGCAGCGCATTCCCGGCGAGCGTGCGGTAGCTCTTTTCCGTGGCGAGCCTGCGCAATTCCCGCAGCGTGCCGCGTCTTGCGATGAGGTCGTCGAAATCCTCGTCCATCCTGACGATTTCCATGATCGCAAAGCGCCCCGAATATCCCTGGAAATCGCAAGCTTCGCATCCCGTTGCACGGTAGACCTTCTCCCGGCTGCCGAGTATCCTTTCCGCTTCTGGAGAAGGCTCGACGGCCTTCCTGCAGCGGAGGCAAAGGCGCCTTGCGAGGCGCTGGGCGATCATCCCGACGATGTTTCCCGCCATGATCTCGGGATGGATGCCGAGATCCATGAGCCTTGGCACCACGCCGATCGCGGAATTGGTGTGCAGCGTGGTATAGACCTGATGCCCGGTCATGGCCGCGCGAAACGCCATGACCGCAGTGGGCTCGTCGCGGATTTCCCCCACCAGGATGATGTCCGGATCCTGCCTCAGCATCGAGCGGATGCCGCTGGCGAAATCGAGCTTCACCATTTCGTTCACGGAAGCCTGGCGGATCATCGGCATGGGATATTCCACCGGATCCTCCAGCGTCATGATGTTGACCGCCTCGGTATTCAGGCGGCTCAGGATCGAATAGAGGGTCGTGGTCTTGCCGCTCCCTGTTGGCCCCGTGACCAGGATCATTCCTTCGGGTCTCGCGATCATGATGTTCAGGATGTCGAGTTCCATCTGCTCCAGGCCGAGTTCCTCCAGAGGGACGATCCCCTTCTGCCGGTCGAGGATGCGCAGCACGATGTTCTCGCCATGGGTGGTGGGTTCGGCCGATACCCTGAAATCGATCTGGCGTCCGGAAAGCCTCAGCGAAAAGTGGCCGTCCTGAGGCGCACGGTTTTCGGCGATGTTCATTCCGCTCATCACCTTGAGCCTGACCGCCATCGGCGACCAGTAGGATTTGTGCAGGCTGCGCACCTGACGCAGCACCCCGTCAATCCTGCAGCGGATCCTGAGGAAGCTGTGCTCGGGTTCGAAATGGATGTCGGATGCGCCCCGCTGCACGGCATCGGAAAGCAGCGCATCGATGAGGCGCACCACCGGCTGGGAAAATTCGGTCACCCCCACCTGAAAAATCGGGGACTCGATGTCCCCCGGCTCGATTTCCTGCAGGATTCCCTCGATCGAAAGCTCGAATCCGTAATACTGGTCGATCGCATGCAGGATCTCCGATTCGGCCGCGAGCAGGAGATGCAGTTCGTAATCGTCGTCGAGCAGCGCCTTCACCTGATCGAGCGCGATGATGTTCTCCGGATTGGAGATGGCGAGCGTCAGGATCTGTCTCGCCCTGTCGAAGGAAAGCGGCAAAACCAGATGGCGCCTCGCCACTTCCTGCGGGATCATGCGGATCGCCACTGCATCGACCACGACGCTGGCAAGATCCACGGTTTCCTGCCCCATGCTTTCGGAAAGCACGTCCCGAATCGTCCCCTCGGTGAGAAAACCGAGCCCGACCATCAGCTTGCCGAGCTTGACATGGTTCTTCCCCTGCTCGACGAGCGCAATTTTCAGCTGATCCTCGCTGATCACGCCCCGCTCGATCAGCATCTGGCCGAACAACCTCCCGCCTTCCCGAGCGGGATGCATTTTTGGAATTGCAGACATTATTGTTCCAGTTCCTTGATCCTGTTTTTTGCTGTTTCGACATCGAAGCCCGGGAAGCCGCGCCCGGAAAGCTCAACCGCCATCCTGTAATAGCGGAGGGCGAGACTTTTCTGCCCGAGGTGATCGAGGCTCACTGCGAGGTTGAATGCGTAATCCGGATTGTCCGGCGCCGCTTCCAGTGCGCTGAAATAGGCCTGTTGCGCATCCGGCCAATGGGATTCGGACGCATAGCCGTTTCCCAGGCTGAAGTAAAGGGAGCCCGAATGGGGGGAATTGCGGATGAGCGACTTCATCCTGCTTTCGTCATCGGCAGGATTGCCCAGATTGGCAATCCCCGCAGCCGCATCCGGATCTTCGGGATCGATTTCCAGCATTCTCCTGTAATAGCGTTCCGCGAGCGCGATGCGGCCCCGCTCCATGGCGACTGCTGCGAGCCCGAGCAATGCCTCGCGATTTTGCGGATCCCTGGCGAGCAGCCTCGCATATTGCTTGCGCGCGACATCGAGATTGCGTGAATTCATCGCCTGATAGCCGGATATGGAAAGCGGATTGACGATCGCCTTCGATGCCTTCTTCCTCACTTCCACGCGATTGGCCGCCTCCGGCTCGGACCTGGGTTTTGGCGCCTCGACTGCGACCGGTGCCTCGACCGCGGCGACTTCCGAAGCCTTTTCAGGTTCCGGTGGAAGGGGGGCCGGAGCCGATGCCTGAGGCGCAGTCTGCGATTCCGTCCTGTACCACCAGTAGCCCGTGCCGGAGGCGAAGAGGAGCGCTGCAATCGCACCCAGGATCCACAGGCGGTAATGGCTCGTGGAGAGGGTTTTGGCCGCGAACATGCGCTCCGCCGCCACCCTGTCCTCCTCTTCGATCCCGACAGGCGCTTCCGGCTTCGCTTCGAGTTCCAGCCTGGTCTCCTCCCCGGGCGCCTCAGGGGAAGGAGCGGTCTCGTTTTTCTCCGCTTCCGCCTTGCGGATTGCATCGATCAGCAGGCTCATTTTCAGTCCCCGTCGGTATCGAAGTAATGCCTGTCCGGAAGCGCGTCCCTGAATCTGGCGAAATCCCCTTCCAGGCTCGGCTCCTTCACCACCACCGGTCGCAAGAAGATCACGAGTTCCGACTTGGTGACGGCATCGTTCTTGTGGGAGAACAGGTTGCCGATGCGGGGAATGCCATAAAGGCCCGGCACGGTGTCGTCCAGGTTGTTGACCGCGTCCTGCATCAGCCCTCCCATCACCGCGGTCTGGCCGCTGTTGACGCGGATCACCGACTCCATTTCCCGGGTCTGGATCTCCGGAATCAGATTCTGCACCCCTGCAGGGAGCGAGGGGTTCGGGTCCGGAACATAATCGAGGATCCTGGAAATGGTGGGGCGCAGATTGATGATCACCGAGTCGTTTTTGCTGATCTCGGGCGTCACGTTCATCACGAATCCAACCGGAACCGAATTGACCGTCGTGGTATAGGTGGTGAGCGTGGTGGTCTGGTTCTGGCTGGTATTGGCCTGGATGGTGAAATAGATGCGGTTGTCCACCACCTTGAGGAGCGCAGTCTGGTTGTTCAACACGCTGATCTGGGGACTGGAGAGCACTTTCACCTTGCCGAAAGACTCGAGCAGACTGATGGTCGCAGAGAGGTTGCCTGCCGAGGAAGTAGGATTGGAATATCCCAGCACGAAAAGGCTCTGGTTGACTGCGGAAGGAATCGCGCCCACCGGGCTTTGCGTGAAACTCCAGCCCTTGCCGGCTGCGATCGCGGCCCAGTTGATTCCCTGCTGGTATTTGTCGGAAAGTTGCACTTCGACCACGGTCGCCTCGATCAGCACCTGGCGTTTGGCGCTCTGCATCACCCTGTCGATGAATGCCTGGATTTTCCTGTGCTGGCGCGAGGTGGCGCGGATGCTGATGATGCCGGTTTCAGGATTGGCGATCACCGAGGCGGCTTCCCGGAATGTGGTACGCCTGATGAGTGTGCTGCCTTCGTTCTGCATGGTTCCGGGACCGGAGAGCGCAGTCGCCCCCTTCTTCCCGGCAGCCTTGGAGGAAACCGTTGCGGTGGAGGTCTGGATCCCCGACTGCTGCACCACCGTCTCGGAAGAGCCTTCCGGCAGGATCTTGTCGGTCTCGTGCAGGATGTCCTTGATGTTTTGCACCAGGGTATCCCAGAATCGGTTCTTGGCGAGGTTGGTGACCGATGTGGTGGAATTGTTCACCCCGGTGGAAGTCGAACCTCCCCCTCCGCTCGTTCCGGTGGTGACGTTGGTTCCCGGGGTAGAAACCTGGGTGATGATGGCCACCGTTCCGCTGGTGTCGCGCGCCATGTCGAGATAATCGACCTTGTAATTGATGAGATAAGGGGTGTCCGGCATCACCTGGATGTCCTCCCCATGCTCCTCGTAACGCATGTCGACCTGTTCCGAAATCCGGTTCAGGATCTCGGGCAAAGTCTGGTTGATGGCATTGATGGTGACCACGCCGCTCACCGCCGGATGGATGTCGATGTTGATTCCAGCGTCCCTTGCAAGCGCATAAAGGAGTTCCTGGACCGGCACGTTGAACACCGAAACGCTGTAGACGGCAAGCCTTCTGGTGGGTCTCGGCGGAGGGAGGATCGTGCTGCGGCGCACCGGCTCGGGGATCTTTCCTTTCGTTTCAGGCATTGCGGAAAGATGATAGGGAGAAGGCTTGATTTGCGGTGAACTGCAGCCAAAAAGGCCAAAAATCAGCGCAATAACTGCGATCCCGCGCATTGCTTCATCCCCCGACCGGTTCCTGGCTTCACAGTAGCACCGGAACGGGATTATGCAATCCGGATTTTCGGCAGGCGCACGACGGAAGGACGATAGGTACGGCGATAGGTTTCAGGCAGGGATTTCAGCGCCTTTTCCGCCTCGATCCTGGTCGGATAGGCACCGTAGACCACGAGATAGCGCTCCTTTGCCTGCGGGTAGACATAGATTTCCGTAAAATCGATTTCCCCCCTCGCCTCGCGGAGAAAGCGCACCAGCCATTCCCTTTGCTTTTTCCCGACCGAAAACAGCTTCACCGTGAACCCGTTGTGCGGGGAAGAAAGGGATGCAGCCAGCCTCCCCGCGAGCGGATCCTCGCGATTGGAGAGCATCGGCCCGGAAAGATCTGCGGAGACGAAGAAAAGCAGGAAGAGCAGGGCTGCAGCCATCCTCCTGCCGCTCGTGCCGACCACATAGCCGCTGTCCTTCGCCGCAGCTCCGACATGTCTTGCCTCGATGCGCCGGGCGCCTTCGACATAGGCGGCGAGCAGCGCCTTGTCCGCCAGCACATGGATCCTCCTCATGAATCCGCGCGATATCCGATGGATTTTCGCGCAGGCCGCCACAGAAAACGGGCTTTCTCCGGGATAACCCGCCATGCGCATGCGAAAACCGAGATAGTCCCGCACCGACTCCCTGGAAAGAGGGGCGACCGAAAACTGGTGAACGATGCGGTCTCGCAACTGCCTCATCCTGGGCGCCGCGAGCTTTTCATCGAGTTCAGGTTGCCCGAACAGCACGATGGTGAGGAGTTTTTCGCTTCCTGACTCCAGATTGTAGAGGAGGCGCAGCTCCTCGAGCGCCTCGCAGGGCATGGCATGGGCCTCGTCGAGGATCACAACGACCCGCTTGCCCTTTGCGTACTTCTCGATGAGCCTGTCCTGCACCGACTTCAAAGCCCCTGGCGGAAGCAGGCCGGAAGTCTGGATGCCGAGTTCGTCCGCAACCGAAGAGACCAGTTCTTCCCTGGAAGCGGCCGGATTCGGAAGATAGATCGATTCCAGCCAGGGAGGAAGATGCTCGATCATCATCCTGCAAAGCATGGTCTTGCCGCTCCCGACCTCGCTCGTCACCTTGATGAGACCGTCCCCGCGTGAAGCCGCGTACAGGAGGGCATCGAGCACCTTCCCCCTGCCCGCCCCGGAATAGAAGAAGCGCGGGGCGGGCGTGATGGAAAAAGGCGCGGTTTTCAGTCCGAAATGGTCGAAATACACGAGTCCCCCCCGACCCTTTCCAGGAAGGCCGTTTCCATGCCGGAAGAACCGATGCAAAATTCCAGCGGCGCTCCGGAGAAAAGGATTTTGCCTTCGTGCAGCAAGACCATGCTGTCGCAAAGATCCCCCATGTCCTGGAGGGAATGCGAAGTGAAAAGCAGGGTTTTCCCTTCTTCATGCAACTTCCGAAGCTTCCTTTTCACGAGCGCCCTCGCCTTCGGATCGAGCCCGCTCATCGGTTCGTCGAGCACCAGGAGATCTTTTCCGCTCAAAAAACAGGCGGAGAGCCCGAGCTTTTGCGTCATTCCCTTGGAATACATCCTGACCGGCCTCGAGAGCGCATCCTGCGCGAGATCGAGTTCCTCCAGAACCGCATTCACCGCTTCCCTGGCAACCGCCCTCCCCTGCAGCTTCAGCGCATAATCGAGAAAATCCCCCCCTTTCAGATAATAGGGTGGATTGAAGCGCTCCGGAAGATAGGAAAGTCCGGATCGCGCCCCGCTAGCGAGATGGGATTTTCCGAAGATTTCCACCTTTCCCTCGTCGAGGCTGCAAAAATCGAGCATGCATTTGATGAGGGTGGTCTTGCCCGCGCCATTCACGCCGGCCAGCCCGAAAAAAGCCCCCTTTTTCACCCCGATGTCGAGCGAACCGAAAATGCGGGTCTTGCCGAAACGCTTTCCCGCACCCTCGAAACGGACCGCCATTTCCAAGTTTAACCCTCCCTTAATTTATCCCTGCTTCAATATAGCAGCCGCTTCGCGCAATCCAAGGCACTGTCCATGCGCCTGCAGGTGGTTTAAAATGTGCGCCACTCCAATGGAAAACGACTACCGTGCAGTCTGAAAACTTTCTGGAAGTGAAGGATCTCAACTTCACCTATGACACCAGACCCATCCTCAAGGGAATCAACATGGCAATCCCCAGGGGGAAGGTGGTGGCCATCATGGGCGGAAGCGGCTGCGGCAAAACCACGCTGCTGAGGCTGATCGGCGGGCAACTGAAGCCATCCCGCGGTCATGTCAAATTCGACGGCAGGATCATCCACGAACTCTCCCGCCGCGAGCTTTACGAGACACGCCGCAAGATGGGCATGTTGTTCCAGTTCGGCGCGCTCTTCACCGACCTTTCCGTGTTCGACAATGTCGCCTTCCAGATGCGCGAACACACCGATCTGCCCGAATCCGTGATTCGCGACCTGGTACTGATGAAGCTCCATGCGGTGGGGTTGCGCGGCGCGAGGGATCTCATGCCGAACGAACTCTCCGGCGGCATGGCAAGAAGGGTGGCCCTCGCGAGGACCATCGCGCTCGATCCGATGCTCATCATGTACGACGAACCCTTCACCGGGCTCGATCCCATTTCGCTCGGCGTCATCGGCAACCTGATCCGGAAACTCAACGATGCGCTGGGCGCGACCTCGATCGTGGTGACCCACGACGTGCTCGAATCGTTCCAGATCGTCGATTACGTGTACTTCGTCTCGGAAGGCGCCATCGTCGCGCACGGCACGCCGGAAGAACTGCAAAATTCGACCGTGCCTTTCGTGCACCAGTTCATCCACGGAGAGATCGACGGTCCGGTCCCCTTCCATTATCCCGCAGCAGACTATCCCGAAGACCTTGCCCTGGAGTCCGGAAATGCTTGACAGGCTGGCCAACTGGCTGAGAAAGATCGGACACTCCGCAATCGAGGGAATCTGGCGCCTGGGCTACGCCGGAAAATTCATGTTCCTCACCCTGCTGGGATCGGGCACGAGCTTCGCAAGAATCGGACTCGTCATCCGCGAACTCTATTACACCGGGGTTCGTTCGCTCGTGATCATCATCGTTTCCGGACTCTTCGTCGGCATGGTGCTGGGGCTGCAGGGGTATGAAACCCTGCAGCGTTACGGCGCATCTTCCTCGCTTGGCGTGATGGTGGCGCTCGCCCTGGTGCGCGAACTGGGTCCGGTGGTGGCCGCGCTGCTTTTCGCGAGCCGGGCGGGATCCGCAATCACTGCGGAAATCGGCCTCATGAAGGCGACCGAGCAGCTCTCGGCGATGGAAATGATGGCGGTCGACCCGATTGCCAGGGTGGTTGCGCCGCGGTTCTGGTCCGGGGTGATTTCCATGCCTCTGCTTGCCGCGATTTTCAACGCCATGGGCATCTTCGGCGGCTACCTGATCGGCGTGGTACTGATCGGCCTGGACGAAGGTTCCTACTGGTCGCAGACGCATGCGGGAGTGGATTTCCGCTATGACATCCTGAACGGGATCATCAAGAGCTTCGTGTTCGGCATCGCGGTCTCCGCGATCGCTGTGTTCGAGGGCTACGATTCCCCTCCCACTGCGGAAGGCGTATCCAGCGCAACGACCCGCACCGTGGTCACCTCTTCTCTGGTGATTCTTTTTCTGGACTTCATTTTGACCTCATTCATGTTTCGGGGAGCTTGATTCAATGGAACGTACGACACTGGATTTATGGGTAGGCATCTTCATCGCCGCCGGCATCGGGGCGATACTCGTGCTCGCCCTGAAGGTCGGGAACATGAGCAGCCTCGACGGGTCCAACAGCTACCATGTCTATGCCTATTTCGACAACATCGGCGGACTGAAACCGCGCGCCCCGATCAAAAGCGCGGGCGTCGTGGTGGGCAGGGTGGCCAACATCGAATTCGATCCCAAGCAGTACCGGGCGAAAGTCACTTTCGACATCGACAGGAAATACCAGTTTTCCAAGGACAGCACGGCCTCGATCCTGACTTCCGGGCTGCTCGGAGAGCAGTATGTCGGACTGGAAACCGGAGCGGACGACGACATGCTGAAAGCGGGAGACACCATCCAGTTCACCCAGTCGGCCGTGGTGCTCGAAAAACTGATCGGGCAACTCATGTTCAACAAGGCCGGCTCCGGCAACCACAAATAGAAAGGAAATCATGCGCAAACTTCTCACCCTGCTGCTCCTCGTCCCGGCCATCGCCTTCGCCGAAGCAGCCCCGGATGTCGTGATCCGCGACCTTGCCAATCAGGTGACCACCATCATCAAGCAGGAGCAGCAGAAGAAGTCGGACAAGAAGACGCTCGCAGCAGCGGTGGATGCGAAAATCATGCCCCATTTCGACTTCATTCGCATGACCAAGCTGGCCGTCGGAAGGGAATGGAGGACGGCGACTCCCGTCCAGCAGAAATCGCTGATCGACGAATTCCACACCCTGCTGATGAACACCTATTCCAGCGCGATCGCCTCCTACAAGAACCAGCCGATCGAAGTGCTCCCCCTCGACGGCCAGCCTGAGGGCAACCAGGTGATGGTGCACAGCCGCATCATTCAGCAGGACAAGGAGCCGATCACGGTGGATTACCGGATGGAAAAGACCGCGAACGGCTGGATGATCTTCGACGTTTCCGTCGAAGGGATCAGCCTG
>JAJZTT010000241.1 GCA_021848705.1 Pseudomonadota bacterium
TCCAGGAAGGCGTGCAGGTAGATCTGCCCGACACCGGCTTTCGCGCCCATTTCCAGCATGGCGTGAATGTGAGCTTCGTGGCTGTGAACGCCGCCCGGCGAGAGCAGCCCCATGATATGCAGTGCGCTTCCCTTTTCGAGCGCGGTGTCGATCGCATTCCTGAGGACTGGGTTGGCGAAGAATTCGCCGTTTTCGATGGCAAGGTCGATGCGGGTCAGTTCCTGATAGACGATGCGCCCCGCCCCGATGTTGAGGTGCCCGACCTCCGAATTGCCCATCTGGGCCCTGGGAAGGCCGACGGAGGATTCGGATGCCTGTAGACGGGTATGCGGATAATTGGCCCACAGCCTGTCCAGGTTCGGTTTTTTTGCAAGCGCGACCGCGTTGTTTTCCTGCTCTGCACGGCAACCGATCCCATCCAGTATCAAAAGCAGAACGGGCGTCATCGCCTCGTTCTGCGCAAGTTTCTTCGATAGGCTCATCTATTTCTCTGGACGGTTGAAAATCTTTATTTTATTCTATTTCGTTGATCATACACTAGCGTGGGCATTCTCATGAAAAGCCAGATTGATTTCCTTCACGAAATGATGGGGCAGGACGAAGTGATCGAGCAGGCCTCGCGCTCCATGAAGGCCATATCCCATCCCCTGCGCCTCAAGATACTCTGTATTCTCGGAGAGCAGGAAATCAGCGTGCAGGACATTGTCGAAAGCGTCGGAACCTCGCAAAGCAACATTTCACAGCATCTTGCCATTCTGAGGGACAAGGGGGTTCTCAAGACGCGCAAGGATGCCAACAAGGTCTATTATCGGATCGGGGATGCCCGGGTTCTTCAGTTGATCAAGATGATGCGAGACGTATTCTGCAATATGGCGGCCTAGGTGCTCATCCGGTTGTACATCCCTGAATATTAGATTACACTAATATTTATTCGAAGGGGGTGCTTGCGTGATCAGATCGTTCTTCTTCCTGCTGTTTCTGGTTCCTTCCGCCCATGCGGCGGAGACCGTCCAGGTCCGCTATGCCGACGTGCCTTTGACCTATTCTGCGGAAGGTGTGGTGGAAGCCGCCAGGCAGTCCACTGTTTCCGCGCAGATTTCGGGCAGGGTCGCCGCGGTCAATTTCGATGTCGGCGAAAGGGTCAAAAAAGGCCAGGTTCTCGTCAAAATCGATGCAACCGAAGTCAGCCATGCGCTCAACGAGAGCCGCGCGCAACTTGCCGAAGCGCAGGCTTCTTTCGAAAACGCCAAGGCTACCTACGAGCGCACCCTGCATCTTTTCGAGCGCAAGTTCGTGAGCCAGGCTGCGCTCGACAAGGCGAAAACCGAATTCGAAGCTGCGAAATCCAGGGTCGATGCGCGCCGCGCCAATGTCGGCATTGCCGCCAATACCGAGAGCTATGCCACGGTGGTCGCGCCCTACAGCGGAGTCGTCGCCGCCCGTCATGTCGAAATCGGGGAAATGGCTTATCCGGGAAAGCCGCTCATGACGGGGTTCGATCCCCAGGAGCTGAGGCTCACGGTGAGCATTCCTCAGGACAGGCTGGATGCGGTAAAAAGCAATCTGAAGGATGGCGCGCTGATTCTCCTTGAAGAGGGAAAAACGGTAAGGGCCGCATCCGTCACGGTGCTGCCTGCGGCCAATGCCCTGACCCATACCACTCAGGTCAGGCTGCATTTTCCCCCCGACATGCAAGGCATCTATCCCGGCATGTTCGCAAGAGCGCAATTCGACATCGGGCGCGCCAAGAAGCTCCTGATCCCGGCCTCCTCCGTGCTGAGGCGCAGCGAAGTCACCGCAGTTTACGTGGTTCGATCGGGCGGCAGGTACGAACTGCGTCAGGTGCGGCTCGGCGAGCCTGCCGGCAGCGAAATCGAGGTTCTGGCCGGGCTGGTCGAGGGCGAAACCATTGCGCTCGATCCGGTCAGGGCCGGGATAAGCAGAAGCGTTCATTGACATGGGTATTTCGGGACGCATCAGCAAATTTTTCCTGCATTCCCAGCTGACCCCGCTGATCGCGCTGGTCGCGGTGCTGCTCGGGCTTTTTGCCGTGATCGTGACGCCGCGGGAAGAGGAGCCGCAGATCAATGTCACCATGGCGAACGTGTTCATTCCCTTTCCCGGGGCTTCCACGCGCGACGTCGAGCACCTCGTTGCCACTCCCGCCGAGCAGGTGCTTTCCCAGATCGCCGGGATCGATCATGTCTATTCGGTGTCCCGCCCCGGGATGGCCGTTCTCACCGTACAGTTCAAGGTCGGCGAGGACAGGATACAGTCGCTCGTCAAGTTGTACGATACGATCAATTCCCATGAAGACTGGGTCTCCCCCTATCTGGGCGTCTCCAAACCGATCATCAAGCCGATAGGGATAGACGATGTTCCCATCCTGACGTTCACCCTCTGGACCAGAAACAGCGATGAGGGTGCCTTCGAACTCGAACAGGTGGCGCATTCCGCGGAAATCGAATTGAAGCGCGTGGCAGGTGCCAGGGAGGTCAGGACCATAGGAGGCCCCGGGCACATGATCAGGGTGCTGATGGATGCGGACAGGATGAATGCCTACCATCTCTCGGCGGAAGACCTGAGGGACGCGCTGCAGTTTTCCAATGCGTCCCAGCCTTCCGGAAACCTGATCAGGGACAATCGGGAAGTGCTGGTCCAGACCGGTACCTTCCTCACTTCCAGCGACGATGTGAGACGCCTCGTGGTCGGGGTGCAGGACGGCAGGCCGATTTTCATGGGCGATGTGGCCCAGGTCGTGGACGGGCCGGACCAGCCCGAGCATTACGTGTGGATAGGCGGCAAATCGGGCGAGCACCCCGCGGTGACGCTCGCCATTTCGAAAAAGCCCGGCGAAAATGCGGTCAAGGTGGCGAAGCAGTTGATCGAAAGAATCGGGCAGCTCGAGGGCAGCGTGATTCCCTCCGATGTGGAAGTCACGGTGACGCGGGATTACGGAGTGACGGCCAACGACAAGGCGATCAAACTGATCGAGAAGCTCGTCTTCGCCACCACCTCCGTGGTGGTGCTGGTATGGATCGCTTTGGGCCGCCGCGAAGCCGTGATCGTCGGCATCGCGGTGATGCTCACCCTGTTCGCCA
>JAJZTT010000043.1 GCA_021848705.1 Pseudomonadota bacterium
ACAGCGTGCATCTCAGGCACTTGAACGGACTGGCCGGCAGGGTCGGCCAGCTTGAAAAGCATTTAGAAGATCTTGAAAGGGAAAAATCCTGATGGACATCCACGAAATACTGAAATACCTTCCTCATCGTTACCCGTTTCTGCTCGTCGACCGTGTGCTCGAAATCGAACCGGGCAAGGGGATCACCGCCCTGAAAAACGTGACCATCAACGAACCCTTTTTCAACGGCCATTTTCCGAACCATCCGGTCATGCCCGGCGTGCTCATCATCGAGGCGCTCGCCCAGGCTTCTGCCATCCTTTCCTTCAGGACCATGGAAACCATGCCGCAGCCCGATTCCGTGTACTATTTCGTTGGCATCGACGGCGTGCGCTTCAAGAAACCGGTGATGCCGGGGGATCAACTGATCCTGAAATCCTCCATCGTCCGTCATGCGCAGGGACTCTGGAAATATGCCGTAAGGGCGGAAGTGGACGGTCAGCTTGTGACCGAAGCGCAACTGATGTGCACGCTGCGGTCGGTTTGATGATCCATTCCACAGCCATCATCGAGCCGGGCGCGGAAATTGCGACCGATGTGGAGATCGGCGCCTATTCGGTCATCGGTCCGAACGTGCGCATCGATTCGGGTACAACCGTCGGTCCCCATGCAGTGATCCGCGGACACACCACGATCGGAAAAAACAACCGGATCTTCCAGTTCGTATCCCTGGGCGAAATCCCCCAGGACAAGAAATATGCGGGAGAACCCACTTCCCTGGAGATCGGCGACAACAACGTGATCCGGGAATTCTGCACCTTCAACATCGGCACGGCACAAGATGTGGGCGTCACACGCATCGGCAATGACAACTGGATCATGGCCTACGTGCATATCGCGCACGACTGCCAGATCGGCAACCACACCATTTTCGCCAACAATGCACAGCTCGCGGGGCATGTCACGGTGGAGGATTATGCCATCCTCGGCGGTTTCACCATCGTGCACCAGTTCTGCTCGATCGGGGAGCACAGCATGTCCGGAATGGGCTCGGTCCTGACCCAGGATCTACCCCCCTATGTGACCATTTCCGGGCATCCGGCGCAGCCCCATGGCGTCAACTCGGAAGGACTGAAACGCAGGGGATTTTCGAAGGAAGCGATCCTCGAGATCCGCCGAGCCTACAAGACACTGTACAAATCCGGGATGAGCCTGCAGGATGCGAAAGAGGAGATTGCAGGCCGCGCGAGAAACTACCCGGAACTCGTTCCATTCCTGGAGTTTCTTTCCAGATCGAACCGCGGCATCGTGCGCTGAAATGGCTTACAGGATCGGCATCGTGGCGGGAGAGGCTTCCGGGGATCTGCTCGGTTCTCATCTCATCCGGGCAATCAGGGAGAAACATCCTGACGCCGAGTTCGTCGGAATCGCAGGCCCCAAGATGATCGCTGCCGGAGCGGTTTCGCTGCACTCCATGGAAAAACTCGCCGTGATGGGCTATGTGGAAGTGCTGAAGCGATTTGTCGAAATCATCGGGATCCGTAAAAATCTCATCCGATATTTCAGGAAAAACCCGCCGGACATCTTCATCGGAATCGATGCACCGGATTTCAATCTCGGTCTGGAACTCGCCCTGAAGAAATCGGGGATCAAAACCGTGCATTATGTGAGCCCTTCGATCTGGGCATGGCGCGGAGAGCGGATCAGGAAAATCGGTCAGGCCTGCTCGAAAGTGCTGGCCCTGTTTCCTTTCGAGCCGGAAATGTACCAAAAGGCGGGGATTCCCTGCGATTATGTGGGCCATCCGCTTGCGGACATGATTCCGGAATCGAACAACAGGATTGCGATGCGGCATCACATGAAGCTGCCGCTCATGGAAAAGGTTTTCGCCTTCCTGCCGGGAAGCAGGCAAAGCGAAGTCGAACGCCTTGCCGACACTTTCGTGAAGACCGCCCGGATCATCCGCGAACGATATCCAGATGCGCGCTTTCTGGTTCCACTGGCGAGCCGGGAGACCAGGAATCTTTTCGAGGAGGCAATCTACAGGAACGGTGCAGAAGAGATGGGGTTCAATCTGATGTTCGGCCATGCGGTGGACGCCATGATCGCATCCGACATCGTACTCGTCGCATCCGGCACCGCCACCCTGGAAGCTGCTTTGCTCGGAAAACCCATGGTCATCACCTACAGGATGGCTCCGCTCACCTTCAAGCTGAAGTGGCGGAAAAGATACCAGGAATATTTCGGGCTCCCGAACATCCTGAGCGGAAAGTTCGTGGTTCCGGAACTCATGCAGGACCATGCCACGCCGGAAAATCTCGCCAATGCCCTCGTCAACCTTCTGGAAGACGAAAGGAGTCGATCGAGAATCGAGGCGCAATTCTCGGAAATCCACCGCATGCTGAAGCAGAACACTGCCGAAAAGGCTTCCAGCGCAATCCTGGCCGCACTGAGATGAAGCTTCTTTGCGGAGTCGACGAGGCGGGCAGGGGACCGCTCGCCGGTCCGGTGTATGCTGCTGCGGTAATCCTCGATCCTCTTCGCCCCATTTCCGGTCTTGCCGACTCCAAGAAGCTTTCCGAGAAAAGGCGCGAGAATCTGGCGCTTCAGATCCGGGATCAGGCGCTTTCCTGGTCGATCGCAACGGCATCGGTGGAGGAAATCGATGCGCTCAACATCCTGCAGGCGAGCCTGCTCGCGATGAAGCGCGCCATCGAGTCGCTTTCCATCGCGCCGGAGGAAATCGCGGTCGACGGTCTGCATTGTCCGGATGTACAAATCCGCTCGAAATCAGTCGTCGGTGGCGACAGCCTGATCGCCGAGATTTCGGCGGCATCGATCCTCGCCAAGACGGCGAGGGATGCCTTCATGCTAGAATTGCATCAAATCCATCCGGAATACGGATTCGACAGGCACAAGGGATACCCCACCCGTGCACATCTCGAGGCCCTCGACCGGCATGGACCCTCAATTTTTCACAGGAAGAGCTTCTCACCGGTTAGAAAGCGCTTGGGATGAACCGTCTCTGGTATTATCGCCGCGACCGGGAACTCGTCGGACCGGTCCCGTTGCGCGCACTGGAAAGATATGTCCTGCTCGGGCGGGTGAAACTCGACGACCAGGTGAAGGAAGAGCATTCGGACTGGATGAAGGTGGAGGAGTGCCCGGAGTTGGCAAATGCCTGCTCGCTGGTCCGGGGAAAGGATGAAGAAGCGCTTTCAACTGCAAGGCGCCATGCGGACGAGCGCAATCGGGACAGGAGGGCGAGCGAGGAGACGGGCATGGAAGAGCAGCGACACCGGGATCGCCGCAAAAGCGAATCCCCTGAAATCGCCGAAATTCGCGCCCACCGTGCAGCCGCCTTCGAACACCGCAGACAGAGGAACTGGATGGCCTATGTCTATGTCGCAGCCGTCGTGATTCTCGTCCTGCTCGCAATCCTTTTCTACCGCCCGGTCAATCCCATCCACATCGGCCTGCTGCATCGATGAAAAAAATCGCTTCGCGGGAAAACCCCCTTTTCAGGATGCTGCTCGATCTTTCCGAATCCTCGAAGGAAAGGAAGCGAAACGGCAAGACCCTGCTAGACGGAATCCATCTTCTGGAATCGTGTCTCGCATCGGGGATCGAACCGGAGTTGATCGTCGTGAAGGAATCCTCCGTCCTGCATCCTGAAATCTCTTCCCTGATCGCACGAAGGGAAGCGGTGCTGATGGCCGATTCCCTTTTCGACAGGATCTCTCCGGTGAAGACCCCGACCGGAATCCTCTCCATGATCGGAATTCCGGCTCCGAAGGCCGGTTCCTGTCCGCAATTTTGCATCCTGCTCGAAAGGATCCAGGATCCCGGGAATCTCGGGTCGATCCTGCGCTCGGCAGCCGCAGCCGGCGCCGATGCCGCCTACCTTTCCCCCGGATGCGCGGATCCATGGTCTCCCAGGGTGCTTCGTGGAGGAATGGGGGCACATTTCATGATCGAAATCCATTGCGACTTTCGTCTTGCCGGATTCGTTTCAGGGTTTTCAGGGAAAACGGTTGCCATGGCGCTCGACGAAAGTTCCTCGATCTACGAACTCGACCTTTCCGGACCGGTCGCCTTCCTGATCGGAAACGAGGGGGCGGGTATTTCGGGTGAGTTGCTTTCCCTTGCGACTTTCCGGGCGAAAATCCCCATGCCTGGCAGGATGGAATCGCTCAATGCGGCTTCCGCTGCTGCGATCTGCCTGTTCGAACGAACGAGGCAGCAGCCTTGATCGTTCTCTTCAACAAGCCATGGGGCGTTCTTTCGCAATTTTCCGCAGACGGCTCCTCCAAAAAGACCCTGAAGGATTATCTTCCCATCCCCGGGATCTATCCCGCCGGAAGGCTAGATGCCGACAGCGAAGGTCTCATGGTGCTCACCGACGAGGGAAGCGTGCAACACAGGCTTGCCCATCCGAAAAAAAAGACCTTCAAGACCTACCGGGTACAAGTGGAAGGAATTGCAGACGAGGCTGCGCTGGAAGCCTTGCGGCGCGGGGTGGATCTGGGGGACTTTGTGACGAAACCGGCAAAAGTTCGGAGGATTGCCGAGCCGGAAGGATTATGGGAACGCGATCCGCCGGTGCGCTACCGGAAATCGATTCCGACTTCCTGGATCGAGATTTCCATTTGCGAAGGAAAGAACCGCCAGGTGAGGAGAATGACCGCGAAGGTGGGTTATCCGACCCTGAGGCTGATACGATTTTCGGTTGGCGAATGGACGCTCGCCGGGCTGGCGCCCGGCGAATACGCAATCGTCTGATCAGGCTTCCTTGCCCCTCGAGTGACGCTTTCTCTCGTTTTCGGTGAGATGGCGCTTCCTGAGGCGGATGGTCTTGGGCGTGATTTCCACGAGTTCGTCGTCGTCGATGAATTCGACAGCGGATTCCAGCGTCAGCCTGATCGGAGGGGTCAGGCGCACCGCTTCGTCGGTACCCGATGCGCGGACGTTGGTCAGTTTCTTGCCCTTGATCGGATTCACCACGAGGTCGTTGTCTCGGCTGTGGATGCCGATGATCATGCCTTCATACAGCTTGTCGCCGGGATTGACGAACATGCGGCCGCGCTCTTCCAGGTTCCACAGCGCGTAGGCCACCGCTTCGCCGTTTTCCTGCGAGATCAGCACGCCGTTGTGGCGGCCGGGCAGATCGGCCTTGACCGGCGCGTAGTCGTCGAAGACATGGCTCATCAGGCCGGTTCCGCGGGTCATGGTCATGAAGTCGGACTGGAAACCGATGAGGCCGCGGGCCGGAATGTGGTATTCGAGGCGGGTACGGCCGTTGGGGTCGGCTTCCATGTTGGTGAGTTCGCCGCGGCGGCGGCCGATCTCTTCCATCACCGCGCCCTGGTTATCATTTTCGACGTCGATGGTCAGGTTCTCGTACGGCTCGCATTTCTCTCCGTTGATTTCCTTGTACACCACGCGCGGCTTGCCGACTGCGAGTTCGAATCCCTCGCGCCGCATGTTTTCCAGAAGGATGGTGAGATGCAGTTCACCGCGGCCGGAAACGCGGAAAATGTCCGCATCGCCCGTGTCCTCGACTCGCAGTGCAACGTTGGTCAGAAGTTCCTTCTGCAGGCGATCGCGGATCTGACGACTGGTGACGAACTTGCCTTCGGTTCCTGCCAGAGGTGAAGTGTTGACCATGAAGTCCATGGTCAGCGTCGGTTCGTCGATCGTCAGGACGGGCAATCCTTTCGGATTTTCCCTGTCGCAGATGGTGACGCCGATGCCGATGTCTTCGAGCCCCGAGATGATGACGATGTCGCCGGCTTCGGCCTCGTCCACGGGCACGCGTTCCAGGCCCTTGAAGCCGAGCACCTGGTTGATTTTTCCGGTGGCCACCAGTTCCTCGTGGTTCATCACGGCAACCTGCTGGCCGGGCTTGATCCGGCCGTTGAGCACGCGACCGACGCCGAGACGTCCGGTGTAGGTCGAATAGTCGAGCGCTGCGATCTGCAGCTGCAGCGGCGCTTCGGGGTTTCCGGGCGGGGATTGCACATGGGAGAGGACCGCCTCGAACAGGGGCTTCATGTCGTTTGCCGATCCGCCCTGGGAAGGCGCATCCTTCAGGTCGAGGCAGGCCCAGCCGTTGAGGCCCGAAGCATAGATGATGGGAAAATCGAGCTGTTCGTCGGTCGCGCCCAGCTTGTCAAAGAGGTCGAAGGTCTGGTCGACCACCCAGTCCGGCCGACCGCCCGGGCGGTCGACCTTGTTGATCACCACGATGGGCTTGAGTCCCAGGGCGAGCGCCTTCTTGGTGACGAATCGCGTCTGCGGCATCGGGCCTTCGACCGCATCGACCAGCAGCACCACGCCATCGACCATGCCCAGCACCCGCTCCACCTCGCCGCCGAAATCGGCATGTCCGGGCGTATCGACGATATTGATGCGGGTGCCCTGATAATCGATGGCGGTATTCTTGGCGAGGATGGTGATGCCGCGTTCCTTTTCGAGGTCGTTGCTGTCCATGACCCTTTCGGAGACGACCTGGTGGGAGGAAAATGTTCCTGCCTGGAACAGCAGCTTGTCGACAAGCGTGGTCTTGCCGTGGTCGACGTGGGCGATAATGGCGATGTTTCTCAAAGCGCGAGACATAGGAATACTCGAAAGTGGGTAAAGCACGAAATTATATCACATCGGGTACTGGATAAATGTTTCTGTCCGGGATATAATCTTCTGGATTTGGTGGCCAAGGGATTTGGCCCCCAAAGGTTTCATCGTTCCCTGACCTTCCTTTCCGTTCGGAAAATGAAATTTGCCGGTTAGCGACGATGTTGGTGCGCTGGCGGCATTTTTCTGTCCTTTAACAGGCTGTTTGCCTGCGCGCGTTCGTTTCTTCTTTTCAGGAAAAATACGTGTCATTTGAAAATCTGAATCTTCACCCCCTCATCCTCAAGGCAATCTCCGAATCCGGCTATACTTCGGCCACGCCCATCCAGGAAAAAGCCATTCCCGAACTCATCGAAGGCCACGATCTGATGGCTTCCTCACAGACCGGGTCGGGCAAAACCGCGGCATTCATGCTGCCCGCACTCAACAGGCTCGTCGAACCCTCCAAGGTTGCCGGAAAGGGGCCCAGAATCCTCGTGCTCACCCCCACCCGCGAACTCGCGCAACAGGTGAGCCAGGCCGCAGCGAAATACGGGAAATACCTGAAGAATGCAAAGGTGGTCACCATCCTGGGCGGCATGCCCTATCCCTTGCAGAACAAGCTGCTTTCCCAGCATGTCGACATCCTGGTCGCCACTCCCGGGCGCCTCATCGATCATCTGGAGCGCGGCAGGATCAATTTCTCCCGCCTCGAGATGCTGATCCTGGACGAGGCGGACAGGATGCTCGACATGGGATTCATCGACGACGTCGAACGGATCGCGGACGCAACCCCCGAATCGCGTCAGACGGTGCTGTTTTCCGCGACCCTGGAAGGGGCGATCGGAAAGCTCGGCGCCTCCCTCATGAAGGAACCGAAGCTGATCAAGATTGCGTCGCAGACGACAAGGCACGAGAACATCGAGCAACGCCTGCATTATGTCGACGACATGAGTCACAAGAATCGTCTGCTCGACCACATGCTGCGCGACCTCTCCGTGAACCAGGCGATCGTGTTCACCGCGACCAAGCGCGATGCGGACACCCTGGCGGACGATCTGCTCGCCAAGGGGTACGATGCGGCAGCATTGCACGGTGACATGAGTCAGCGCGAGCGCACCCGCACCCTCACTCGTCTGCGCCAGGGCGGCATCAAGGTGCTGGTTGCCACCGACGTCGCCGCACGCGGCATCGACGTCGCCGGCATCACCCATGTCATCAATTTCGACCTGCCGAAATTCGCCGAAGACTATGTTCACAGAATCGGCCGGACCGGGCGTGCCGGTGCGACCGGAATCGCGATTTCCTTTGCTTCCGGACGCGATTCCCTGCATGTGCGCAAGATCGAGCGCTTCACCGGACAGACCATCACCCCGCATGTGATCGAGGGGCTGGAGCCGAAATTCAAGCCGCGCCCTGCGTCCACCCAGAAGCGAAACTATTCCGCAAGGGGAGACTATCGCAACAACGGCGCCAATCCCAGAAGGAACGGCGGCGGAGAGCGATACGCAAGGGAGCGGGGCAACCGCTGAAGATACGGCCCGAAAGGGCCGTTTTTTTTGTCCCGTGAAGACATATAATGTCGGAAACTGGACAGGGACAGCATGATTTTCGATACGGACCATCTCATCACGCCCGAGCAGGCGAAGACCCTGCACGGGCTTTTTCTCGAACGCGCAAGAAGAACACCGGATGCCATTGCCTACCGACATTGCCTGGAAGGAAGCTGGCACGACATCACCTGGAAGGAGGCCCGACAGGAAGTGGCGAGGTGGCAGGCCGCGCTGATTTCGGAAGGATTATCGGCCGGCGACCGGGTTGGCATCATGCTGAAAAATTGCCCGGAATGGATTTTTTTCGATCAGGCTGCACTCTCTCTCGGACTGGTCGTGGTCCCCCTCTACACCCAGGACAGGCCTGAAAACGCCGCCTATATCTGCAATCACGCAGAGATCCGGGTGCTGCTTTTCGAAACCGAAAACCAGTGGCGCACCCTGAGGAACGTGGGGGGGCAACTCTCCACGGTGCAGCGCTTCGTGAGCCTTAACCGGGTACAGGAAGGGGAATACGACGGACGGCTCGCCTCCGTGGAGGACTGGCTTCCGGAGAAGGCGGAGCTGCAGCATTTCCCTTTGGAACCCGGGGATCTTGCCACGATCATCTACACTTCCGGCACAACCGGGCACCCGAAAGGAGTGATGCTCTCGCATGCAAACATCGTCTTCAATGCCTATGCCGGATTGCTCGCCTTCCCGGCCGGAATGGATGACATCATGCTGTCCTTCCTTCCCCTCTCGCATACCTTCGAGCGCACGGTGGGATACTACATCGGCATCATGGCGGGCGTGACGCTCGCCTTTTCGCGCTCGATCCAGTTCCTTCTGGAAGACCTGCAGGTGATTCGCCCAACCATACTGGTTTCCGTGCCGAGGATCTACGAGCGCATCCACAATACGGTCCGGTCGAACCTGGAAAAGGCCTCCCCGTTTGCAAGATTGCTGTTCGGTCTCGCCGAATCGGTCGGCTGGCGGCGCTTCGAATACGGGCAGGGAAGGGCTTCCTGGCACCCATCGCTTTTGCTTTGGCCGATCCTCGAGCGCAAAGTCGCCTCGAAAGTGATGTCGCGCTTCGGCGGAAGGTTGAAGCTTTCCATCAGCGGGGGCGCGCCGCTGGAGAAGGAAATCTCGAGGCTGTTCGTCTCGCTGGGGTTGCCGCTCCTTCAGGGTTACGGCCTCACCGAGACGAGCCCCATCATCAGCGTGAACCGCATCCACGACAATTATCCTGCAAGCGCGGGCCTTCCGCTTCACGGCATCGAGACCAGAATCGGGGATCACGACGAGCTCCAGGTGAGAAGCCCGTGCAACATGCTGGGCTACTGGAAGAATCCGGAAGCGACCAGCGCGATGATCTCGGAGGACGGCTGGCTCGCCACCGGAGACATGGCGAGGATCTCGGATTCCGGACACCTCTACATCACCGGAAGGATCAAGGAAATCATCGTCATGTCCAACGGCGAGAAGGTTCCGCCCGCGGACATGCAACAGGCCATCCTGCGCGACAGGCTGTTCGAGCAGGTGATGATTTGCGGAGAAGGGCGCCCGGGACTATCGGCGCTCGTCGTGCTGAATCCGGAAGCCTGGGAGGCTCTCGCCCGTGAACTCGGTCTCGATCCCGGCTCTCCCGAATCACTGAAGGAGCGGCGCGCGGAGCGAAAGGCGATCGAGCGGATCTCGCGCCAGTTATCCGAATTCCCCGGATATGCCAGGATTTCCCGGGCGCTTTTGCTGCTCGAGCCCTGGACCATCGACAACGGCCTCCTCACGCCCACGCTCAAGCTCAAACGCCAGAAGGTTGCGGAAAAATATGCGAAGGAAATCGATGCGCTGTATTCGAGGTTCTAAGATGCATCTGGCGAAAGTCCCTTACATGATTTACGATACGGCTTTGTTCGAAATCGACAAACTGAAATCCCATGCGTATCCTGATCAGCAATGACGACGGCTATTTCTCGCCGGGAATTGCCTGCATGGCCGATGCGCTCTCACGAATCGCTGAAGTCACCGTGGTTGCTCCGGAGCGGGACAGGAGCGGAGCGAGCAATTCGCTCACGCTCGACCGCCCCCTCAACCTGAAACGCGCACACAGCGGTTTTTATTATGTCAACGGCACCCCGACCGATTGCGTGCATCTCGCCGTGACGGGAATGCTGGACGAGCTTCCGGACATGGTCGTCTCGGGAATCAACCACGGCGCCAACATGGGGGACGACACCATCTATTCCGGGACGGTTGCCGCCGCAACCGAAGGCTTCCTGCTCGGCATCCCTTCCATGGCGGTTTCCCTGGTGAATGGAGAGGGGGGGAACTTCGAAACGGCGGGCCGAGTGGCGAGGGAACTCGTCGAACTCCTGCTCAAGAAGGAAGCGAAGGGCCCGATGCTGCTCAATGTCAACGTGCCGGACCTGCCTTATGAAAAACTCGGGGGAATTTCCGTCACAAGGCTCGGCAAGCGCCACAAGGCGGAGCCGGTGATCCGCGCAAAAAACCCGAGGGGGGACACGGTCTACTGGGTGGGGCCTGCAGGCGCCGCCCAGGATGCCGCGCCCGGAACCGATTTTCATGCGATTTCCTCGGGCAGGGTTTCCATCACGCCGCTACAGATCGATCTCACCCTTTTCTCGCAGATGGACCTGCTGAAAACATGGCTGATCTGACCGCAAGGCACAGCGGAATCGGGATGACCTCCCAGCGCACCCGTTCGCGCATGGTGGAGCGGCTAAGGAGCCAGGGGATCCGGGACGAGGTGGTGCTCTCCGCGATGAATTCGGTTCCCCGTCACATCTTCGTCGACGAAGCGCTTGCAAGCCGTGCCTACGACGATGTTTCGCTGCCCATCGGTTTCGGTCAGACCATCTCCAATCCGCAGATTGTGGCCAGGATGCTGGAACTGGTGCGTTCCGGAAGGGAATTGGGCAAGGTGCTCGAAATCGGCACGGGATGCGGGTATCAGGCTGCAGTGTTTTCGAAAATCGCCCGGGAAGTGTATTCGGTGGAGCGCATCGCTCCGCTGCTTGCCAAGGCAAGGAGCGCGTTGCGCGAATTGGGCATCTACAATGCGAGGCTGAGGCATGCGGACGGAAATCTCGGCTGCAGGGATGCGGCTCCCTTCGATGGCATCGTCGTGGCGGCAGCTTCCGGAGAAGTGCCCAAGGCGCTGCTCGGGCAGCTTGCCATAGGTGGTAGAATGGTGCTGCCCCTCGGCGGTGGGGGCGATCAGCAGCTCTGTCTCGTCGAAAGAACCGAGCAGGGTTATGTCGAACACCTTCTGGATAAAGTGAAATTCGTGCCGATGCTGACTGGGATCAACTGAATGGACAAGATCAAGATGATACGCCTTCTTCTGCTCGCCGCTTTTCTGGCCGGTTGCGCTTCCACGGAGACCCGCGCGCCGATCGAGATCAAGCGTCCGGTCACGCCAAAAATGAATTCGGTCCAGGTTCAGGGCGATCAGCGCCCCCGGACCTATGTGGTGAAAAAGGGGGATACCCTGTTCGGCATCGCCCTGGAATTCGGACTGGACTACAGGGATCTCGCCAAATGGAATGCGATTTCCGACCGGAACCACATTTCCACAGGCACCGAACTGAGACTCTATCCACCGGGAGAGGAGGCGCAAACCAGGCCTCTTTCGAACGTTGCGCAACCATCGGCAACCACCTATCCGCTCAAATCCGCTGCTCCCGTCGCCACGCCTCCCGCGACCTGTCCATCCTGCAACCAGATGGTGAAAGCGCAGCCTCTCGCGATCGAAAAGCCCTATTCTGAAGAGACCTGGCAGCAGATGAGCGGGCAGGGAGGGCAAAATGCCCCCCGTCAGGAGACTCAGTCGAGCCAGCAGTCGAACGAAGTCGACGGAGTGGACTGGATCTGGCCCGCCGAAGGCAAGGTGATCGCAGGGTACAGCGATTCGGCCAACCTCAAGGGAATCGATATCGCGGGAAAAATGGGAGAACCGGTCCTGGCTAGCGCATCCGGGAAAGTCGTCTATACTGGAAATGGCCTGCGCGGGTATGGAAATCTCATCATAATCAAGCACAACAAGACCTACCTCAGCGCATATGCACACAACAGCAAGATCCTGGTCCACGAAGGCCAGGAAGTGAGCAAGGGTGAAAAAATTGGGGAAATGGGCGATAGCGATGCTAAACAGGTCATGCTTCATTTCGAGATCAGACGTTTCGGCAAACCCGTCGATCCGATGCAGTTCCTGAAAGCCGGCCATGATCAGGGTGCTCATCGTTGACGATCATGCGCTGGTCAGACAGGGACTGAAAAGAATTCTCAATGAAACCGGCGACATTGCTGCGGTCGGTGAGGCAGCCAACGGCGTCGATGCGATCAAGAGAATCCGCGAAGGGGATTGCGATGTCATCCTGCTCGACATTTCCATGCCGGGAAGGAGCGGGGTCGATACGCTGAAGCAGATCATCGGCGAATGCAGGGGAGGGAAGGTACTGATCCTCAGCATGCATCCGGAAGACCAGTATGCCGTGCGCCTGATGAAGGTCGGGGCGGCCGGCTACATGACCAAGGAAAGCGCGCCGGAAGAGCTCGTCGAAGCGATCCGGAAAGTGGCTCGGGGGCGGAAATACATCAGCCCGACCCTCGCCGAACTGCTGCTCAGCGAACTCGACTCGGACCTCGATAAACCAGCTCACGAAACCCTGACCGACCGGGAATACGAAATTTTCAGGTTGATCGGTTCGGGAAAGACGGTGTCTGAAATCGCGGCATTGCTCTCTCTCAGCGTCAAGACCATCAGCACGCACCGTGCCCACATACTCGACAAGATGAAGCTGAAGAATAATGCAGAACTGGTGGTTTACGCGATCAGGAACGAACTGATCGGCTAGACCTTGTTGCGCACCAGGCGCTGTCTTTCGCGCTGCCAGTCCTTTTCCTTCTCCGATTCACGCTTGTCATACTGCTTCTTGCCCTTAGCGAGTCCGATTTCGAGCTTGATCCTGCCCTTCGAATAATGCATGTCGAGCGGAACGATGGTATAGCCTGCGCGCTCCACCTTGCCGATCAGCTTCCTGATTTCCTCCTCGTGCAGCAGGAGTTTCCTGGTCCTCAGTGGATCCGGATGGATATGGGTGGAAGCCGACTCGAGCGGGCTGATGTGGCAGCCGATCACGACAATCTCGCCGCTGCGGATGACGACATAGGATTCCTTCAGATTCACCCGGCCTGCGCGGATCGACTTCACTTCCCATCCCTCGAGCACCAGGCCGGCCTCGAATCTTTCCTCGATGAAATAGTCGTGAAAAGCCTTTTTGTTCTGCGCAATGCTCATGAATCGGGTAAAAATGCGATAAAATGCCATTTTACCAGCAATCAGCGTATGGCTTTAGTCGAAAAATCGGTATTGGTCCATCATTCGGCGGGGCAGATGTTTTCGCTCGTCGACGATATCGAGCAATATCCCGCATTCCTGCCCTGGTGCGGCGGAGCTTCCGTGTCCGAGATCGACAGGGAAAACGTGGTTCATGCCACGGTGATGATCGACTTTCATCACGTAAAGAAATCCTTCACCACGGAGAACAGGCGCGAAGCGCCAAACCTCATCGAAATGAAGCTCGTCGACGGTCCTTTCGAAATCCTGGACGGAGAATGGAGGTTCATTCCGCTCGGGGAAGAAGCCTGCAAGATCGATTTCAGGCTGCATTACGAATTTTCAAGCAAGCTCCTCGAAACGCTGGTCGGGCCGATCTTCAACATGATCGCGATGAGCTTCGTGGATGCATTCATCAAGAGAGCGGAAAAGGTGTACAAGAAATGACGATCCAGGTCGAAGTGGTCTATGCGCTCCCGAATGTGCAGAATCTGCTGACGGTGAATGTTCCGGAAGGGACCACCGCGCAACAGGCGGTCGAACTGTCCGGGCTTCCCGATCAGTATCCGGAAATCGCGAATCTCAAGCTGGGCATTTTCGGTCGCCTGGTGAAGCCGGATACGGTGCTTCGGGAAAAGGACCGCGTCGAGATCTATCGCCCGCTCATCGCCGACCCCAAGGAAGTGAGAAGAAAGCGCGCCGAGGAAGGCAAGGCGATGAAAAAGGGAGGAGGGGAAGCCTAATCCCGGCAACCATGGCAGGCGTTGCTGATTCGCCTGCAATCCCATTCCACCTGCATTTCAGCTTCTCATTGAAGCGCCAGTTCGTTTTCCACTCAAAGATCACAAGGCCCATATCCTGGAATTCCGTCGCGCATAACATTTAACATAATATACATTATGCGAAGTGTCATACGCATGCTGCAGCCGATCTGCTATATGTAATAGGAACATGAAAACATTTCTGCTCCTGTTTCTCCTTTTCCCGGCAACCGCATGGTGTTCCGCTCCCGTCCTCGTGATTCCGGTCGAAGGCGCGATCAGCCCCGCCACCAGCGACTTCATTTCGAGCGGTCTGGAAAAAGCCGGAGATCAGGGATTTCAGCTCGCCGTGATCGAACTCGACACCCCGGGCGGACTGGACAGTTCGATGCGCTCCATCATCCGCAGGATACTCGCCTCTCCCGTTCCGGTCGCAGTCTACGTGACGCCTTCCGGGGCGAGAGCGGCGAGCGCCGGCACCTATATTCTCTATGCAGCCCACATCGCAGCGATGGCGCCGGGCACCAACCTCGGCGCGGCATCCCCGGTCGGAATCGGCGGCAAGGAAAGCCGGACGATGGCGCACAAGGTGACCAATGATGCGGCTGCCTATATTCGCTCGCTTGCCGAACTCAGAGGAAGAAATGCCGACTGGGCCGAACTTGCAGTACGGAAGGCCGAATCGATTCCGGCTTCGCGCGCGCTGGAACTGCACGTGATCGATTATATGGAACCCAACCTCGGAAAATTGCTGAAAACTATCGATGGAAAAACGATAGAGACCGTTGCAGGCAAGAAAATTCTTTCCACTGCGAATGCGCCCGTGGTGAGGCTTGCCCCCGGCTGGAAAAGCAGGCTTCTTGCCGTCATCACCGATCCCGATATCGCCTATGTGCTGATGGTGATCGGCATCTACGGAATCGGCTTCGAGCTTGCCAATCCAGGATTCGGCCTGCCCGGCGTGACGGGAGCGATCTGCCTGTTGCTCGCCATGTTCGCTATCCAGTTCCTTCCCGTCAGCTTCGCAGGTCTCGCCCTCATCCTGCTCGCGCTCCTCCTGTTTTCCGCGGAAGCTTTCTTCCCGAGTTACGGTTCGCTGGGATTCGGCGGCTTTATCGCCTTCCTGCTGGGCTCGATCTTCTTGATGAAGGAAGGAATCCGGATCTCCTGGCCGCTCATCCTGACCGCATCCCTGCTCTCCGGCTTGCTCATTTTCTGGATCGCAGGAATGGCCTGGAAGACCAGGAATCGCAAAATCGTCGCAGGCGGAGAAGCCATCGAAGGAAGCAATGCCGAGGCATTGGAGGATTTCGAATCCGGCGGGCGTGTTCGCATGAATGGAGAAGTCTGGAACGCAAAATCGCCCCATCCCGTGAAAAAGGGAGAAAAACTCAGGGTCACCGGCCGCGAAGGCCTCACCATCACCGTAGAAAGGGAATAACATGGAAGCCATCACCCCCCTCTTCCTCCTCCTGGGCGCCGTCATTTTCTTTCTCGCCTCTTCCATCAAGATCATCTACGAATACCAGCGCGCGGTGGTGTTCCAGTTGGGAAGGTTCTGGAAGGTGAAGGGACCCGGCATGATCATCATCGTTCCCTTCATCCAGAAAATGGCGAAACTCGATCTGCGCACCCTGGTGCACGAGGTTCCTCCCCAGGACGTCATTTCCCGCGACAACATTTCGGTCAAGGTCAATGCGGTGCTCTATTTCAGGATCGTGGACCCGGAAAAGGCCTTCATCCAGGTGGCGGATTATTTCTCGGCGACCAGCAAGCTCGCCCAGACCACGCTGCGCTCCGTACTCGGCAAGCACGAGCTCGACGAAATGCTTTCCGAGCGCGACAAGATCAATTCGGACATCCAGACCATCCTCGATTCGCAGACAGAGGCCTGGGGCGTGAAGGTGAGCAACATCGAAATCCGCGACATCGAACTCACTGAGAACATGATCCGGGCGATCGCGAAGCAGGCCGAAGCGGAAAGAGACAGGCGCTCCAAGGTGATCCATGCGGACGCGGAATTCCAGGCTGCGCAGGCGCTCGTCAATGCGGCCGAAATCCTCGCGACCACCCCGGGCGGCATGCAGCTTCGCTATCTGCAGACCCTGAGCGATGTGGCGGTCGAAAAGAATTCCACGATCGTGTTCCCGCTGCCGATCGACCTCATCAAGCCTTTCCTGGAAATGATGGAAAAGCGCAACGCTTCTGTTAGCAACAAATAGAACTGTCCGGTTTTGTAGCAAATGAATTGTCCGCTTTTGGCAGCCTAATCCTTACATCTGGATTCAGGCTGTTGCCGTGCGGCGGACAGGCGCACCGGCTGTGGTTTCTTC
>JAJZTT010000242.1 GCA_021848705.1 Pseudomonadota bacterium
CTGATGATGAACATGATGAACGACATCGGAAGCAGGACAAAAGACTGCACGTCCGTCAGGGAAGTACCGAACCAGGCGGGGAGCTTTTCCGAAATTTTGGGATCGGAGACATTCTCGATGAAGATGTCCGCATTGTTTTTGAGGGCCAGGTGGAACAGGTCCGGAACGGCGGATTCCGGAAGGACGAGCCTGGGCAATATTTCCGGCATCCCCTGCCCGAATCCGATGCGACCCTTCAAGGTGTCGCCGTCACGCAAAATGGCGACAACGCGGTTGAATCCCATGCTCAAATACAGCGTCTCCAGGGCAAGATTCAGTGCGTTCCCAAAGGAAATACCCTCCTTCAATGCGGTGGCGAAGCCTTCCAGGCCGGAAGAAAGGCGTTCTCCGGCATTCTCCGGCTTGCCCTCAGTCCAGGGTTCCTCTTCGTCCAGCAGCGACGTTTCCTTGGCATGGGAGACGGCTGCTTCAATCGATTCAGAGATGGCCTCCAGCGGCACGAGCAGGGCGTCACCGTACTTGCCGACCAGCCTGTCGAGGCCGGGTTTGCCTTCCGCAGCCATGGCTGCAGCTTCGCCGGAAAAGCTCGCCACAAGGTTGATCCATTCGGCAGAGCCGGGGATACTGGGAGCGATTGAATCCTGGGGGCGCGCCATGCTGTTTGCGATCTTTGCCGGGAGGCGCCAGCGTTTGGCTGATTCCTGTGCGATTTCGTCCAGGGAAATGCCAATGACCTTTTGTGCGGCCTCATTTTCTGCATCGAGCCGTCCGCCAGCGATCTTCGCGATTTCTTCCCATTCTTCAGGGAAATAAAATGCAATCAGAAGCCTGCCCAAATGATGCATGAGCGCGCAAACGACCACTTCTTCGGCATCCCTCAGGTTGGCTTTGGCGGCTATTCCATGGGCGATGCTGCCGGCGAGAAGGGATTTCGCCATTTCCGCTTTCGCCATGGGCGAATCCGGGACCGAAGCGGACAGGGTGTCCATCAAACGAACGCTCAGGGCAAGATGTCCGATGGCATCCACCCCGAGAACCAGCACGGCCTTCGTGATGGTCGTGATTTCCCCACCCAGTGCGGAATACATGGCGGAGTTGGCTAGCCGGATCACTTTTTGTGTCAGCGCGAAATCGCTCAGAATGGCCGTGGTCAGTTCCGAAGCATTGCGGTCTTCGTCGTGCATGGCCTCGGCGATTTCCTGGGCTGCGCTTGAAAGGGCAGGGAAATCGCCCTTTTCGCTCATGCGCTTCCACAACAGATCGAAAAAGCCGGAGCGGCCTTTCCCCAGCCGCGAGATCAAGGTGTTTTCAGTCATTGCTTGGCTAAGAAATTTTCCTGGTTGGCTGACCGGCGATATTATAGCCAGGCATCTCTTAATTTTTCCTGAAAGGAGGCGCTGTTCATGGGTTCTCCCTTGAGATATCCCTGAATCAGGTCGCAGCCACGGGAGGCCAGGAACTGGAACTGCTCATCGACCTCGACGCCTTCCGCCACGACGGAAAGGCCGAGGCCCTTGGCAAGACTCAAAACCGCCGATACGATAGCGACGTCTTCCTTGCGATGGGGCAGTTCGTCGACGAACGACTTGTCGATCTTGAGAACGGAAAGTGGAAATTTCTTGAGATAGGCAAGCGAGGAATAGCCTGTTCCGAAATCGTCGATGGCGATTTTGACGCCGCATGAACGCAGTTCATTCAGGGTTGCTCCGGACATTTCCGGGTCACTCATCAGGACACCTTCAGTGATCTCCAGCATCAGGCTGGAGGGTGCCAGCTCCGATTCGTCGAGTGCGCCCTTGATCGATTCCAGCAACCCTTCCTGCCTGAACTGCCGGGGGGATACGTTGACCGATATGTAAAAATCGGGATGTCCCTCGGCCTGCCATTGCTTTGCCTGATGGCAGGCCATGCGCAACGCCCATCTTCCCAAAAGTTCGATGAGTCCGCTGCTTTCTGCAATGGGGATGAAAATTGCGGGGGAAATCGTTCCTCTTTCCGGATTCTCCCATCGCATCAGGGTTTCCGCACCCTTCAGCTTGCCGGAAGAGGCGCAGAAAATGGGCTGGTAATGAAGCAGGAACTCGCCGTTTCTGATGCCTTCGTGCATCGCCGATTCCAGTGAAACATCGCTGGTTTCCGGATTGATGGTTTTGTCGTAGAGTCGCCAGCAGTTTCCGCCGAGGTCTTTTGCGCTGTACATGGCCGTTTCGGAATGCTTGAAGAGCGAAACGGGGTCATTGCCATGATCAGGGTGAATCGCGGTGCCGATGCTCGCGCTGATGTAAATGTTTTTATCCTGGATGCGGAAAGGGCGCTGCATCGCGGTCAATATTTTCTTCACGACGATCTCGGCTTCTTTTTCCTGGCTGATTCCGTTCAGGATGAATGCGAATTCGTCGCCGCCGATTCTCGCCAGGGTATCGGTTTCCCTGACGAGCGTCTTCAATCTTTCTGCAACCGCCCGGATCAGTTCGTCTCCCCCGGCATGATCCAGTGAATCGTTTATTTTCTTGAAGCTGTCGAGATCGAGAAGCTGCAGTGCCAGCCCGGGCTGTTGATGCCTTTGCACGGCGGAAATGCCGACTTTGATGCGGTCGTTGAGAAGCAGCCTGTTGGGAAGATCGGTCAGCGGATCATGGGTGGCGAGATGGGAAATCCTGTTTTCGTCTTCCTGCCAGTGCGAGACATCGAACGCGATCAGGATGAATTCCGGGGGCGACAAATCCGGCAATTGGGCCAGGTGGCAATCCACCCACACCGGTGCGCCCTTTCTCAACAGACGGCAGACGAAAGACTGTTTTTTCTCCAGGAACAATGCCGATTCCATCGCTTTTTCGATCCTGTTCACGTCTTCCGGATGGATCAGGCTGGAGATGGTTTCTCCGACGAGTGCGCGCGAATCGTCGAGGAAGGATGCGGAATCGACGCCGAGAATGATGCCCTGATAATCGAGTCGAACGGCAAAATCCGCAAGGCTGCAACCGGATTCGATCATGCGCATTGAGTCAATCATTTCTTCAGCCGATGAGGTTGGCGATGGTGAGCAGCAGGATCAAAA
>JAJZTT010000044.1 GCA_021848705.1 Pseudomonadota bacterium
ACTGGAAAAGGCGCTGAACGGCCTCGAAGGAGTGAAGGCGAGCGTCAATTTCGCCAACGAAAAGGCCTACGTCGAATTCGATCCGGAAAAGGCTTCCAGGGAAAGAATCGTTGCAAAAGTGGCCGAAACCGGATTTTCAGTGCCGCTTGAATCGGTCGATTTGGCCATCTCCGGAATGCATTGCGCGAACTGCGCGCTCACCATCGAAAAGGCGCTCAATTCGATCCGGGGAGTGGAAGCGAGCGTCAATTTCGCATCCGAAAAATTGCACGCGAAGTTTCCTCGCGGAACCCTCGATGCGCAACGCCTCATCGAAGCGGTGAAAAAGGCGGGCTACGAGGCGAAGGAAATCAGCGAAGCAGACCGGGAGGAAAGAAAGCAGCATTACCATCGGGAACTGAAGGTGTTCGCTGCCTCCGCGATCCTCACGATCCCCCTTCTTTTGCAGATGATCCCGATGCTGTTCGGCCTGCACGCCGAGCTGCCGAGGCTGTTTCAGCTCGCCCTCGCCACCCCGGTCCAGTTCTGGATCGGAAGAAGATTCTATGCGGGAGCCTATCATTCCCTGAAGGGAGGGGGGGCGAACATGGACGTGCTGGTCGCACTCGGCACCAGTGTCGCCTATTTCTTCAGCGCCGTCGTGACGCTGTTTTCCCTGCACCAGCATGTGTATTTCGAGGCAGGTGCTGCGGTCATCACCCTGGTGCTCCTCGGCAAAATCCTGGAAGCCGGAGCGAAAGCGAAAACTTCAGGCGCGATAGAGGAACTCGTCAGGCTCAGGCCGAAAACAGCCCACCTGGAAAGAGGGGGGGAAATCATCGAGGTCGATGCAGCGAGCCTCTCCGTGGACGACATCTTTCTGGTGAAGGCGGGGGAAAGCATCCCGGCCGACGGACTGGTTCTCTCCGGCGATTCCATGATCAACGAATCGATGCTGACCGGGGAAAGCATTCCGGTGGAGAAGAAGGAAGGAAACAGGGTTTTTGCCGCGACCATCAACCAGACAGGATCGCTTCGCTGCAGGGCGACCGCGGTCGGATCCGGAACCCAGCTCTCCGCAATCATCCGCCTCGTCGAGGAAGCGCAGGGATCGAAGGCACCGATCCAGCGTCTGGCCGACAGGATTTCAGGCATTTTCGTTCCCGCAGTGATCAGCATTTCCATCCTCACCTTCCTCTTCTGGTGGCTTTCCGGAAACCCTTCCGCAGGACTGGTCGACGCAGTTGCGGTGCTCGTCATCGCCTGCCCCTGCGCGCTGGGACTCGCCACCCCGACCGCGATCATGGTCGGAATCGGCCAGGGCGCGAAAGCCGGTATCCTGGTTCGCGATGCACAGGCGCTGGAAAACGCGGAAAGGATCGCAACCCTCGTGCTCGACAAAACCGGGACGCTCACGGAAGGAAAACCCTCTGTCACGGATGTCATGCCCATTTCCGTATCCGAAATGGAACTCCTATCGATCGCGATGACGCTCGAAAAAGGATCCGAACATCCGATTGCCAGGGCCATCATCGAAAAGGGAAGAGAAAAAGGCGCCTCTGCCCGGGAGGTTTCCGGTTTTCTCGCCACCCCGGGAGGGGGAATCACCGGGGTCATGGAAGGCAGGAAATACCGGATGGGATCCCCTTCCTTCCTTGCCGAAGCGGGGATTTACATGGCAACGGATGGAAGCGGAACGCTGGTCGGAGTGGCCGAGGAAGAAAGACTCATCGGAACATTCTGCGTCTCCGACAGTCTGCGCAGCAGTTCGATAGAAGCTGTGAAAAGGCTCAGGGGAATGGGCATGGAAATCGTCATGCTGACCGGAGACAATGCAGGCACTGCTTCCGAAATCGCGAAACAGGCCGGCATCGACCGCTTTCTCGCCGGCGTGCTTCCTGGAGAAAAGGCGGCCGAGGTGGCCAGACTCAAGGCGCAGGGATCCTTCGTCGCCATGGCCGGAGACGGAATCAACGATGCGCCGGCACTGGCCGCAGCCGACGTGAGCTTTGCCATCGGTTCCGGTTCGGACATCGCGCTGGAAGCTTCCGGCATCACCCTCATGAACAGCAATCTGGAGAGCGTGGCCGACGCGATCGATCTTTCCAGGAAGACGATGAAGAAAATCCGGCAGAACCTTTTCTTCGCCTTCATCTACAATGTATTCGGAATACCGCTCGCAGCCGCAGGAATGCTGAACCCGGTCTTCGCCGGCGCCGCCATGGCGATGAGTTCGGTCTCCGTGGTCAGCAATTCTCTGCTCCTCAGAAACTGGAAACCACCCGGAAAGGCCTGACCCGATGCCAATGCATGCTCTTGATACCCTGTTCTCCCCCGAGTCCGTCGCGCTGATCGGCGCAAGCGAAAGGGAGGGATCCGTGGGAAGACTGGTGCTTTCCAACCTGATCGAAGCAAATTTCCAGGGAAAGCTGTATGCAGTCAATCCGAAGCACGAAAGCATACTGGGCATTCGCGCCTATCCGGACATCAATACCATCGACGGGGATGTGGACATGGCGGTCATCGTCACCCCACCCAACTCCATTCCCGAACTCATGGATTCCTGCGGAAGAAAAGGAGTGAAGGTCGCCGTCATCATCACCGCCGGAATGGACCGCCTGCAGACCGAACAGATTTCCTCCAGGGCGAAATCCTGGGGAATCCGCATCGTGGGCCCCAACTGCCTGGGCGTGATGCGCCCTTCCCGTGGGCTCAATGCCACCTTCGGCAAGGCAGGCGCCAAACCGGGCAACCTCGCCCTGGTTTCGCAATCTGGCGCGCTTTGTACTGCCTTGCTCGACTGGGCAACCGCAACGGATGTCGGATTTTCCAGCGTGATCTCCATGGGGGATGCGCTCGACATCGATTTCGGTGAAATCCTCGATTTCCTGCTCGCAGACCCGGAAACCTCCAGCATCCTGATCTATGTGGAAGGAATCAAGTCCTCCAGGCGCTTCCTGAGCGCGCTGCGGGCTGCGGCAAGGACCAAGCCGGTGCTGGTGCTGAAGGTGGGAAGAAACGAAATCGGCTCCAGGGCAGCGCAGACCCACACCGGTTCGATCGTTGGCGCGGACGCCGTTTTCGGCGCCGCATTGAGGCGGGCGGGAACCGTGCGGGTGAAGACCTATTCGCAGCTTTTCGCGGCGGCCAAGGTGCTCTCCGCACCCAACCGGCCGAAAGGAGACCGTCTCGCCATCGTCACCAACGGCGGAGGCCCCGGCGTCATGGCGGCAGACAGCGCTGCGGACTGCAACATCGCGCTCGCCGCCCTGTCGGACGAAACCATCCGGGACCTCGATGCCTTCCTGCCTGCGAACTGGTCCCGGGGCAACCCGGTCGACATCATCGGGGATGCCACCACGGAGCGATTCGCAAAGGGAGTCGAAGCCTGCATGAAGGATCCGCAGGTGGATGCTGTGCTCGTCATGCTCACCCCGCAGGCGATGACGGAGCCGAAACAAGTCGCGGATGCGCTGGTCGAACTTTCCAAGCGAGAGAGGAAGATGATGCTGGCGTGCTGGATGGGGGAGTCGAGCGTCGCATCGAGCAGAAAGGAATTCGATCTGGCGAGAATTCCGAGCTTCCGTTCCCCGGAAACCGCCGTGGAGTCCTTTTCCTATCTGGCAAGCTACCACAGGAACCAGCAGCTTCTGCTCCAGGTTCCGGGCTCCCTTTCTCAGGATCACGCCGAACCCGATGTCGAAGGTGCCAGAATCCTGATAGAAGGCGCGCTGGCCGAAAAACGCCATATCCTGAACGAAATCGAATCGAAGGCGCTACTGGCCGCATTCCACATTCCCGTATCGCAAACCTTCGTCGCTCGATCGCCCTCTGAAGCCATGCTGCTCGCCATCGAAATCGGATTTCCGCTCGCGATGAAGATCCACTCCCCGGACATCACCCACAAGTCGGACGTGGGAGGGGTCAGACTCAACATCGCAAACTCCAGGGAGGTCGCCAATGCCTACCGGGAAATCATGGAAAACGTCACCCGGGCGATGCCGGGGGCGAAGATCGAAGGAATCTCGATCCAGCCGATGCTGAACCGCCCGAACCGGCGCGAAGTGATGGTTGGCGTTACGACCGATCCCGTTTTCGGCCCGGTCGTCTCCTTCGGAGCCGGAGGCACGGCTGTGGAGGCGCTCGGCGATGTCGCGCTTTCGCTCCCTCCCCTCAACCATCACCTCATCCAGGACATGATTTCGAGAACGAAAATCTCGAAAATGCTGGGCGCTTTCAGGGCCATGCCGGCAATCCACAGGGAAGCGCTGGAAAACGTATTGCTCCGAATTTCCGAGATGATCTGCGAACTCCCATGGCTGAAGGAAATGGACATCAATCCGCTGATCGTAGACGAAACAGGATCAATCGCTGCAGATGCCCGCATCATCGTCGACTATCCCGCAACGGGCGCTCCATACGGGCACATGGCGATCTATCCCTATCCATCGAGACTGGAAAGGGAATGGCTGCTCAGCGACGGAACACTGGTGACGATCCGCCCGATCCGGCCTGAAGATGCTGAAGCGGAGCAGGAATTCGTGAAGAATCTGTCCGAACAGACCCGTTACATGCGTTTTTTCGCCCCCATCCGTGAACTCACCCCGCAAATGCTTTCCCGTTTCACGCAGATCGATTACGATCGCGAAATGGCCTTCATCGCCATGACCACGGAAAAGGGACGCGAAATCGAACTCGGGGTAACCCGCTACGTCGTCGATGCATCGGGTGAAAGCTGCGAATTCGCCATCGTCATCGCGGACGAATGGCAGCACAAGGGGCTCGGCGCAAAGCTGATGCTCTACCTCATGGAAAGCGCGCGGGAGAAAGGCGTGAAAAAGATGTGGGGGGACGTGCTCGCCGCCAACGCCCCCATGCTCGATCTGATGTCGGCGCTCGGCTTTTCTTCCGGACCGACTCAGGATCCTGCCATCAGGAGGCTCGAGAGGACCCTTTGATCCTCACTTCCAGAAATTCCACCAGGAAGTCCTCTTCTCCACCACCTTTTTCGCTTTCCATTCCGGATAGGTGGAGTCGAGCACCCGCTCGGCATCCTTTTGCAACTGCGTCATGCCGAGCGCATCGTAGGAACGTACCATGACGATCAGCGCCTTTTCGGTGGAAGGGGTCCCTGAGAATTTCAGCAACACCTCCTTTGCGCGGTTGATGGCGGCGACATAGGCTCCGCGGCGGTAGTAGTATTCGGCCACATGGGTCTCGTGCAGGGCCAGGTTGTTGGCCAGATACAGCATGCGCTGCCTTGCATCGGGCGCATACTTGCTGCTCGGGAAGCGGGTGACCAGTTGCTTGAAGGCTTCGAAGGACTCGGTCTCCGATTTCGGATCGCGCTTGCTCATGTCCTTTTGCACCATCGAGGAAATCACCCCGGTATCGCCGATGAAATTGGCAAGGCCCTTCATGTAATAGGCATAATCCACGGCGGGACTGTTGGGATGGAACTTGACAAAGCGGTCCGCTGCCGCGATCGCTGAAGCGGAATCCTCATTCTTGTAATACACATAGATGAGATCGAGTTGCGCCTGCTGAGCATAGATGCCGTAGGGAAAACGTGACTGGAGTTTTTCCAGGTATTCGGTCGCCTTCTCGTAATTTTCCGCATTCATCTCGACTTTCGCCTTCGCATACAGTTCGCTCACGGAAGCGGTGTCCTCGGAAGCGTCGTGAGAACTCGGCAGCAGACTGCATCCGGCTATCATCAATGCAAGAATTAGGGCTAAACTATGTCTCATGAAAAATCCCGTCGGAAAACCCGTTGATTATACCCCATCCTCGCGCAGGCGTATCGATTTGACGATCCCCATGGACTATTCCGGTTTCCGCCTCGATCAGGCGCTTGCGAAGCTCGTCCCGGAATATTCCAGAAGCCGTCTGCAGCACTGGATCAGGGAAGGAAACGTACTGCTGCAGGGCAAGTCCTGCACCATCAGGGAAAAGGTATGGGGTGGTGAAAAGATCCTGCTGGAGGCCGAGCCGGACCCCTGCGAATCGGAGCATGCCCCCCAGGAAATCGCCCTCTCCATCCTGTACGAGGACGATTCCCTGCTCGTCATCGACAAGCCCGCAGGACTCGTCGTGCATCCCGGAAGCGGAAACCGGGATGGAACGATGCTGAATGCGCTCCTACACCATGCGCCTGAACTCTCCTCGATTCCAAGAGCCGGCATCGTGCATCGGCTCGACAAGGAAACGAGCGGACTCCTGGTCGTCGCGAGGACGCTCACGGCCCAGACCAGCCTCGTTCGTCAGCTCCAGGAAAGAACGGTGAAGCGCATCTATCTCGCCCTGGTGCATGGCATTGTGGAAAGCGGAGGTACCGTCGACATTCCGATCGGGAGGCATCCTGCGCATCGCACCAGGATGGCTCCTGTCGCGCAGGGAAAACCCGCCAGGACTCATTACAGGGTGATCGACACCTTCCCGGGATGCACCCTGCTCGAATGCTCCCTGGAAAGCGGAAGGACGCATCAGATCCGCGTGCACATGCAGCATCTCGGACATCCTCTGGTGGGCGATCCGGTCTATGGATCGAAGCCCGGCAAATCCGAGAACTCCGCCCTGCTCGCCTCCTTTCCCAGGCAGGCGCTGCATGCGAGAAGGCTCTCCTTTGTCCACCCTGAAAACGGAGAGCCCATGACCTTCGAATCATCCATCCCGGAAGATTTTGCTTCGCTGCTGGAGAACCTGAAATGAAGGTCATCCGCCCGGACTGGTCAGCCCCGGAATCCGTCAGGGCCTTCTTCACCACGCGCGAAGGCGGCGTGAGCCCGCTCCCATACGACAGCCTCAATCTGGGCCTGCATGTCGGGGACGATGCGGCAAATGTGGAGGAAAACCGGCGCCGGGTTCGCGAGATGCTCCCCGCGGAACCATGCTGGCTCGACCAGGTTCACGGAACCCGCGTCATCGATGCCGGAAGCGAAGGAATGCGGCAAGCAGATGCAAGCTTCACGCGGCAAGAAAAGATCGTATGCGCGATCATGACCGCAGACTGCCTTCCAGTACTTTTTGCCGGAAAGGGTGTGGTGGGCGCAGCCCATGCCGGATGGCGCGGACTCGCATCGGGAATCCTGGAAAGAACGGTGGAAGCCATCGGCGATGAAAACCTGATCGCCTGGCTCGGCCCTGCGATCGGCCCAAATGCCTTCGAAATCGGGGAAGAAGTGCTGGATGCATTCCCCAACGAAAACCGGGCATTTTTCAGGCTCGAAGGAAAATGGCACGCGGATCTTTTCGCCATTTCCAGAATGAAGCTGGAAAAATCAGGCGTGAGACAGGTCTTAGGAGGCCATTCCTGCACTCACGGAAGTCCTGAAAAATTTTTTTCCTATCGCAGGGACGGAAGCACCGGCAGGATGGGCGCGTTCGTCTGGCTCGAAAGCATCTGACCGATCTGCTACAATTCAGCGTTTCATTTCGACTGGACTTTCATGCCCGTCATTGAATGGATCGTTGCAACCAGCACCCTGGGAGGACTTGCCAGCCTGCTCCTGGCAGGCACCTTTGCGCTCAGCATGCGCGCTTCCTGGCTCCCCATGCTGATCAGCTATGCGGTGGGAGCGCTTCTCGGGGCAGCCTTCCTTGAAATCCTCCCGGAAGCATTCAGGCTCACGCAAAATCCCGCCACGCTGACCGCAACCATCCTGTTCGGCATCCTGCTGTTCTTCATCCTGGAAAAACTGGTGCTTTGGCGACATTGCCATGCAGAGGACTGCGAGGCTCACGAATCGCACGATCACGGCAGGAGCGGGCTCATGATCATGGTGGGGAACACTTTCCACAATTTCGTGGACGGCATCCTGATCGCCGCAGCCTTCATGAGCGACCTGCATCTCGGCCTGGTCACGGCGATCGCCATCATCGCGCACGAAATCCCCCAGGAAGTCGGAGATTTCATGATCCTGCTTCACTCCGGATACACGAAAAGGCAGGCGATCCTGTTCAATCTCGCTTCCAGCGGTGCGACCCTGGTCGGCGGAATTCTCGCCTATGTCATGCTGCAGTCGATGAAGGGGGTCATTCCCTCATTGCTGGCACTCGCGGCATCGAGCATGATCTACGTATCGGTGGCGGACCTGATTCCCGGCCTGCACAAGCGCACGGAAATCAGGGCCACGATCCAGCAGGTAGCGCTGATAGCGCTCGGAATCGGCTCGATCCTGGTCGCCGCAACCCTGGCCGAGTGATCAGACCTCGACTTTCTCGGGTGCGGAATAACGGCTGAACAGCATGAGCAGCATGCGGATCTCGTCAGCAAGCGGCTCCATCCATCCCGACAAAAGCGTATCCTGCAGCACCAGCCTCCCCCTCGGCTCGTCTTCCATTGCCTGCATGATCTTCTTCAGTTGCGCATGGATGGATTTGAGCTGCGGGGAAGCGCAAAGCAGGGGAAATGCATAGCAGGAATCGGTCTCGTCCAGCAGCCTGGTCATCGACCTCACCAGCCCGGAAAGGTTCTTGTAGGCCTCCGAAAGCATGATGACCATGTCCACTTCCTCGTCGATCAAAAGCCTCATCGCCTTCACTTCGGTTCCAGCGAAATCGAATTCGATGGATTCCGAATCGATGCCGCTCTCGTCCAGCAGGAAGCGTCCCAGCAGATACACGAAGCTGTCGCTGGATGCTGCCACTGCAATCCTGGCATTGCCGAATTCGGAAAGTTTCTGACGGGAATCGGCTGCACGGGAGAGGATGCAGATCTCGTCCACCATCGCTTTCGGCCTCAGAAGCGGGATGAATCCGCGCTGCTGCATCAGCGCGCAGGCATCGAAAGGTTTGGCGAAAACGATGTCCGGATTGCCTTTCAGCATGGTGCCGGACTGCCCGAGTGCGCCGTGCACAGGCTCGAAGCGGATCGGTCGCCCCAGTTGCCGCTGCAGATAGGTGTTCATGAAATACCAGCCGCTCAATTGCTGACTGCTTTGCAGGCTGACCATGAAGTTGAGCTTTTCCCCCGGAAGGGGTTCTTCAGCCGCCCCCCCTTCCGACTGGGCCACCGGAGCCTGGGCCGGCTCCACCCTGACGCCTTCTCCAACGCCCAGAAACCGGTTCATCCCCGTCATCTTGAACAGCATGTTGACCATGCGGTTCATGTTCTGGACCTCGATGCGGATCCTTCGCGCCTTCAGTTCCTCGAACACCTTGAGAAGCTGGGCAAGCCCCATGGAATTGACCCGCTGCACCCTGGTGAAGTCGAGAACCATGCGCTCCCCATCCTTCATGGAAGAGAGTTCCGAAAGCACGGGGGCCGCATCGACGTCGATGGACCCGACGAGTTCCACGACGGGACTGCCCGGCTGAAAATTAATAGAGAGTGTGCTGTTGCTCGTCATTGCGTGCGACCTCGTCCATTTCACTATGATAAAGGAACTGGAATCCCTTGTCGGTTTCCGGATCCACGGAAGCGGTGAGATCCAGAACGGCTGTCACCTGGGTCTGCCGCTTCGGGTGCACCCGCATCTGCAGGTATCCAGACATGCGCCACATGAGGTAGAGGCCGCTTCCCCCGACCCCTGCCTCGATGCCCATTCCCATGCGATGCAGGGACATGCGCTTCAGGAAGATGGCCGGCGTGAGCGTCCCCCAGTTGTCGGTCATCATGATGCCGAGGGTTTCCCTGCCGAGCACGATATCCACCCGGATCATCTCCTTTTCGGTCAGTGGACGCTGCGCTCCCTTCGCATAGATCGGCTTGTCGTTCCAGTCGCGTGGGGCAGCATAAAGGGCATTTTCCATCATTTCGTCCAGCAGCAGCACCACTGCGTCGAGATGCTCGGGACTCACCCCTCCGACTTCCGCCAGCCAGGCTTCCACTTCCTGCATCACGAACAGCTTGTCGTCGCTATGGGTGAGCTCGAACTGCCTGTGAATCTCGGAATCCGGAATCAGGCGGTGAATGTCGTCTCCCACCTGGACCTGATGCTGCGAAAGCAGGGAATCCCAGCCCAGTCTGGAAATGAGTTTCTGGTGCCTGGGCAGAACCCGGCGAATCCCGTCCTGGCTCAATCTGGGCAGCAGGTCGAAGTAGGGGCCTTCCGCGAGGAAGACCATGGATTGACGGGCAATGCGAGGCGAGAAGGGATTGTTCCTCGACCTGTAGAAGGTTTCAGCGATCCTGACCAGCTCCTGCTCCTCGTCCTTGACGCCGAAGCGGGCCGTCGCGCGTCCCATGATCTGCTCGGTATAGTCGACGCTGAGCAGGGTCACGTCGTCTGCGAAACCGGAGCTTCCACAATGCTCCTGAAGCGCCTCGAGGATGCGCGCCCGCAGCACCTCTGCCGGCTCCGATCCGTAATTTCTCAGCAGATCCTCCAGCCTGTCGTATCCGAACGGTTCTCCATCCGGCGATTCGGATTCCACCACACCGTCGGTGAACATGAAGAGCCGGTCGCCGACCTCCCAACCGAACGCCTCGACCGGCCAGCTGGTCTTTTGCAGTTTGCCAAGCGGAAGCCCGCCCGCTTCCAGATGGATCCATTCGCCCGCGATGCGCAGGTAGGGGAACTGGTGCCCCGCATTGGCGAAGAAGATTTCGCCGGTTCTGGTGTCGATGCTCACGCAGGCCATGGTCATCAGCATCGACTGGCGGGCGGTCGCGAGAATGGTTTCGTTCAGCCTTCTGAGAATTTCGCCCGGATCGGCGACTCCTTCCGTGGAAAGGAGGTTGACGCCGGCCTTGGCGGCACTCACCATGGTTCCGGAGGCAACGCCATGGCCGCTCACGTCGCCCACCAGGACGACGGTGCGGTGCCCGCCGACCTCGTAGTAATCGTAATAATCGCCGCCGACTTCGCTGGAAGTGAGCAATTCGGCTTCTCCGCGCAGCCCGGGAAGGGAAAAGTCCGATGGGGGAAGGAGAACCCGCTGCAGTTGCGCAGCGAGCGCGATTTCCTTGCGCAACCGTTCGCCGGAACGCTCCTGCTCCTCCAGCGCCAGCTTCAGCGCCTCTTCGGCCTCCCTCCTCGCGGTCACGTCGATACCGGTGCCGAGCACCATGGACGGAGCGCCTTTGCTGTCCCTCACCAGAGTGTTGTTCCAGGTCACGATGCGCTGATTCCCCCTGCGGGTCAGGAGCGGAGATTCGATGGAACTCGCACCTTCCCCCGCCAGCATGCGCCTGAAGATGTCGTTCCAGTTTTCCCTCCAGTCTTCCGGGATGAACGATTCGATGAAGGATTTGTTCATGGCGTCGTCATGCCCCCAGCCGGTCACCGATTCGGCCTGCTGGTTGAAAAGCGTGACCTTGCCGTTCCTGTCCATGCCCACCATCAGCGCCTGGGCGGTGCTCACCACGTTTTCGCTGAACTCCCTCGCTTCCTCGATTTCTCCGGTACTCTTGCGGATCCGGTTGACCATGGGACGGAAGATGAACAATGCCTCCATCGCGAGAGTGAACAGGGTGAGGCCCAGCGCTCCGGTTTCCAGGTTCTGGATTCGCTTGACGGCAGCGTCGCTTTCCACCTGGTACTGGTGGGTTGCCGCATCGAGGGATTTTTGCAGGAAGCCGGGACCGCGACCGAGAAGGTAGCGAAGATGCGTGTTCTGGAATCCCAGTTTGGCATCGGCTTCAGCAGCCATTTGCCTAGCCTGGGCAACATAATCCCTGACCTGCTGGTCGAGCTGGTAGGGAGGTTTGAAATAGATGGCTTTCAGCTCGTCGGATGGATTTCCGGGAAGATTCATCTGGGCATTGCCATTGATGAGACCGATGTGCGCAGCCTCCATCTTTTTCGCGGTTTCCAGCAACACCCTGCGGATGATGTCCCGTTTGTGCGAATCATCCACAGCGACCAGTTCCAGTGCGAAGTAGTCGATCCGCTGTGCGAGCTGCGCCTGTCCGCCGCTCACGTTGATGACCGCCGCACTCTTCACCTGCTCGCTCAGGATCTGGTGAAGAATGTAGTATGAAGCAAAGGAAAGAAAAGCGATCAGGCCGAGCGCCGAAAGATAGACCGGCGTCAGGCCGCGGGCCACGCCGCTTTTCCTTCCCCCGGATGGTCGATAGACCGCCGAAGGATAGAACGCCGCCCCCCCCTCTACACCGGCACCAGATTCACGATTATCCGCAGTAGCTTCCATATCCCCCCTCCAGGGCGTTAGCAATCTACGGGGAACCCGAGTTCCCCCCTTCATCCAGCCGGATGCCATTTTGATTTTTTTTTATTTCTACGCCGGCTCCCGCCGGCGGGAAGCCTTTATATGTTCGGGGAAAAAGCGATGCACCAGCCGTTGGGTGCAATCTGCCCTTCCACGACATGACACGCGCCGATTGAATTCGGTTTCGGTCCTGGTATGAAATTCAGGCAACTGCTGCACTGCTCGTCGCCATTCGGCTTCCACTGATAATGCACGGTTTCCTTCGATGCGAGTTTCGCAGCCAAAACCCGCCTGTCCAACAGTACTGAAATTCCCGCCACCTTTGCCAGAGATGTTGCTCCTTTGAGAAAGGCACGACGGGACATTTTCCTGTCCTCTTCTGCCATGAAAGGGCCCTCCTAAGTTGATATCGTTCCCCATCGGCCGGAAAGGCGATCCAGGCAAGCATTCGGTCCCATCCGGTACTTTTGCAGTTTACTTTAACTTATTCTCATTACACAAAGCAAATCGAACTTGATGCGACCGGAATTTCACACCGAAAGACTATCGCAAAACCGCAACAATAGCGGCTTGCAATCACCCTGTCCACCCGGCAATTCTGCCAGCTTGACAAAGGCTTGGCGAAGGGGTAGATCACAGGGGGGAAAGGGGGGGCTCGCGAAGCAGGGCCGCCTGTTCGCGCAGCGCGAGAATCTGGTCCTGCCAGTATTTCTGGGTATTGAACCAGGGAAAAGCGCTCAGGAATGCAGGATCTTCCCGGCGCCTCGCAAGCCAGGCGGAATAATGGATCATGCGCAGGGTTCTGAGTGCTTCCAGGAGGTGCAGTTCGGAAGGGTCGAAATCGCAAAAATCCCGGTAGCCTTCGAGCACGTGCGACAGTTGCAGCGTCATCTCTGCCCGGTCTCCGGAGAGCAGCATCCACAGATCCTGTATCGCGGGCCCGTTCCTGCAGTCGTCGAAATCGACGAAATGAGGCCCTTCTTCGGTCCAAAGCACGTTGCCGGGATGACAGTCGCCGTGCAGCCTGATCTCCCTGTACTTTCCCGCCCTGCCGAAACAGTCACCGATTTCCGCAAGGAGCTGATCGACCAGAGTGGAGTACGCGACTTCCAGGTCTGTGGGAATGAATCCCCCTTCCAGAAGGAAACGGCAAGGCTCGAATCCGAAACTCAGGATATCGATGGAGGGACGATGCAGGAAGGGTTTGGTTCCGCCCACGGCGTGGATCCTGGCGATGAATCTCCCCATCCATTCCAGGGTATCCGGATCCGACAATTCAGGCACCCGCCCGGGGCGCTTCGGATAGAGCGCGAAGCGGAATCCGCCCGATTCGTGCAGGGTGCTGCCCTTTTCGTCTGCAATCGGCGCGACGACCGGAATTTCGCGCCCGGAAAGCTCGATCGTGAAATCGTGCTCTTCCAGGATTTCTTCATCCAACCATCGGCCGGGCCTGTAGAACTTGGCGACAAGTTGCGCCCCCTCCTCCAGGCCGACCTGGTAGACGCGATTTTCGTAGCTGTTGAGTGCAAGCAGCCTGCCGTCGCAGAAAAATCCAGCACTTTCCACAGCATCGAGCACCGCATCCGGCGTCAGCAGGGAATACGGATGAGGATCCATCAGCCGCTCCTCCACCAGGAAATCGCATCCGAAAGTCGATCGATGGCCACGATCTCCATTCCCTCGACGCCGCCCTTCGGCCGGTTCGCCTTCGGAATGACGGCCCTCTCGAAACCGAGCTTGGCCGCTTCGCGCAACCGCTCCTGTCCGCGCTGCACCGGCCTCACTTCCCCGGCAAGCCCGACCTCCCCGAACACAACCAGTTTCCCCGGAAGAGGCCGGTCCTTCAGGCTCGAGACGATGGCAAGCAATACCGCAAGATCGGATGCGGGCTCGGTGATCCTGACACCGCCCACCGCATTGACGAAAACATCCTGGTCATAGCAGGCGATCCCCGCGTGCCGGTGCAGCACGGCAAGCAGCATGGCGAGCCGGTTCTGATCGAGGCCCACGGTGAGTCGCCGCGGATTGGGCGCGTGCGCCTCGTCGACGAGCGCCTGCACTTCGACCAGCAGGGGGCGGGTACCTTCCTGGGTGACCATCACGCAGGAACCCGAAACCTGTTCCGAATGGTGGGAGAGAAAGAGCGCGGAAGGATTGCTCACTTCCCTCACTCCCTTTTCCGTCATGGCGAACACCCCGATCTCGTTGACCGCACCGAAGCGGTTCTTGAAGGCACGGACCAGCCGGAAGCTCGAATGGGTGTCTCCCTCGAAATACAGCACGGTGTCGACGATGTGCTCGAGCACGCGAGGGCCCGCGATCGCGCCTTCCTTGGTGACATGTCCTACCAGGATCACGGTGATGCCGGTCTGCTTGGCGATCCGGGTGAGCTGGGCCGCGCATTCCCTGACCTGGGCGACCGAACCTGGCGCGGAAGAAAGCGCATCGGAATAAATGGTCTGGATGGAATCGATCACGGCGACTTTCGGATCGCCGGAAAGCAGCGCCGACTGGATCCGGTCAAGCTGGATCTCGGCAAGAATCTCGACCTCCCCTGCATCGAGCTGCAGCCTCCTTGCGCGAAGCGCGATCTGCTGCGCCGATTCCTCCCCGCTCACGTACAGAACGGGCATGGAACGGCTCATGAGGCAAAGCGCCTGAAGCAGCAGGGTGGATTTGCCGATCCCGGGATCCCCGCCGATCAGCACCACGCCCCCTTCGACCATGCCGCCGCCCAGAACCCGGTCGAATTCTCCGATTCCAGTGGGATAGCGGGGAATGTCCTGCGCTTCGACTTCGCTCAGCTTCCTGATTTCGCTCGTCTTCGAAATCGCGGCAAAACGGGGCTGCACATTCTCCTGGACGATTTCGACCAGCGTGTTCCAGGCCTGGCAGTGCGGACATTGGCCCTGCCACTTCGGACTTTGCCCGCCGCATTCGGTGCAGGAATAACTCGTTTTCGCTTTCGCCATGATCAATAGTAGGTGACCGGGACCCGGGGAGCACGGGCGCAAAAAAGCTCGTAGCTGATCGTGCCGCAGGCATGGGCAACTTCTTCAGCAGGAAGTCCCTCCCCCCAGAACACGACCTCCGTTCCGATCCCGGCATGGTCGATTCCGGAGAGGTCGACATACAGCATATCCATGGAAACACGCCCGACCGTGCGGCTGCGCTTCCCTCCGACCAGAACCGGAGTTCCGTTGGGCGCATGACGAGGGTAACCGTCGGCATATCCGCATGCCGCGACCCCGACCCGCATCGGGCGATCCGCGCGGAACATCGGACCGTACCCAACGCCTGCGCCGGTCTTCAGGTCCTGGACAGCGATGATCCTGGAAGAGAGCGTCATCGCCGGAGTGAGGCCCAGTGCTGCAGCGCTCGTATCCGGAAAAGGGGAGGCGCCATAGAGCATGATGCCGGGCCTCACCCATCCCGTCCTCGTTTCCTGGTAACGGATCAGGGAAGCAGAATTGGCAAGGCTCAGGGGAAAGGAAAGGCCGCTCAAAACCGCTTCCATCTCGCTCATTTCCGATGTGATTCCCGCCTCCAGATCCGCTGCGGGAAAATGCGTCATGAGCACGATCCCGGAAACATTGTCCGACCTGCGAAGCCGCTCCAGGGCAGCGTAAAATCCTTTGCGGTCGAAACCGAGACGGTTCATTCCGGAATTGAATTTCAGGAAAACGCCGACCGGTTTTGGCAAGGCTTCCGAGCAAAGCATGTCCAGTTGATCCTTGCAATGGACGACGATGTCGATTTCGTTTGCGGAAATCTCCGGAAGCTCGGCAGCGGAGAAGAATCCTTCCAGCAGGACGATTTTCTGCCGGTATCCGGCCTGCCGCAGTTTCAGCGCCTCCCCGAGTTCGAGCAGCGCGAATCCTTCCGAACCGGAAAGGGCGGATGCAACCGGAAGCAGTCCATGCCCGTAGGCATCGGCCTTGATCACGGAAAGAACGGCCGAACCGGGAGCAAAATCCCTCACCCTGGAAAGATTTTTCGAAAGTGCGTCGAGGCTGATCCTCGCTTCTATGGGTCTGGTCATCATGAATTCGAAGTGCAATTTTTCCATTCAATCACAAATATCCCCCCCAGCATAGCCCGGCCAAGAAAATCTTCGCAGATCCCGGCTTTCGTGGTATAAACCTTGATGGTTTTTTCCTTCACGATTTTTTGCAACTAGCGCTCCACTGGATGAATCGCGGTTTCTACATCATTATCCTTGCCCAGTTTTTCTCTGCGCTAGCCGACAATGCGCTGCTTTTCGCAGCGATCGCGCTCCTGAAGCTGCTCGACTCGCCCCAGTGGCATGAACCCCTGCTGAGGGAATTTTTCGTCCTCTCCTACATCGTCCTCGCCCCGTTCGTGGGCGCATTTGCCGACGCCATCCCCAAGGGTCGCGTGATGCTGGCGAGCAACTCCATCAAGATGATCGGGTGCTTTGCCATGCTGATTGGCATGCAGCCGCTCAGATCGGAA
>JAJZTT010000045.1 GCA_021848705.1 Pseudomonadota bacterium
CATCAACACGGCAAAGAATTATCTGGTCGCCCAGGGACGTCGGGCTCCCACGACGACCAGCCTCGACAACGAGGAGGCCGAGAGTTCGGAAGAAGGCGCCAGCCTTTGGGAAGTGACGACTCCCGAGAACGAGCTCATGAGCAAGCAGATTGCCCGAACAGTGAACGAAACCCTGCAGGGGTTGCCGGAGGAACTCAGGACGGCGATCACGCTGAGGGAAATCGAAGGGCTGAGTTATGATGAAATTGCGAGCATCATGGACTGCCCGATTGGAACGGTGCGGTCGAGGATTTTTCGCGCAAGGGAAGTGATTGCAGACAGGCTGAGGCCGATGCTGGAACCCCGGAAGAACAAGAGGTGGTGAGATGAAACAAGACATTTCGATGCTGATGGATGCCGAGCTGGACGAACAGGATGCGGGCCGGGTGATCGCCAGGCTGAAAGACGATGAGGGCGGAGACTGGCTGCTCTATCACATGATCGGAGATGCGATCCGTGACCCGGAAGGGTTCAGGGCGGATCTCCATCTCGACTTCTCTTCTGCGCTCGCCGAAGAGCCCACCGTGCTTTCGCCTCCGCGCAAGTCCGGCATGCAGAGGGCCGGATTTTATGCGCTTTCCGCAGCAGCATCCTTTGCAGCAGTGTCCCTGGTGGGCTGGGTTGCGCTGCAGAGTCCTTCGACATCGCCCGTGCCGAAGCAGGTTGCCCAGGCGGTTCACCTCAACGTGATGAAATCCGGGCTGAACGATTACCTGCTCGCGCACCAGGAATTTTCCCCGCGCTCGGACATGCTGACTTCCAACATCAGGACCGTTTCGGATACCTATCAGGATAGCAGCCGATGAGAGCAGTGGTTTTTCTGTTTGCGCTGCTTTCGAATGCCGCATTGGCGGGCACCCCGCTCAGTTCACAGGATTCCATGGCGCTGCTGCAGAAGATTTCTTCCGCAGCGCACCAGTTGAATTACCAGGGAACCTTCATCTTCCAGCGCGAATCCCAGATCGAGAGCACGCGCATCTATCACCTCGTCGATCAGTCGGGAGAACATCAGAGAATCGTCAGGCTCGACGGCCCTCCCAGGGAAATCATCTGCAACGGCAGGGAAATGCGGTTCTATTATCCGGACCAGCAATCCATGGAGCGCGAGCGCCATGCGGTGGCGAGGAGAGGGTTTCCAGCGCTGCTTCCGGATCAGCTGCAGACGCTTTCCGAAAACTACCAGCTCGAGGAAGCCGGGCATGAGCGGCTCGCAGGATATGGAGCCCGCATCCTGCTGCTCATCCCGAAGGATGGCTTCCGTTACGGGCACAAGCTCTGGATCGATGCGGATAGCGATCTGCTGTTGAAAGCGGCCATGATCAGCGATCAGGACAAGGTCGTGGAGCAGTTTGCATTCACTTACGTGAAGATCGGCGGCAGGATCGATCGCGATCTGCTCAAACCCACCCTGCCGGTCAAGGCCCCTGCGATTCTCAACGATCAGCCCCAGGGCGAGGACGTGATCAGGAGCGGGTGGGATGTGGGCAATCTTCCGCCGGGTTTCAGGAAGATCGCGGAAATGAGAAGGATGTTCCGGGGCAAGACCTATCCGGTGACCCATCTCGTCTATTCGGACGGAATCGTCGCAGTGTCGGTGTTCATCGAGCCGATCCAGCCCGGCGTGCGCCCGATGAGCGGCGTGGCAAGGCAGGGGGCGGTCAATCTGTATGCGCATCCGGCGAGCAACTATCAGATCACGGTGGTCGGCGAAACGCCTGCCGTGACCGTGAAGCAGATCGGGGATTCCGTGGTTTTCAGGGGAAATCCATGATCGAGGCACGTGCAAGGGTGATCGAGACCGGTGCGGGATTCGCGGTGGTCGAGGCGGAAAAGCAGTCCGGATGCGGAAATTGCGATCCGGTGAAGGGATGCGGGAAATCCTCGATTTCGAAGCTGCTCTGCTCCGGGACGCAGCGTTACGAAGTGATCGATACGATCGGAACCAGAGTGGGGGACGAGGTGTCCATCGGAGTGCAGGATGGCGCCATTCTCAGGAGTTCCCTGGCGGTGTATCTCGTTCCCATGGCGGGATTGCTTGCAGGTGCGGCGCTGGGATCGAGTCATGGCGATGGCGCATCCGTTCTGGGTGGGGCGGCAGGTCTTTTCGCGGGGTTCTTCTGGTCGAGAAGATACAGCTCGGCAAACCGGGAAAATCTCCAGTTCCGCCCTTACATCGTGAAAAAACTTTATTGAAGCAAGACTGAGGAGCGTTGATGGCAAAATATTTCTTTTACATCGTTGTCCTTTTCTGTTCTGCAACGGCCCATGCGGAAGGGTCTCTTCCCGATTTTACCGGGATCGTGCAGAGGGAAGGGTCCGCCGTGGTCAACATCAGCACCACCCATATCGTGCACAGCCAGGGCGTCCCGGGAATGCCCAACATTTCCCCGAACGATCCCTTCTACCAGTTCTTCCGTTATTTCGGTCAGCAGGCGCCACGCGATTACGAGACCCGATCCCTCGGATCGGGCTTCATCATCAGCCAGGACGGCTATATCCTGACCAACGCCCATGTGGTCGACTCCGCGGATGAGGTGACGGTAAAACTGCTCGACAAGCGCCAGTTCAAGGCGAAGGTGATCGGCGAGGACAAGCGCTCCGACGTGGCGCTCATCAAGATCGATGCGAAGAATCTTCCGGTCGTCACCAGGGGCGATCCAAGCAAGCTGCAGGTGGGGGAATGGGTGGTCGCAATCGGATCGCCGTTCGGCTTCGACAACACCGTCACGGCCGGCATCGTGAGCGCAAAGGGCAGGGCGCTTCCCCAGGAGGATTACGTTCCCTTCATCCAGACCGATGTCGCGATCAATCCGGGCAATTCGGGTGGTCCGCTCTTCAACATGCAGGGGCAGGTGGTCGGCATCAATTCGCAGATCTATAGCCGAACCGGCGGCTTCATGGGGCTTTCCTTCGCCATCCCGATCGATGTCGCAATGAGCGTGGTCGACCAGTTGAAAAGCACCGGGCATGTCACGCGCGGCAGGATCGGCGTGATGATCCAGAGCGTGAGCAGCGAGCTTGCCGAATCCTTCGGACTGCCCGATGCGCACGGCGCGCTGGTGAGCCATGTCGCAGCGGGCGGGCCGGCCGCGCAGGCGGGTCTCCAGACTTCCGACATCATCCTGAAATTCGATGGCAAGAAGATCAATGGCGCGCGCGACCTTTCCAAGGATGTGGCCCAAACCAAGCCCGGATCGAAGGTGGATATGGCAGTATGGCGCAAGGGACGCGAGGTCGATCTTCCCATCGTGGTAGGGGAAATGCCTTCGGATGCGCAGACGGAGGCGGCAGCTTCCGGCAAGCAAAGCGTCGCTCGTGCCGACCGGCTCGGACTCCTCCTCGTTCCGCTCACGGCAGACCAGATGCAGCAGGTGCAGACCGATCACGGACTGCTCGTCGCAGGGGTTGCGGACGGCCCGGCAGCCTATGCGGGTCTCGCCCGCGGAGACGCGATCCTTTCGCTCAACAACCACGACCTCCGCACCGTGGACCAGTTCGAAAAACTGCTATCGCAGGTGCCCAAGGGCAAGGATATCGCGCTCCTGGTCTGGCGCGGCGGCAACTCCGTCTTCATCACCATGAAGGTGAACGGGAAATAGGGAATTACCAATCCGGGTCGAAATCCGCTAAAATCGCGTATTGACTTTCCAGGGGCACTCACGTGCCCCTTTTCTCCAATCATGATGCAGCGTATCCGCAATTTTTCAATCATCGCCCATATCGACCACGGTAAATCGACCCTGGCGGACAGAATCATCCAGCATTGCGGAGGACTCGAAGACCGCGAAATGGAATCCCAGGTGCTCGACTCCATGGATCTCGAACGGGAAAGGGGCATCACCATCAAGGCGCAGACCGCAGCGCTTCGTTATGCTGCGCGGGACGGTCAGGTTTACGAACTGAACCTCATCGACACTCCAGGACACGTGGACTTTTCCTACGAAGTTTCCCGCTCGCTCGCAGCCTGCGAAGGCGCGCTGCTCGTGGTCGATGCATCCCAGGGCGTGGAGGCGCAGACGGTGGCCAACTGCTACACCGCCCTCGACCAGAACGTGGAAGTGATCCCGGTGCTCAACAAGATCGACCTTCCGGCAGCCGAGCCGGACCGGGTCATCGGCGAGATCGAGGACATCATCGGCATCGAGGCGAAGCATGCGGTGCGTGCGAGCGCCAAGACCGGGCTCGGCGTGGAAGACGTGCTGGAGGAGATCGTTGCCCGCGTCCCCGCTCCGAAAGGAGATCGCGAAGCGCCGCTCAAGGCGCTCATCATCGATTCCTGGTTTGACAATTATGTCGGCGTGGTGATGCTGGTCCGGGTGGTGGACGGAATCCTGAAGCCCAAGGACAAGATCCTCCTGATGGCCAACGGACTGACCTATCTTTGCGAGGACGTGGGCGTGTTCACGCCTAAATCGGTGGCGCGCGAAAGCCTTGCTGCGGGAGACGTGGGGTATGTGATCGCCGGGATCAAGGAGCTCCATTCGGCGAAGGTGGGCGATACCATCACGCTCGCTGCAAGGCCCGCCTCGGCGCCGCTGCCCGGCTTCAAGGAAGTGCAGCCCCAGGTCTTCGCGGGGCTTTATCCGGTCGAACCGAACGAATACGATGCATTGCGCGACGCGCTGGAAAAACTGAAGCTGAACGACGCCTCGCTCAATTACGAGCCGGAGACTTCCCAGGCGCTCGGTTTCGGTTTCCGCTGCGGCTTTCTCGGCTTGCTGCACATGGAGATCGTGCAGGAGCGCCTGGAGCGCGAATACGACATGGATCTCATCACCACCGCCCCCACCGTGGTGTACCAGGTGGTGACAAAGGACGGAAAAGTGGCCGAAATCGAGAACCCTTCGAGGATGCCCGATCCCTCCAAGATCGAGGAGATCCGCGAGCCCATCATCAATGCCACGATCCTGGTTCCCCAGGAACATGTCGGTGCGGTGATGACGCTCTGCGTGCAAAAGCGCGGAGTGCAGCGCAACATGCAATACATGGGCAGGCAGGTCATGCTGAACTACGACATGCCGCTCAACGAAGTGGTCATGGATTTTTTCGACAAGCTGAAATCCACGAGTCGCGGTTATGCCTCGCTCGATTACGAATTCAAGGAATATCAGACCTCCGATCTCGTCAAGCTCGATATCATGATCAACGGCGAAAAAGTGGATGCGCTCTCGCTCATCGTGCACCGCTCGAGCAGCCAGTTCAGGGGAAGGCAGCTGGCGGAGAAGATGCGCGAACTCATTCCGAGGCAGATGTTCGACGTGGCGGTGCAGGCGGCGATCGGCGCGCAGATCATCGCCCGCGAAACCATCAAGGCATTGCGGAAGAACGTGCTGGCGAAATGCTACGGCGGCGACATCAGCAGAAAGCGCAAGCTCCTGGAGAAGCAGAAGGCGGGAAAGAAAAGAATGAAGCAGGTCGGCAGCGTGGAAATTCCCCAGGAAGCCTTCCTTGCCGTGCTGCAGATAGACAACAAGTGAGGGAAGAATGGACATTGATTTCGCGCTGGTGATGCTGATCCTGCTCGTGGTGACGGGCGGGATCTGGCTTCTGGACATGTTCGCTTTCGGCAGGAAGAGGCCGAAGGGAGAGAAGGAACCCTGGTGGGTGGAGTATCCGAAGAGCTTCTTTCCGGTCATCCTCGCGGTATTCCTGTTGCGCTCGTTCCTGTTCGAGCCTTTCAAGATTCCGTCCGGATCGATGATCCCGACCCTGCTGGTGGGCGACTTCATCCTGGTCAACAAGTACACGTACGGCATCCGTCTTCCCGTTGCAGACGTCAAGGTGATCAATGTCAACGAACCGCAGCGCGGAGATGTCATGGTGTTCCGCTATCCCGGAGATCCATCCGTCGATTACATCAAGCGCGTGGTGGGCCTGCCAGGGGATACCGTGACCTATCGAGACAAGCATCTCGTCGTGAACGGGCAGGAAATGCCGCAGCAGCCGGATGGCAGCTATAGTTATGTGGAGGGCGGGCTCGACTTCGTGAACCTGCCGAGAATGAAGGAAACCCTCGGCACGCACACCCATGACATCCTCATCAACCCGGATGCGCCGAACGCGCGCCTCGAAGGGGTGAGGGATTTTCCTCACCGGGAGAATTGCACCTACGGCGAGCGCGAGTTCACCTGCAAGGTGCCTCCGGGAAATTATTTCATGCTCGGCGACAATCGGGACGGCAGCAGCGACGGGCGCTATTGGGGATTCGTTCCGGACAGGAACATCGTCGGCAAGGCGGTCCTGATCTGGTGGAATTTCGGCAACCTGAAGAGAATCGGCACACTCATCAACTGAGGAGAATGCTATGGGGCATCAGCGTGGAGCTTCGCTACTGGGCGTGATGTTCATGGTGGCGTGCGGAATCGTCGTCGCGATCATCGCGATCAAGCTGATTCCCGTGTTTACGGAATATTCGGAAATCAGGCATGAACTGGTCGACACCGCCAATGATCCGGATCTTGCGAATTCATCCGGACCGGAAATCCGTCAGGCATTCTCCAAGCGCGCCGAGGTGGGTGACGTGACTTCCATCACTTCGAACGATCTCGATATCGACAACAATCCGTTGCGCTTGCATGTGAAATACACGGCGAAGGTGCCTTTGTTCGCGAATGTCGGGATCTACATTGATTTCGACGCATCCGCGGTCAGCGGAAAAAAATAGCATGGATGAGCTTTGTTTCAGGATCGGCTACGAATTTTCGGACAGGGCGCTGCTCGCGCAGGCGCTCACCCACAGGAGCCACGGCATTCCCAACAACGAGCGGCTGGAATTTCTCGGCGACAGCGTGCTGAACTGCGCAATCGCCAATGCGCTTTTTTCCTCCTTTCCGAAGCTCCCCGAAGGGGATCTTTCCAGGATTCGGGCCAATCTCGTGAACCAGGGCAGCCTCTGCGATCTGGCCAGAAGCCTCGGGATCGGAAAATGGCTGCTGCTCGGTGAAGGCGAGATGAAAAGCAATGGACAGAACCGTCCTTCCATTCTGGCGGACGCGATGGAAGCCATATTCGGCGCGATCTTCCTCGACGGAGGATTCGAGGCTGCTTCTTCCGTGGTGACCGGACTCTACAGCAAGACGATCGCGGAAATCGATCCCAATGCAAGGATCAAGGACCCCAAGACCCGGCTTCAGGAATACCTGCAGGGGAGGAGGCTCCGCCTTCCCAGCTACGACTTGATCGAAACCAGCGGGGAGGCGCACAGGCAGCATTTCCGCGTGGAATGCAGGATCCCTGATCTGGATATCTGCTGCTCGGGAGAAGGGGAAAACCGCCGGGGAGCGGAGCAGCTCGCGGCTTCCCGGGCTTACGAACTCGCAGTCGGGGTGGCACGATGAAAGCGGGATATGTCGCCATCGTGGGGCGCCCCAACGTGGGCAAATCGACGTTGCTCAATCGCCTGGTCGGCCAGAAGGTGAGCATCACCTCGAGCCGTGCCCAGACCACCCGCCACCGCATCACCGGCATCCTCACCACGGATGAATGCCAGTATGTTTTCGTCGACACGCCCGGCTTCCAGAACCAGCATGTGAATGCACTGAACCGCGCGATGAACCGCAGCGTGAAGAGAAGCCTGCAGGAGGTCGATGTGGTGCTGTATGTCATCGAATCGATGCATTTGGATTTTCGCGACGAAATGGTGCTGAAGCTGTTGCCGGAAGACCGCCCGGTGCTGCTCGTCATCAACAAGGTGGACAGAACCGAGGACAAGGCGAGGCTGCTGCCCTTCATTCAGGAAGTGGCTGCAAAATTCCCCTTCGCCGACGTGGTTCCGGTGAGCGCGGAAAAGGGCGTGCAGATCGAAGAACTCCTGAAGACCGTATCCTCGCGCCTTCCGGAAGGAGAGGCATTGTACGGCGAGGACGAATTCACCGAGCGCAGCGAACGCTTCCATGCGGCCGAAATCGTCCGGGAAAAGGTGTTCAGGCTGCTCGGAGACGAAATTCCCTATTCGATCGCGGTAGAAATCGAGAAATTCACCCAGGAAGGCAATCTCAGAAGGATCCATGCATTGATCCTGGTCGACAAGCCGAACCAGAAGGCGATCGTGATCGGCAAGGGGGGGGCGAAATTGAAGGAAATCGCCACCCGGGCCAGGACGGACATGGAAAAGCTCTTCGACGGCAAGGTTTTTCTTGAAGTATGGGTCAAGGTGAAGACCGGCTGGAGCGACGACGAGCGCGTGATCAAGAGCCTGGGGTATGAGGAAGGCTGAAACCAGGCTGGATGCGCAGGAGGCTTTCGTACTGCATTCCTATCCCTACCGAGAAACCAGCCTGATCGTCGAAATCTTTTCGCGTGATCACGGCCGGGTGGCGCTCGCCGCGCGCGGCGCGAGAAGGCCCGCCTCAAGCCTCCGGGGTCTCATCCGGCCCTTTCAGCCGCTGCTGCTCGGCTGGTTCGGAAAATCCGAGGTGAGGACGCTCCACAAGGCGGAATGGCAGGGAGGACAGCCCCCCCTGCAGGGAATGGCGCTCATCTGCGGGCTCTATCTCAACGAACTCTTGATGAAGCTGCTGGCAAGGGAAGATGCGCATCCCGGGCTCTATGGGCGCTACGGGCAGACGTTGCGCGCGCTTGGACAGAGCAGCGATCTCCAGGGAATACTGAGGCGTTTCGAGGTCGAAATGCTGCGGGAACTGGGTTACGCGCCGAACCTCGAAACCGATGCGCAAAGCGGGGAGCCGGTGAGGCCGGATCGGGATTATACTTACGAAACCGAGCACGGGCCGAGCCTTGCCGCAGCCGATGTTTCGCCGAAGTTCAGGGGGAAGACCCTGCTTGACATGGCCTCCGGGGATTATTCCGATCCGGTGACACAGCAGCAGAGCAAGGCGCTCATGCGAATTTTGATCAATCACCATCTCGGCGCGCAGCCCCTGCATACGCGCCGTCTGCTTCAGGAACTGCAAACATTATGATTCAGCTCGGCTTCAACATCGATCATGTCGCCACGGTGCGGAATGCGCGCGGAACGACTTATCCCAGCCCGATCCATGCGGCATTGCTCGCGGAGCAGCATGGCGCAGATTCGATCACACTGCATCTGCGGGAGGATCGACGCCATATCCGGGACCGGGACGTCGAGATCCTGCGTGAAATCCTGCAGACCAGGATGAACCTCGAATCGGCGGTGACCGAAGAAATGATCGGCATTGCGACCAGGATCCGCCCGCAGGACATCTGTCTCGTGCCGGAGCGGCGCGAGGAACTCACCACGGAAGGAGGGCTCGATGTGGTTGCCCATTTCGACCGGGTGAAGGAGGCCTGTTCGAGGCTTGCCGATGCGGGAATCCGGGTTTCCCTTTTCATCGATGCGAGCGTCGAACAGATCGACGCCGCCCTTGCCGCAGGCGCACCAGTGGTCGAGATCCATACCGGGCATTATGCCGATTCCAGGGGCGGGGCCCGGGATGCCGAATACCGGCGCATCGTGAAAGCGGCACATCATGCGAAGCAGGCCGGGCTCAGGGTCAATGCCGGTCACGGACTCGATTATCACAACGTTCAGCCGATCGCAGCCATTGCCGGGATCGAGGAACTCAACATCGGTCATGCCATCGTCGCGCGTGCGATCTTCGAGGGACTTCCCGAGGCGATCCGCACCATGAAGCAACTCATGCTGGCTGCGAGATGATCCACGGAATCGGCGCGGACATCGTGGAGACCGCCAGAATGGAGGCGCTCCTGGAAAGATTCGGCGAGCGCCTGGCAAGGCGCATCCTCACCGATCTGGAATGGGGCGATTACATGAAGAGCGCGGACAGGATGCGCTTCCTCTCCAAGCGCTTTGCCGCCAAGGAGGCATTTTCCAAGGCGGTCGGAACCGGATTGCGCCATCCCGTCACGTTCGGCAGGATGTCCGTGGTGAAGGACGAACTCGGCAAGCCTTCTTTCGCTTTCGACGATGAGCTCTCCACCTTTCTGGAATTTCGCGGCATCTCGAACCACCACCTCAGCATCAGCGACGAAAAGAGCGTCGCCTGCGCCTTCGTGGTTCTGGAGGGGAAATGATGGCGTTGGGTCCTGTGATGGTGGATGTGGAAGGATTCGAGCTTTCCGCGGCAGAAAGAAAAAGGCTTCGGCACCCCCTGGTGGGCGGGGTGATCCTTTTTTCCAGAAATTACCGTTCCCCGGAACAACTGAAGGAGCTTTGCTCCTCGATCCATGCCTTGCGGTCACCGCCGCTGCTGATCGCGGTCGATCACGAGGGAGGCAGGGTGCAGCGCTTTCGCGAAGGATTCACCAGGATTCCGGCGATGCGCGAATTCGGCGGGATCTGGGATCGCCATCCGAATCGGGCGAAGCATCTGGCGAAGCAGACCGGCTTCGTGCTCGCTTCCGAACTTCGCGCCTGCGGGGTGGATTTCAGCTTCACGCCGGTGCTGGACGTCGATCACGGCAGAAGCGGGGTGATCGGGGACCGATCCTTCCATGCCGATCCCGAAGCGATCGCAACGCTCGCCCACAGCCTGATGACGGGCCTGAAGGAAGGCGGAATGGCCGCAGTGGGCAAGCATTTCCCGGGCCATGGTCATGTCCTGGCCGATTCCCATGTGGCGATTCCGGTGGACGACCGGTCCTTCGATGAGATCGATGAAAGGGACCTTTTGCCCTTCCGGCGCATGATTTCCTTCGGACTTGCGGCCGTGATGCCCGCGCATGTGATCTATCCGTCTGTCGACTCGGCGCCGGCGGGATTTTCGAAAATCTGGCTGCAGGAGATCCTCAGAAAAAGGCTCGGCTTCGAAGGGGTGGTGTTCAGCGACGATCTCAGCATGGAAGGCGCATCGGTCGCGGGCGGGATCGACTCCCGCGCGGAAGCCGCTTTTACGGCAGGATGCGACATGGTCCTCGTCTGCAATGCACCGGATTCCGCCGAGGAACTGCTCGCGGCGTCAAGACGCGAGATTCCCGCAGTTTCGATGGGAAGGCTCGCCAGGATGCATGGCAGGCCGCATCCGAAATCCTGGAGCGAACTCAGGGAAGACGGGGATTATCTGGATGCGCTGCATCATGTCGCGCAAATCGGAGTGAAGGAAGGGGAGCTTCTTCTGTAATGGGACATCACCATCACGATCACGGTCATGATCACCATCACCATCATGATCACTCGCGCGCTTTCGGAATCGGCATCGCGCTCAATCTGGCCTTCGTCTTCGCGGAAGCCTTCTGGGGATTGGCGAGCCATTCCCTCGCGCTCCTCGCAGATGCGGGTCACAATTTCGGGGATGTGCTGGCATTGCTTCTGGCATGGGGGGCTGCGATCCTCTCGAAGCGCATTCCTTCGGCGCGCTATACATACGGATTCAGAAGTTCCTCGATTCTCGCCGGACTGTTCAACGCGATCCTGCTGCTCGTCGTCACCGGAGGGATCATGGTCGAGGCCGCTTCCAGGATCGGGCATCCGGAACCCGTGAACGGCAGCGTGGTCGCCTGGGTGGCGCTTTTCGGGTTCCTGGTCAACGTTTCGACTGCGCTGCTGCTGCGCCATGGAAGCCATGATCTCAACATCCGGGCAGCCTTCCTGCACATGGCGGCCGATGCCGCGGTCTCCCTCGGAGTCGCCTGCTCCGGCGTGCTCGTGGTCTTCACCGGGGCGGGCTGGATCGACCCTGCGGTGAGCCTCGTGGTTTCCGTCGTCGTCATCTACGGCACCTGGGATCTCCTCAAGGATTCGATCGGCCTAGCACTGGATGCGGTGCCGGAAGACATCGATCCTGCGGCGGTCCGCAAATACCTTTCGGCGCTTCCCGGCGTATCGGAAGTGCACGACCTGCACATCTGGGGAATGAGTACCACAGAGCGCGCACTCACCGCGCATCTCGTGATGCCGCAGGGGCATCCCGGAGACGCCTTCCTTTCAGGCATTTGCGGGTACCTTCACGAAGCCTTCCACATCGGGCACGCGACCCTCCAGGTCGAGATGGGCGATCCCGCCCACCCCTGTCAGCTTGCGCCGGACCATCTCGTATGAAATTCGATCTTCACTGCAGGAAATGCCCACGTCTTTCCAACTTTCTCGACGAGGTGGGGGAAAAACATCCGCATTACCACGCAAGGCCGGTTGCCCCTTTCGGGGACGATGCCCCCTCCCTGCTCGTGGTCGGGCTCGCGCCGGGCATGCATGGCGCCAACCGCACCGGACGCCCATTCACCGGGGATCATGCCGGGATCCTGCTCTACGAGACCCTTCACCGTCATGGATTTTCATCGAGCCCGGTTTCCGAGCCGGGAGACGACCTTCACCTCGCAGATTGCAGGATCACCAATGCGGTGAAATGTCTCCCACCCGCCAACAAGCCGGAAACTTCGGAGATCCGGACCTGCAATGCCTATCTCTCATCGGAAATCTCGGAACTGAAGGATGGGGCTGCGATCCTCGCGCTCGGTACCATCGCCCATAACGCGGTGCTCGCGGCAATCGGAAAAAAGGCGAAGGAGCATCCTTTCGGTCATGGCAGGGTGCATGCGCTTGGCAGGTGGATGCTCTACGACAGCTACCACTGCAGCCGTTATAATACCCAGACGAAGCGGCTCACAGCCGAAATGTTCGGGGAAGTGTTCTCTTCCATCAGGAATCATCTGGAGAAAATGACATGCCCTATGTGAATGTCAGGATCGCGGGCCAGCTCTCCCGCGAGCAGAAAAGAAGGATCGCCGAGGAATTCACCGATACGCTGGAGCGCATCGCAGGAAAACCTGCCTCCTATACCTACATTTCCTTCGACGAACTCGCCGACGAGAACTGGGCGATCGCGGGGAAGCTGCTCGACGAGGAATAACCCTTGGACCTGAAGGCGTCGGCAGCTTCCCTTCCGCTCAAGCCGGGCGTCTACAGGATGATCGACGCGAACGGCGTGGTGATCTATGTGGGCAAGGCGAGGGAATTGCGGCGCAGGGTCTCCTCCTATTTCCAGAAGAGCGACCATTCGCCGAGAATCCGGCTGATGGTCTCCCAGATCGCCGCGATCGAGACCACCGTGACAAGGACCGAAGCGGAGGCGCTGATCCTCGAGAACAACCTCATCAAGTCGCTCTCGCCCCGCTTTAACATTCTGTTCCGGGACGATAAATCCTATCCCTATATCCAGCTCACCGGGCATGAATTTCCGAGGCTCGCCTACTACCGGGGAGCCCTCGACAGGAAACACCGTTTTTTCGGCCCCTATCCGAATGCATGGGCGGCGAAGGAGGCGATCCACCTCCTGCAGAAGATTTTCAAGCTCAGGACTTGCGAGGACAGCGTGTTCTCCAACCGTTCGCGCCCCTGCCTGTTGCACCAGATCGGACGCTGCAGCGCGCCCTGCGTGGGACTTGCTGGGCGAGAGGACTATGCGGAGGATGTGAAGGCGGCTTCTTCCTTCCTGTCGGGCAGGCAAAACGAACTCCTCCAGGAGCTCGCGGAAAGGATGAACCGGGCATCCGAAGCATTCGAATACGAGAAGGCGGCCCTCTATCGCGACCAGATGCAGTCCCTCAGAAGGGTACAGGAAAAGCAGTATGTTTCGAGCGCAAGCGAGGTCGATGTCGACGTGATTGCTGCAGCACAGGAAGGCGGGGCGATTTGCGTGAACGTGGCGATGATCCGCAGCGGGCAGCATCTCGGGGACAAGAGTCATTTTCCGAAGAACGCGGAAGGCAGGGAAATTGCCGAAGTGATGGAGGCTTTCCTCGCCCAGCATTACCTTTCCTCTCCGGTCCCGCCCAGGCTCCTGATCGGCATCGAAGGAGAATACGAAGCACTTGCGGAAGCCCTCGGAAGGGAAGCGGGGCACGACGTGCTGATCCAGTGCGATCCGGTCGGGGAAAGGAGGGTGTGGCTCGAAATGGCGAAGGAAAATGCAAGGCTTGCACTTTCCCGCATGATCGGCGAGAAAATGAGCCAGGAAGCGAGGCTGGAGGCACTCAGGGATGCGCTGGATCTTTCCGAGGTCCCGTCGAGGATAGAATGCTTCGACATCAGTCATACCATGGGGGAGGCCACTGTCGCCTCCTGCGTGGTCTACGACAGAATGGATCTGCAGAATTCCGAATACCGCCGCTACAACATCGAAGGGACGCCGGGAGACGATTACGGCGCGATGCGAATGGCGCTGGAGAAGCGCTACCGCAAGATCGCGAAAGGAGAAGGGATCTTGCCCGATCTCATCCTCATCGACGGCGGTCGCGGACAGGTTGCCGTCGCCCGCGAGGTGCTCGCCGATCTCGGAATCGAATCTGCCATGGTCGGAATATCGAAGGGAGAGGGCAGAAAGCCGGAAAACGACATGCTGGTTTTCCCGGACCGGGAAAAACCGTTACAATTGGGAAAAGATCACCCCGGCCTGCTGCTGGTCCAGAGAATAAGGGACGAGGCGCATCGCTTTGCGATCTCGGGACATCGCGCGAAAAGGGGGAAAGCCAGAACGACTTCCCGTCTCGAGGAAATCGAGGGGGTGGGGGCGAAGAGGAGGCAGAGCCTGCTCACCCGTTTCGGCGGACTGAAGGGAGTGCTCGCGGCGAGCATCGAGGATCTCGAACAGGCAGACGGAATCAGCCGCGCGCTGGCTGAAAAAATATACAGACACTTACACTGACGTGCCCTACACCATTCCCAATCTTCTCACCTGGCTCAGGATCCTCCTGATTCCGCTGTTCGTGGGCATGTTTTATTTTCCGGATACGCTGATGTCTTCGGCGCAAAAGAACCTGTTTTCGGCGTTGTTGTTCCTGTTCGCAGCGGTGACCGACTGGCTGGATGGCTATCTCGCACGAGCCCTGAAGCAGACTTCTGCATTCGGCGCCTTCCTCGATCCGGTGGCGGACAAGCTGATGGTGGCGGCGGCCCTCATCGTACTGGTGAAGCTCGGGCGTGCCAACGAGATCGTCGCCTTCATCATCATCGGCAGGGAAATCGCCATTTCCGCGCTCAGGGAATGGATGGCGAAGGTGGGGGATTCGGCAAGCGTCGCGGTGTCCATGATCGGCAAAGTGAAGACTGCTTCCCAGATGGTGGCGATCCTGCTGCTTCTCTACGACGGAAATGCGGTCGGAATAAACTGCGAATGGCTGGGTACATGGCTGATCTATCTCGCCGCAATCCTCACGCTGGTTTCGATGGCGTATTATCTGAAAATGGCTTTCGGCGGAAGGGGGAGTTGACAATGCTCCGGAAATCCTTATAATGGCGACTTCTTGCAGCGACGCGGGAATAGCTCAGTGGTAGAGCACAACCTTGCCAAGGTTGGGGTCGCGAGTTCGAACCTCGTTTCCCGCTCCAAACCGGCTTCATCGTTTGGATTCTTTTCGCTGTAATCGATCCTGGTTTCTTCCTGATTGATTTCCATTTTTTGAATTCTCCGCTCGGACTGCAGGCTTTTCTTTTCGCGGCGACAACGGGCATACGCTGAGCCTTTCAGAGTAGCGCGTTAAATTGGTGTTGCTGTATTTCTGGGCGATCTGGTGCGCGCCGTGCAGGGAGTGAATTCCCGGGCTTGCAGACCTCTGCAATCCGCACAGGAAAGATCTCGCCGTAATCGGTATTGAGGTGGGATACAGAGAAAATCGGGTTGCATGCAGCTAAAATGGCACAACAAAACGATTCCAAAAATGCACCATCAAATAATCAGATGGTTACGCAAAAAATAGGGGCCAAAAACCGCAAAGCAACTGGTTTTTGTCAAAGATGGGGTAAATCCGGGCTATCGGGATCCTTGCCCCGGCATATCCAGCTTCCTTTCGAACTCATTCCTTGTCACGGGAGGGGAAAAATAGAATCCCTGAATGTAATCGCTTCCGAAGGCTTGCATGAGATCGAGCTGATCTTTCGTTTCGACTCCCTCTGTGACGATTTTCATGCCGAGCTTTCCCGCCATCACGATGATCGCTTCAACGAGCTCCCTGGTGCCATCGCTGTCGATCCTGTTCACGAAGGATCGGTCTATTTTGATGAAATCGATCGGGAACTCGTTCAGACAGGAGAGCGCGGAAAGGCCCGTTCCGAAATCGTCGATCGATATCTCGACGCCTGCGGCATGGCACATGCAGAGTCTGTTTTTGACGATGTCTGCATTCCGGATCAAAAGGCCTTCCGAAATTTCGATATTGATGCTGCCGGGAGGAAGACTCGAATCAATCAAATCGCCGACCCAGTCGAATCCCTCTTCCCGGTCGAACTGTGTCGGAGAAATGTTGACCCCGACGTGAATGACAGCGCCGAATTTTTTCCGCCATTGCTGGATGGAAGAGATGACTTCCCGCATCACCCAGTTCCCGATTTCCACAATAAACCCGGATTCTTCAGCCAGCGGAATGAAGATGTCGGGGCTGACCATGCCCCTGGATGGATGCGCCCAGCGTAAAAGTGCCTCCGCCTTGACGGTGCCATCATCCGGAATTCCGATGATGGGTTGGTAGTAAACCTCCAGTCCACTTCTCGAAAGCGCCTGTCTAAAATCGTTGCAGAGCAACATTTTCTCTCGCACCTTCGTCTGCATGGATGTGTGGTAGAAGCTTAGCCGGTTGCGCCCGTGCTGCTGCTGTCCGG